>NZ_LAVK01000031.1 GCF_001083795.1 Streptomyces sp. SBT349
CCCCCTATCTGGCCCCAACAGCGCTCGCGGCCGGCCCGCGCGCCCCCCAACTTCCAAGTGCGCTGAAGAACCAAAAGAGTCCAGGTCCCCCCCGGCCCGCGAGGGCCTCACCCCCGGTCGCGGTTGGAGAGGCTTTGGGCGGGAGCCGCGTTGGGGCGAGAGATCGGGGGCCCTTACGCTGGCCAGCGGATCGGGCAGGCTGTGCACCTGCCCGCAAGTGCCCGATCAGGGCCCCCGATCTTAGAGGCTCGCCCCAACGCGGCTGCGTAAAGCCTCGGAAACCGCCCCAGCCAAGCCACCCGCAGGGTCACCTCAGCCGCCCGGCCTCTGCTCGTGGAGCTCGAACCATGTCGTCTTGCCGGGCCCCCGGGGGGCGTAGCCCCACGCGTCGGAGAGGGATTCCATCAGCAGCAGGCCGCGGCCGGAGGAGGCCAGCTCGCCGGGGTGGCGGCGGTGCGGGGGTTCGTCGCTCGGGTCGCTGACCTCGACGCGGAGCAGGCGGTCGCCCGGAGGGCCGCTCAGCTCGGCGACCAGCAGCGCGTCGCCGTCCGTGTGCGTCAGCACGTTCGTCACCACCTCCGACAGCATCAGCACCGCGTCCGAGAGGCGGTCCTTCCGCGACCAGTCGTGCAGCAGCGTCTCCAGCTGCCCGCGCGCGTCCGAGATCCGCGCGGGCTCCGACTGCGCGATCGTCAGCACCACCCGCCGCACCGGCGCGCCGCCCGGCGGCCCCTTGCGGGCGCCCGGCGGGCGGCGCAGCAGCAGGAGCGCGATGTCGTCCAGGTCCCGCTCCTGCCTCGGGACCGTCCTCGACGGCTCCTGCGCGTCGTGCACCGTTCCCATCAGCGTGTCGGCGAGGTCGCCGCCCCCCCCCCCGCCCACCCCCGCCACCGCCTTGCGCAGCCGTGCCCAGCCGGACTCCAGGTCGCGCGTGCAGGTCTCGACCAGCCCGTCCGTGCACATCAGCAGCGTCTCGCCGGGCTGGAGGATCAGGCGCGTCGTCGGGTAGTCCTCCTCGGGGGAGACGCCGAGCGGCAGCCCGCCCTCCGTCGGACGGGTCACCATCGTTCCGTCCTCGAACACCATCTCCGGGTCCAGGTGCCCGGCGCGGGAGATGTCGAGGGCGCCCGAGCGGGGGTCCACCTCCACGTAGAGGCAGGTCGCGAAGCGCGGCTCCTCGGTCCCCTGGTCGAACTCCGAGGTCAGTCCCGCCAGGAAGCGCGAGGCCCGCGAGAGCACCGCGTCCGGGTGGTGGCCCTCCGAGGCGTACGCCCGCAGCGCGATGCGCAGCTGCGCCATGATCGCCGCGGCCCGCACGTCGTGCCCCTGCACGTCGCCGATGACCAGGCCCACCCGCCCCGACGGCAGGGGGATGACGTCGAACCAGTCGCCGCCGACCCGCAGCCCCCCGCCCGTCGGCACGTACCGCGTCGCGATCGCCATCCCGGGCACCTGCGGCGTCGGCCCGGGGCGCATCGTGCGCTGGAGGTCGGCCGTCAGCTCCCGTTCCGTGTCCTGGAGGTAGGCGCGCGACAGCGCCTGCGCCAGCAGCCTGGCGATCGTGGACAGCAGCGACCTGTCCTCGATGGTGAAGCCGACCGGCGAGGCGAACGCCGCCAGCCAGACGCCGATCGTGCGGCCCGCCACCACCAGGGGCAGGAACGCCCAGGAGCTCCGCCTGAACCGCTTCGCCCACGTCCATGCCTCCGGGTAGCGGCTCTCGTACTCCTCGGGCGTCGCGAGGTAGACCGCGCGCCCCGTGCGCAGCACGTCGGTGGCCGGGTAGTGGCGCTCGACCGGCATGGGGAACGGGTCGAACGCGCCCTCCAGGTCGCGGCCCTGGTAGTCGACGAGGCTCAACTCGTCGCCCTCCTGGACGAAGACCGCGATCCCGTCCGGCGTGAACCCCGGCATCGCCAGCGAGTCGGTCACCCGCAGCACGTCCTTGGCCGTGTGCGCCTCGGAGAACGCCTGCCCGGCGTCCAGGACGAACGCCTCGCGCGCGCGGCGCCAGTCCCACTCCATGGAGGCCGGGCGCCCGGGGGTGCCGGGGACCTCCATCACCGTGCCGACCATGCCCGAGGTGATGCCCGCGACGCCGGGCTCGCCCTCCCTGACCGGCCTGATGCGGTTGCGCACGGTCCGCAGCACCCTGCCGTCCTCGCCGATGACCCGCATCCTGGTCTCCGTCACCCGCCCCGCGGCCTCGGCGACCGCGAGCACGCGCTCCGTCTCGATGATGTCCTCGGTGGCGATCCGGGCGCGGAGGGCCGCCTCCGGCAGCGTGACCGCCTCGGCCGGCAGTTCGAACAGCCTGGCCGCGGTGGCGTCCAGGCTGATCCGGCCGTGTGCGCCGTCCCAGGTCCACACGCCCGTCTCGGAGCTGGCCAGCACGTCCTCGGTGCGCATAATGAACGACTTTATGTCGATACGCTCCCCGTCGGCCAGCGGGCTTGGGCCGGGGCGGTGGGGACGGCGGCCGACGGTAGTCTGAAGGGCCTGATCGGACGACACGGACACCCCCCAGACCCAGACCCAGACCCCTTGGATGAGCGATGCATCGGTACCGGTCCCACACCTGCGGCGAACTGCGCTCCGCGGACATCGGCGAGGATGTCCGGCTGTCGGGGTGGCTGCACAATCGCCGGAACCTGGGCGGCATCCTCTTCGTCGACCTCCGCGACCACTACGGGATCACCCAGCTCGTCGTCCGCCCCGACACCCCGGGCGGCGCGGCCGTGGACGAGCGGCTCGGGTCGCTCGCCAAGGAGACCGTGGTCAGGATCGACGGCCGGGTCACGGGCCGCGGCGCGGAGAACGTGAACCCCGAGCTGCCGACCGGCGAGATCGAGATCGAGGTCGCCGAGGCCGAGGTGCTGGGGACCGCCGAGCAGATCCCGTTCACCGTCAACACCGAGGACGGCGTGAACGAGGAGCGGCGCCTGGAGTACCGCTTCCTCGACCTGCGCCGCGAGCGCATGCACCGCAACATCCTGCTGCGCTCGGCCGTCATCTCCTCGATCCGCCGGCGGATGACCGGGCTCGGCTTCACCGAGATGGCCACCCCGATCCTCTCGGCCACCTCGCCCGAGGGCGCGCGCGACTTCCTGGTGCCCTCGCGCCTCCACCCGGGGAACTTCTACGCGTTGCCGCAGGCGCCGCAGCAGTTCAAGCAGCTGCTGATGATCGCGGGCTTCGACCGGTACTTCCAGATCGCGCCCTGCTTCCGCGACGAGGACGCGCGCGCCGACCGTTCGCCCGGCGAGTTCTACCAGCTCGACATGGAGATGAGCTTCGTCGAGCAGGAGGACGTGTTCGGCGTCATCGAGAAGGTGATGACCGACCTGTTCGAGGAGTTCGGCGGTGGACGGCACGTCACCTCGCCGTTCCCGCGCATCCCGTTCCGCGAGGCGATGAGCAGGTACGGCTCGGACAAGCCGGATCTGCGGGCCACGCTGGAGCTGACCGATGTCTCCGACATCTTCGCCGACTCGGGCTTCAAGGCGTTCGCGGGCAAGCACGTGCGCGCGCTCGCCGTCCCCGGCACGGCCGGGCAGTCGCGGCGGTTCTTCGACCAGCTCGGCGAGTTCGCCGTGGAGCAGGGCGCGCAGGGTCTGGCCTGGGTGCGGGTGGGCGAGGAGGGCGCGCTGACCGGGCCGATCGCCAAGTTCCTGACCGAGGCCGACACCGCCGCGCTGCTGGAGCGCCTGGACGCGGGCCCCGGCACGGCGGTCTTCTTCGGCGCCGGCGCCTACGACGAGGTCTCGCGGATCATGGGCGCGGTGCGGGTCGAGGCGGCCAAGCGGACGGGGCACTTCGAGGAGAACGTCTTCCGCTTCTGCTGGATCGTGGACTTCCCGATGTTCGAGCGGGACGAGGAGACGGGCGCGATCGAGTTCTCGCACAACCCGTTCTCCATGCCGCAGGGCGGGATCGAGGCGCTGGAGAGCAAGGACCCGCTGGACGTCCTGGCCTGGCAGTACGACATCGTGTGCAACGGGACCGAGCTCTCCTCCGGCGCCATCAGGAACCACGAGCCGGAGATCATGTACAAGGCGTTCGGCATCGCCGGGTACACCAGGGAGCAGGTGGAGAGCGAATTCGGCGGCATGCTCAGGGCGTTCCGCTTCGGCGCCCCGCCGCACGGCGGGATCGCGCCGGGCATCGACCGGATCGTGATGCTGCTGGCCGACGAGCCGAACATCAGGGAGACCATCGCCTTCCCGCTCAACGGGAACGCGCAGGACGTCATGATGGGCGCCCCCGGCGAGGTCGACGAGGCCAGGCTGAGGGAACTGCACCTCAGTATCCGGAAGAAGTGAGCCGCGCCGGGGCGTGAACGCCGGGGCGTGAACGGGGCGGGGCCGCACCGGCCCCGCCCCGTTCACGCGTGCGCTCCGCTCAGAGGTTGAACTCGCTGGGGGCGATGCCCAGCGTGCCGCAGACCTCGCGGATGACCTGCTGCTCGACCTGCGAGAAGTACCCGTCCGCACCGGCGATCACGATGCCGGTCTGGATGACGGCCCGCGCCTCCGTCGGCTTCTTCTGCACCTTGGCGATCTCCTGCATCACGGCGCCCTTCCCGACGGGGAAGTTGGAGACGAGCTGGTCCACGTGCTTGTTGAAGCGCTGGCGCAGCGAGTCGGCCGGGAAGTTCTGGAGGACGTCGTTGCTGACGATCAGGGATTCGACGCGCTGACGCTCCGCACCGTCCACCGTGCCGTCGGCGGCGGCGACCAGCGCGCACATCGCCATGCTGGCGTCCCTGAAGGCGCCGCTCTTCAACTCGGTCTTCATGGACGACAGCTGGTTCTTGAAGGCGCCCACCAGCTGCGAACCCCCGCTCCCGCCGGAGCCGGAGCGGGAGCCGGGGCCGGCACCCGTGCCGCCCCCCGGGCTCGTGCCGGTCCGTCCCTTGGCGGAGTCCTTGATCCGGTCCCACATGGACATCGGTGTCACTCACCCTCGGTTGGTCGTGATTCAGTGCACACGGTCAACGTATCCGGTCCGGCCCAGGGTTCCGCCCGTTCGCGCGGGGTCAACGGCCGGTGTCGGCCCGGAAGGTGCGCAACCGCAAACTGTTCGCCACGACCGAGACGGAGGAGAACGCCATCGCGGCCCCGGCCAGCATCGGGCTCAGCAGCCCGGCGGCGGCCAGCGGCAGCGCCGCCACGTTGTAGCCGAAGGCCCAGACCAGGTTCCCCTGGATGGTGCGCAGCGTCCTGCGCGAGAGCCTGATGGCGTCCACGGCGGCCCGCAGGTCGCCGTTGACCAGCGTCAGGTCCGCGGCCTCGATGGCCGCGTCCGTGCCCGTTCCCATCGCCAGGCCCAGGTCCGCGGTGGCCAGCGCGGCGGCGTCGTTGACCCCGTCGCCCACCATGGCCACCGTGCGGCCCTCGGCCTGGAGCCGCCGGACGACGGCGACCTTCTCCTCGGGCAGGACCTCGGCGACGACCTCCTCGATGCCCACCTCGTCGGCCACCGCCCGCGCGGCGGCGGCGTTGTCCCCGGTGAGGAGGATCGGCGTCAGGCCCAGGGCGCGCAGCCGCCGCACCGCCTCGCGGCTGGTGGCCTTGACCGCGTCGGCCACCTCCAGGACGGCCCTGGCCTCGCCGTCCCAGGCCACCACCACGGCGGTGCGGCCCCGGGACTCGGACGCCTCCTTCGCCTCGGCGAGCGGCGCGGGCAGCGTCATCGCCCAGTCGGCGAGCAGCCGCTCCCGGCCCACGAGCAGGGCGTGGCCCTCCACGACGCCGGTGACGCCGAGCCCGGGAACGTTGCTGAAGCTCTCGGCGGGCGGCAGGGTGCCCACCCGGTCGGCCGCCGCCCCGGCCACGGCGCGCGCCAGGGGGTGCTCGGAGGCGTGCTCCAGGGCGCCGGCCAGCCGCAGCACGTCGGCCTCGGCCACGCCCGGCGCGGCGGTGACGCGGGTCAGGGTCATGCGGCCCTCGGTGACGGTGCCGGTCTTGTCGAGGACGACGGTGTCGGCCCTGCGGGTGTTCTCCAGGGCCTCGGGGCCCTTGATCAGGATGCCGAGCTGCGCGCCCCTGCCGGTGCCGACCAGCAGCGCGGTGGGCGTGGCCAGGCCGAGGGCGCAGGGGCAGGCGATGATCAGCACGGCGACGGCGGCGGTGAACGCGGCGAGCAGCTCGGCGCCGTTCCCCAGCCAGAAGCCGAGGGTGGCGAGGGAGAGCGCGATGACCACCGGTACGAAGACCGCGGAGACGCGGTCGGCGAGGCGCTGGGCCGCGGCCTTGCCGCTCTGCGCGTCCTCGACCATCCGCGCCATCCGCGCCAGCTGGGTGTCGGCGCCGACGCGGGTGGCCTCCACGACCAGCCGGCCGCCCGCGTTGAGCGTGGCGCCGGTGACCGCGTCGCCCACGGCGACCTCGGTCGGCACGGACTCGCCGGTCAGCAGCGCGGCGTCCACGGCCGAGCTGCCCTCCACGACCACGCCGTCCGTCGCGATCTTCTCGCCGGGCCTGACGACGAAGCGGTCCCCCACCGCGAGGTCGCCCACCGGGACCCGGTGCTCGGCGCCGCCGCGCAGCACCGTCGCCTCCTTGGCGCCCAGGTCGAGCAGGGCGCGCAGCGCCGCTCCGGCCCGCCGCTTGGCGCGGGCCTCGAAGTACCGGCCCGCCAGCAGGAACGCGGTCACCCCGGCGGCGGCCTCCAGGTAGATGGAGCCGCTGCCGTCGGTGCGCTCGATGGAGAGGGAGAACGGGTGCGTCATCCCCGGCTCGCCCGCCTCCCCGAAGAACAGGGCCCAGGCCGACCAGAGCAGCGCGGCCAGGGTGCCGACCGAGATCAGCGTGTCCATGGTGGCGGCCCCGTGCCGGGCGTTGGTCCAGGCGGCGCGGTGGAACTGCCAGCCGCCCCACACCACGGCGGGCGCGGCGAGGGTGAGGGAGAGCCACTGCCAGAAGTCGAACTGCCAGGCGGGCACCATGGCCAGGGCGATCACCGGGGCGGCGAGGGCGGCCGTGACGAGCAGCCGGTGGCGCGGGCCCGCGAGCTCGTCAGGCGCCTGCGCCGGCGCCGCGCCGGGGGCGCCGTCCCGGCGTGCCGCGGGGCCCGGATCGGGGGGCGGCGGTGGCTCGGCCGTGTACCCGGTGGCCTCCACGGTCGCTATCAGGTCGCGGACGGTGACGTCCTCGGCGTGCTCGACCCGGGCCTTCTCGGTGGCGTAGTTGACCGTCGCGGTCACGCCGTCCATCCGGTTGAGCTTCTTCTCGATCCGGGCGGCGCACGAGGCGCAGGTCATCCCGCCGATGGCCAGCTCGGTCCGCGTGGTGGCCCCGGAGGCCGTGGCCGGGGTGGTGCTGCCGGACGTGGTGCTGCCGGAAGTGGTGGCTCTCATGACTGTGCTCCTCGCCGCCCAGGATACCCGAGGGAGGTATCTCGCTCTCTCTGTATACCCCGGCGGGGTAAGCGTCGTCAAATACCCCCTGGGGGTATAGGGCGGGGAGGTGCCGGGCGGCGGTGTGGCGCCGTGCTGCGCGCCTTCTGGAGGAGGGGGACGATCTGCACCAAGCTGCCTCTATGGAAAGCAACCGCCGTAAACTGGCCGTCAACCGCGCCAGCGTCGCCCACAAGATCCGTTACGCGGCGAGGAATCCGCGCCGTGTCGCGCCCCATGCCCGGCGCACCGCCCGCGACGCTTGGCTCTGGCTGAGGCACC
Source organism: Streptomyces sp. SBT349 (assembly GCF_001083795.1). GTDB lineage: Bacteria > Actinomycetota > Actinomycetes > Streptomycetales > Streptomycetaceae > Streptomyces. The sequence continues at coordinate 7,682 of NZ_LAVK01000031.1, forward strand.
CCAGGGACCACGTCGCCTACTACCGCGCGGTGATGGCCTCGGACGCCGCCCGCGACGCCGACCTGGCGGTCGGCAGCGGCAGCAAGAAGCGCTGGCTGGCGCTGGGCCGCATGCAGTTCGACTATCTGCGGGGCCATGGCCTCACGCCCGCGCACCGCATGCTGGACATCGGCTGCGGCAACCTCCGGGCGGGCTGGCGTTTCATCGACTACCTCGACCCGGGGCGTTACTACGGCATCGACATCTCGCCCGACATCCTCATCAGCGCCAAGGAGACGGTGGTGGCCTACGCGTTGCAGCCGAAGCTGCCGCACCTGACGCTGACCCGGAACCTCACGTTCGACTTCCTCCCCGCGGGCCACTTCGACATCGTGCACGCGCACAGCGTCTTCTCGCACTCGCCACCGCAGGTCATCGAGGAGTGCCTGGCCAACGTCGGCCGCGTGCTCGCGCCCGGCGGCTTCTTCGACTTCACCTTCGACCGCACCGAGGGCCGCGAGCACCACGTGCTGCGCGAGGACTTCTACTACCGCACCGAGACGCTGGTCGGCATGGCCGAACGGCAGGGCCTGCGGGCGGAGTTCATGGACGACTGGGAGAGCCTGCCGCACGGCCAGTCCAAGCTGAGGATCAGCGCGGGCGTCGGCTCCATGTGACCTGGTCGGACGCGACGTCGTACAGCGCGGACCGGATGCCCGGCCGCGCGCGCACGGTCACCCGGAGGAAAGCGCCGCCGCAGGGGTAGTTGCTCCGGCGCGGTCAGTCGTCCAGCAGACGCGCACGGCGGCACCGGTGTGCCGCCGCACACACGAGGCGAGGACCGCGAAGACCAGCGCCCGGCCCGGAGGGTGGGCGGGAACGTGAGCCGCCACAGGAACTCCCGTTCCGGGCCCCGGGCCCACGTTGTCGAACGCGAACGGCACCACCCCCGCGGTCCGGACGCCGCTGACGCGCCGCGCCGCGCCGCCGGCGCCCAGCCGCGCCACCAGCGCGAACGGCCTGACGCGCGCCGGGTCGCCGGCCGTCAGCGCCTCGAACGACTGCGCCCCTGCCCCTTGCGTCCCCCCGGTCCACCCGTGCCTCACCACGCGCCGCACGGGTTCGCCAGATCCGATCTCGCGACCGCCGGACGCCATCTCGCGCCCAGGGGGTGAGAGGAGGTCGGAGCCATGGACGAAGAGACCAGGCTGCGGGTCGCGGTGATCATCGGATCCACCCGGCAGGGGCGCGCGGGGGGTGCGGTCGGGGAGTGGTTCGTGGCGCACGCGCGCCGCCGCGGGGACGTGGACGTGGACGTGCTCGATCTCCTCGACTTCGACTTCCCCGCCCGTCTCCCCCACGAACCGACGTCCGCCATGCGCCGGTTCAGCGCGTCGGTCGACCGGGCGGAGGCGTTCGTCGTCGTCACCCCCGAGTACAACCGCAGCTTCCCCGCCTCCCTCAAGCAGGCCATCGACTACGCCTACGACGAGTGGCAGACCAAGCCGGTGGGCTTCGTCTCCTACGGGACCCGCTCCCTCGGCACCTACGCGGTCGAGGCCCTGCGGTCGGTCTTCACCGAGCTGCACACCGTCACCATGCGGGACGGCGTGGGCATCGACCTGCTCTCCGGCGAGGGCCAGGGCTCGGACGCGCACCACCGTGCCGCCACCGCGATGCTCGACGAACTCGCCTGGTGGGGCCTGGCGTTGAGGGAGGCCCGCACCCGGCGACCCTATGTTGCGTAAATATTTTCGAATTCTCGTCGGGAGAGATGAGTTTCGGTGACGCGACCGGTCCACCCCCTGACGAGACACCCGCACACGACACCTGCACGACCCACGACCGCACGACACACACCCCGAGAGAGACAAGGATCGAGATGAGTGAGCGCACCGGCGAGCTGGCGATCGAAACGACAGGGCTCGTCAAAGTCTTCGGCGACAAGCGCGCGGTGGACGGCATCGACCTCCGGGTGCCGGCGGGCACCGTCTACGGCGTGCTCGGACCCAACGGGGCGGGCAAGACCACCGCCGTCAGGGTGCTCGCGACGCTGCTGCGCCCCGACGGCGGCGAGGCCCGCGTCTTCGGGCACGACGTGGTCAAGGAGGCCGACACCGTGCGCGGCCGGGTCTCGCTCACCGGCCAGTACGCCTCCGTCGACGAGGACCTGACCGGCACGGAGAACCTGGTGCTCCTGGCCCGGCTGCTCGGCCACCGCAAGCCCGCCGCCTATGACCGGGCGGCCAGGCTGCTGGAGGCGTTCGGGCTGACCGAGGCCGCGGGCAAGCAGGCGAAGAACTACTCGGGCGGCATGCGGCGCCGCCTGGACATCGCCGCCAGCATCCTCAACACCCCCGACCTCCTCTTCCTGGACGAGCCCACCACCGGGCTCGACCCCCGCAGCAGGAACCAGGTGTGGGACATCGTGCGCGCGGTCGTCGCGCAGGGCACCACGGTCCTGCTGACCACGCAGTACCTGGACGAGGCCGACCAGCTGGCCGGGCGGATCGCGGTGATCGACAACGGCAGGGTGATCGCCGAGGGCACGCCGGGACAGCTGAAGTCCTCGGTCGGCTCCGGCTCGGTCCACGTCCGCCTCCGCGACGCCCATCTGCGGCCGGAGGCGCAGCGGGTGCTCTCCGAGGTCATGAAGACCGCCGTGCAGCTCGACCACGACCCGGTCGCGCTGACCGCGCGGATCATGCCGGAGGGCGGTGCGACGGGCCCGGCCGAGCTGGCCTCCCGCGCCCTGGGCGAGCTCGCGGCCAGGGGCATCACCGTCGACGACTTCTCGCTGGGACAGCCCAGCCTGGACGAGGTCTTCCTCGCCCTCACCGAAAAGACGCAGCAGCAGCCCGCGCGGCAGCAGGAGAAGCAGGAGGCCGTGGCATGAGCACCGCGACGAACACCACCGAGACCCTCGGAGACGGACGGGCCGACGAGGACGACGTCCACGTCCCGGCCACGGAGACCCTGGAGGCGCTGCTCTCCAAGGACGCGCGCCCGCCGCGCCCCAGCGCGCTGTCCGCCTCCCTCACGTTCGGCTGGCGGGCGATGCTGAAGATCAAGCACGTTCCCGAGCAGCTCTTCGACGTCACGGTCTTCCCGATCATGATGACGCTGATGTTCACCTACCTGTTCGGCGGTGCGCTGGCGGGCTCGACCACCGAGTACCTCCAGTTCCTCCTGCCCGGCATCATGGTGATGAGCGTCGTGATGACCACGATGTACACCGGCGTCTCGGTCAACACCGACATCGCGAAGGGCGTCTTCGACCGGTTCAGGACGCTGCCGGTGTGGCGGCCCTCCGCGATGGTCGGGTACCTGTTCGGCGACATGTTCCGCTACACCATGGCCTCGGTCGTGATCCTGGCCGTGGGCCTGATCCTGGGCTACCGGCCCGAGGGCGGGGCGCTCGGCGTGACCGCGGCGATCGTGCTGCTGGTCGCGTTCTCCTTCGCCTTCTCGTGGATCTGGACCATGTTCGGCCTGCTGCTCCGCTCCGAGAAGTCGGTGATGGGCGTCAGCATGCTGGTGCTGTTCCCGATGACGTTCATGTCCAACATCCTGGTCGAGCCCGACACCATGCCCGGCTGGCTCCAGGGGTTCGTGGACGTCAACCCGGTCTCGCGCCTGGTCGAGGCGGCCCGGGGCCTGATGGACGGCAACGCCGACGCGGGCGCGATCGCCTGGGTCCTGGTCGCGGGCGCCGCGCTGATCGCGGTCTTCGGCACCCTGACCATGAGCCTCTACAACAGGAAGTAGGCCCGTGGCCCTCGGCCGGTGACCCCCCGCGGCGGGGGGGCACCGGCTTCGGCGTGCTGCCGCGCCCTACAGCCGGAAGGCGGCCTGATCCCGCGGCTCCGGGCGGTAGGCGCACATCGCGCCGGTGGTCACGGTGGACCGCAGGTGGGCGGCGAGTTCGGGGTGGCGTTCGTCGAGGCGGCGGAGCGCGTCCCGGATGCGGGCCGTGACCGTCTTCCTGGCGCGCTCCGCCTCGTCGCCCAGGCGGCGGCTCCGCCCGCCCAGCCCCGCGGCGGCCCGCAGTTCCGCGAGGAGCGCGGCCCGTTCGCGGTCGAGCTCCGCCGCCCGCCCCGCGTCGCCCGCCTCCGCCACCCGGTCGATCTCGGCGTCCAGGGCGTCGAGATGGCGGCGGTAACGGGCCTTGGCCTCGTCGTCGAGCACCGGGTCGCCGCCGAACCGCTCGACCGCCCCCGCCTCGGGGGACAGCAGCCGCACCGCGGGGATCTCGGTCCCGGGGTGCGCCAGCAGCTCGTGCAGGTCGCGCAGGCCCTTGGCGTCGGGCATGTGGACCGTCCGGCCCGCGTGGGTCAGGGTCCACACGGCGCCGTCGAAGCGGAAGATGCTCGCGCCCCTCCCCTGCCCGTTCCCGTTCTCGCTCCCGGTCGCCGCGGCGGGGCCCGCGTCCTCCTGCCCCGGGCCGCCGCCGGCGAGGCGGGTGCGGGCCGCGGCCAGCCGGGCGGGGATGTGGCGCATGCCGAGCTCGGCCGCCTCCCGCTCCACCGCGGCCAGCAGCGCCGACGCCGCCTCCGCGTCCCCCGGCCCGCCGCGGCCGGCCAGCGCGCCCACCAGACGCGAGCGCGCCTCGACCGACCAGGGGCGGGCCCGCAGCCGGTCCGCCGACGCCGCCGCCGCCTCGAAGCCGTCCACCGCCGCGTCCCACCGGCCCTCGCTCGCGTCGAGCACCGCGATCCACAGCACCATGGGCCCGCCGATGTCGAAGCCGAACATCGACACCGCCCACTGGTCGCGGAACGGCGCCAGCGCCGCCCGCGCGTGCCCGCGCCGCGCCGGGTCCCCGGACAGGGCCGCGGCCTGCGCCTGGAACCGCAGCCACATCGCCTCGACGAACCGCGGATAGCGCTGCTGCCGCGCCACCTCGTAGTGCCGTTCCACGGCCTTCACGTCCCCGCGCTGCGCCGCCGCGATCCCGTGCAGCAGCTCCATCCGGGGGATCTCCTCGCCGTACGCCCCTTCGAGGCGCAGCCCCTCCAGCTCCTCGAACCGCCCCTGTAGCAGGAGCCGCTGCCATGACAGGGAGGCGGCGAACTGCTCGTGGTGCTCGTGCGGGTCGCCCTGGCTGCCGATCTCCAGCGCCCGCTCCCAGTGCGTCTCGGCGTCCTCGAACCGCCCCTGGAAGACGGCGATGATGCAGCGGTCGACGGCGGCCGAGAGACGGAAGCGCGGCAGGCCGACCCGCTCGACCGTCGCCAGGAACGCGTTGAGCTGCGTCACGTACTCCGGGTCGCCCTGCTCCACCATCGCCACCCAGCGCAGCGAGGAGGCGAAGTGCTCCAGGTCGTGGTCGCGCGAGCGGCGGGCGAGGGTGATCATCTCCTCGGTCAGCGCCTGGCGTTCGGCCGCGGTGCCGGGGCCCCAGATCGCGTCGTGCCGGGCCCAGAGGCTGAACGCCAGCGCGTCGTCGTCCTGCCCGCGGCGGGCGAGCACGGCGGTGCGGACGGTCAGCTCCCGCGCGAGCCGGTCGAGCGTGGCGGCCTCGTCGGCCTCGTCCGTCCCGCCGGCGGCGTTCGCGCCGTGCCCGCCGTGCCCGCCGTTCCCGCCCTTCCCGCGCGCCCCGATGAGCCGCCGGTGGGCCTCGCGGATGGTCTCGCCGCGCAGCGCGCCGAGCCCCTGGGCGCCAACGGGCCCGTGGCCGCGGTACATCGACAGCGCGACGCGGGCCAGCAGCCCGGGGTCGTCGAGCTCGCGCGCCGCGACGGCCGCCTCCCGCAGAATCCGCACCGCCTCCTCGTCGGCCCCGGTGTGGAGCAGGTCGGCGGCGAGGTCGAGCCCCACCAGCAGGCGGCGGCGGGCGCCGAGGGCGGCGGCCAGCTCGTAGGCGAGGCGGTGATGGCCGACGGCCTCCTCGAACGCCATCCGGCCGACGGCGTCACCGGCCGCGGCCCGCAGCAGCTCGACGGCGCGCGACGGTGCGAGGTCGGCGCCCGCGAGCCGGGCGTGCCGGGCCAGGTCCGCCGGGGGCACGTGGTCGGCCAGGCCCGCCGGTTCGAGCGCCCGCACCACGGCGGCGTGCCTGCGCCGCCGCTCCACGTCGCTCAGCTCCCCGTACAGCGTCTCGCGCACCAGGTCGTGGGCGAACGCGAACCGGCCGGTGCCGCGCTGCGTGACCAGCCGGGCCGTCACCGCGTGGTCGAGCAGCCGGTCGGTCTCGGGCGTGGGCGTGGCGGCGACCGCGCCGAGCACCTGCCGGTGGAACCCGCGGCCCAGCACCGCCGCGTCGGTCAGCAGCCGCGTCACGCGCTCGGGGAGCAGGCCGAGGCGCCGGCGCACCGCGTCGCCCACGCCGGGCGGGATGCCGGTGACCGCGCCGCCGCTGTGCCAGAGCCTGGCGGTCTGCTCGACGAAGAACGGGTTCCCCCCGGTGCGCCGGTGCACCTCGGTCAGCAGCGCGGGCTCGGCCGCGTTCCCGCTGGTGCGCTCGATCAGCGCGCCGACCTCGTGCTCGGCGAGGCCGGTGAGGGTGAGCGTGGTGGCCTTGGCCACCAGCGGCATCATCAGCGAGTGCAGCGGGTGGCCGGTGGGCTCGACCTCCGCGTCGCGGTAGGTGCCGACGAGCAGCAGGCGTTCGAACCAGGTGTGCTGGGTGGCGAACCTGAGCAGGCGCAGCGACGCCGTGTCGGCCCAGTGCAGGTCGTCGAAGATCACCACCAGGGGCCGCCGGTGCGAGGCGGTGACCAGGGCCGTGGTCACCGCGTCGTACAGCTCGAAGGACTCGGAGGCGGGCGCGGGCTGGGCCGTCGCCGCGTGCCCGGCCTCGTTCAGCAGCGCGCCGAGCGTTCCGTCCCCGGCCGCGCGCAGCGCCTCCCACTCCTCGCGGCCGACGGAGCGGCGCAGGGCGCGCAGCACCTGCACCCACGGCCAGTACCCCGGCGCGTTCTCCGAGTCCCAGCAGGAGCCGCCGAGCACGAGCGCGCCCAGGGCCCTGGCCTCCTCGGCGGCGCCGGTGACGAGGGCGGTCTTGCCGATGCCCGCCTCACCGGCGACGAGCACGAGACCGCCGTGGCTCGCCGTGGCACGCTCCAGCTCGGCGCGGAGCACACCGGCCGCATGCTCCCGCCCGATGAGGTCACCGAACACCAGTGCGTCCTAACCTTCCCTGGGGGTGGCTGTTGTATGAGGATGACACAATGGAGCAAACCACCCCGCGGGCGATCGCGGACGCGTACGTCGAAGCCCTCGCCGACCTGGACCCCCTGATCGGGACGCAGTTGGGCATTCGCCCCGGCGCCGATGCCCTGCCCGACCTCTCGCCCGAGGGGCACGAGGCGGTCGCGGAGGCCCGCCGCGCGACCCTCGCCCGGCTCGACGCGGCCGAGGCGGCGGGGACGGGGGCGGCGGGGGCGCCGGGCGGTGACCTCCCGGCCGTGGAGCGGCGCGCGGCGCGGCTGCTGCGCGAGCGGCTGACGGCCAGGCTGGCGCTCGACGCGGCGGGGGAGCACCTCAGGGACGTCTCGATCTTCTTCTCCCCGGTCCAGCTGCTCCGTTCTTCGCTGCTGCTGATGCCGAACGCCACGGACGAGGACTGGGCGGTGATCGCCCGGCGGCTGCGGAACGTGCCGGGGTCGATGCGCGGCTATCTGGCCTCGCTCGACGAGGGCGTGGCGCGGGGGCTGACCGCCGCGCCACGCCAGGCCGAGGCGGTGGCCGGACAGATCGACGCGCTGATCACCGCCGACTGGTACCGCTCGTTCGCCGCCGGTGGCCCCGAGCCGCTGCGCGCCGAACTGGACGAGGCCGCCGGGCTCGCCACCGGCGCGCTCGACGGGGTGCGCGCCCATCTGCGCGGCACCTACGCCCCCGCGGCGGCCGGGACCCCGGACGGGGTGGGCCGGGACCGTTACCGCCTGGCCGCCCGGCACTGGACCGGCGCGGACCTGGACCTGGAGGACGCCTACGCCTACGGCTGGGACGAGTTCCACCGGCTGGAGGGCGAGATCGCCCGCGCCGCCGCCGAGATCCTGCCCGGCGAGCCGCCGCTCGCCGCCATGGAGCACCTGGACCGGGCGGGCGAGGCGGTCGAGGGCGTGGAGGCGATACGCGTCTGGCTCCAGGAGCTGATGGACGAGGCCACGCGCGCCCTGGACGGCACCCACTTCGACCTGGCGCCGCCGGTCAGGCGGGTGGAGTCGATGATCGCCCCGCCGGGCAGCGCCGCCGCCCCCTACTACACGCGCCCGTCCCTGGACTTCTCCCGCCCGGGGCGCACCTGGCTCCCGACGCAGGGCGCGACCCGTTTCCCGGTCTGGGCCCTGGTGTCCACCTGGTACCACGAGGGCCTGCCGGGCCACCATCTCCAGCTGGCGCAGTGGCTGGTGGCACAGGACCGCATCTCGCGCTTCCAGTCGACGATCGGCTCGGTCAGCGCCAACTCCGAGGGGTGGGCGCTCTACGCGGAACGCCTCATGGACGAGCTCGGCCACCTGACCGACCCCGGCCGCAGGCTCGGCTACCTCACCGGCCAGATGACGCGGGCGATCCGCGTGATCATCGACATCGGCATGCACCTGGGGCTGCGCGTCCCGGCCGGGGAGGGCTTCCACCCCGGTGAGGCGTGGACGCCCGAGCTGGCGGCGGAGTTCTTCCGCCTGCACACCGGCAGGGAGCGCGACTACGTCCACTCCGAGCTGGTCCGCTACCTCGGCATGCCGGCGCAGGCGATCAGCTACAAGCTGGGCGAACGCGCCTGGCTCGCGGGCCGGGAGGCGGCCCGCGCGGCGGCGGGCGGCGCCTTCGACCTCAAGGCGTGGCACATGGCGGCCCTGTCCCTCGGCTCGCTCGGCCTGGACGACCTGGCGGACGAACTCGCCGCGCTGTAGCCGGGGAAATCCGGTGGCCGGGGCGCCGCGCGCCGCGCAGACTGTGCCGGTGCTGATCCGACGCGAGACTGCCGCCGACATCGACGCCATCCGGGCCGTGACGGCCGCGGCGTTCGCGAAACCGGGGAACGCCGGGGCTCCTGTGGAGGCGCCGCTGGTGGACGCGCTCCGGGCGAGCGACGCGTGGATCCCCGCGCTGTCCCTGGTCGCCACGGACGACGGAACGGTGATCGGCCATGTGGTCTGCACGCGCGGCCACGTCTCCTCGGCCCCGGCCGTCGGCCTCGGCCCCCTGAGCGTCCACCCCGGCCACCAGCGCGCGGGCGTCGGCTCCGCCCTCGTGCACGCGGTGCTGGGGGCGGCCGACGCCCTGGGCGAACCCCTGGTCGCCCTCCTCGGCGACCTCGCCTACTACGCCCGCTTCGGCTTCGCCCCGAGCGCGGAGTTCGGCATCGCGCCCTCCGCCCCGGAGTGGACCCCTTACTTCCAGATCCGCCCCCTGGCCACCTACGACCCGTCGGCCAACGGCACCTTCCACTACGCCGCCCCGTTCAACGACTGAGGCCCTGACACGAGACGCGGAACCACTGAGGCTGTCGGCGGTCCTCCATGAATCAGCCCTACGGCACATCGTTGGGGACGCGTGCGTGATGCGTGAGCAGTACGAGGAGATCGCCAGGCTGGCGAGCCTCGACAATGTGACCGTTCAGGTGCTCCCGCAGGGGATGAGGGGGTATCTGTATGAACACGACTTCAGCATCCTGATCCTGGGCGGAAAGCTGCCGACGACGGTCCAGGCGGACACGGCGTATGGCACGGCATCGATCACCGACAGACCCCGTGAAGTCGGTCGGTTCTCACGGCAGTTCGAGGCGCTGTCGAGATCCGCCCTGCCTCCCGAGGACACTCCGAAGTTCCTGCATCAACTATCGCGAGAGATCACAGCATGACCATTCATACCCGCACCTCTCACCTGCACGGCGTTGCCAACTGGTTCACGTCCTCCTACAGCGGCAACGGCGTCAACTGCGTGGAGGTCGCCGATCTGACCGGGACCGCCTACGGCGGCGTGGCCGTGCGTGACTCCAAGGAGCGTTCCGGGCCTGCCCTGTTGGTGAGCCCCGGTTCGTTCGCCGCGTTCGTGGCGGATGTACGTGAGGGTCGTTACGACGCCTGATTCATGCCAACGGTGAGGCCGCCACCCCACCGGGAGGCGGCCTCGCACACACGTCCCCGTCAGCGCCACGGCTCTTCGGGAGTGCCGGTTCGCCGGTTGTGGTGGTCCAACAGCCTGGACAGCAGCTCGGTCAACCGCTGTCGCTCCCCGGGTGACAGCGGAGCCAGCAGTTCGTCCTGGGAATCGGCCAGCGGCTTCTCCAGTCGCCGCAGCTGCCGCTTGCCCGCGGTGGTGAGCGAGATGATGTTGCGCCGCCGATCGGAGGGGTCCGGGGCGCGCTCGACCAGTTTGCGCTCGGCGAGCTCGTTGATCGCCGCCACCATGTCGCTGACGTGGATGCCGCTACGGCGGCTCAGGCCAGCTTGGCTGGCCGGGCCGAACTCCTCCAGCGTCGCCAGCAGGCGGTAGTGGTAGCCGCGGGCGTGGACGGCCGCGAACCCGTCGGCCACCAGGCGGTGGGCGTGGCCGGCGGTCTGGGTGAGCAGCCAGCTGGGCAGGCTCTTCCACCTGGCGGGCACCTCCTGGGGCGGGTTCTCCATGGCGCAAGTCTAGCGAATCGTTGGGTGCACCTACGATCGTGGTACCGTTCGGGAGTCAAACGTTGGACGCGCCAACGTTTGGTCGCCGAATGAATTCCCCGGAGCAGAGACCATGATCAAGCCGTTCCGCATCGACATCCCCCAAGCCGACCTCGACGACCTGACCGACCGGCTCTCCCGCACCCGTTGGCCCAACGAGGTCGCCGACGCCGGGTGGGACTACGGCTTCCCGCTGGCGCGGCTCAGGGAACTGGCCGAATACTGGGCCACCGGCTACGACTGGCGCGAGCACGAGGCCGAGCTCAACGAGCTTCCGCACTTCACCACCGAGATCGACGGCCAGAACATCCACTTCGTCCATGTCCGGTCCTCGAAACCGGACGCGCTCGCGCTGATCCTCACGCACGGCTGGCCCGGTTCGTTCCTGGAGTTCCTCGACGTGATCGAGCCGCTGTCGCGCGACTTCCACCTGGTGATCCCGTCCATCCCGGGCTACGGCTTCTCCGGGCCGACCCACGAGCGCGGCTGGGACATCGTCCGGATCGCGCGGGCCTGGGCCGAGCTGATGCGCCGTCTCGGGTACGAGCGCTACGGCGCGCAGGGTGGCGACTTCGGCTCGGGCATCTCAACGGCGCTCGGCGCGGTGGCACCGGAGCAGGTCGTCGGGGTGCACGTCAACTACCTGCCGACCCGGCCGGACCCGGACGCCGGCATCGAACTGTCCGAAACCGATGAAGCCCGGCTGGACAAGGTCAGGCAGCTGATGGCGAATCGCCCGCCGTTCCAGGCTCTACAGGCCCTGACCCCGCAGACCATCGGCTACGCGCTGACCGACTCGCCGGTCGGCCAGCTGGCCTGGGTCGCCGAGCGCTTCGCACAGTGGACGGACCCTCGCTCGCCGATCGGTGACGAGCGGATGCTCACCAATATCTCGCTGTACTGGCTGACCGCCACCGCGGCTTCCTCGGCGCGGCTGCACCACGATGCTCCGCGGCGGATCGAGCCGTGCCCGGTACCGGTCGGCGTGGCCGTGTTCGCGCACGACATCACGCAGTCGGTGCGGCCGCTGGCCGAGCGGCTGTACGACATCAGGCACTGGTCGGAGTTCGACCGCGGCGGCCACTTCGCCGCGATGGAGGTTCCGGAGCTGCTCGCCGAGGACATCCGGGACTTCTTCCTCACCCACATCACGTAGGACCGCCGGGGCGCCACCCTCCGGGAGGCACTGCCGGCCGCGCCGTGCGTGACTCCACGGATGGTTCCGGGCCTGCCCTGTTGGTGAGCCCCGGCTCGTTCGCCGCGTTCGTGGCGGACGTGTGCGGGGGCGTCTACGAGGACTGATCCACCCCGAAGGCGGAGCAGCCACCCCACCGGGAGGTAATCGGGTGGCGCCGCCGCCACGCGCGTCGTTAGCGTCGCGCCGTGATGCACCAGAATCCGCTCGCCTATCTGGTGGGCCTGGAGGGGACCGCCCTGCTGCGTTCGTTCGCCGGGGAGCACGATCGCGCGTTCGTCGAGGCGCGGATCGGTGAGATCCGGAAGCTGCTCGACGACGAGACGCTGGCGGGCGCGGACGCGGCCGTGGATGTCGATCGCGTGAGCACGGTCGATGGATACCGGATCTGGTCGGAGACGTATGACGGCCCCAACTCGGCGTTCGACATCGACGAGCCCGTGGTCGGGGACATCCTCGACGGGATACCGGAGGGCGTGGCCCTGGACGCCGCGTGCGGCACCGGGCGGATGACGGCCCTGCTGGCAGGGCGTGGTCACCGGACCGTCGGCGTCGACAGCTCGGCGGACATGCTGGCGCGGGCGCGTGAGCGGGTGCCGGGTGGCGAGTTCCGCCTCGGCGACCTGCACCGGCTGCCCGTGGCCGACGACGCCGTGGACCTGGTGGTCTGTTCCCTCGCCCTGACGCATGTGCCTGAACTGGGGCCGGTGATCGCGGAGTTCGCCAGGGTGCTGTGCCCGGGCGGGCACCTCGTGATCTCGGACATCCACCCGGAGTGGGTGGCGCGGGGTTCGATTCCCGCGGTGCGCCTGCCGGACGGGAGGCCGGCGCGGCTGGACACCTACCGTCACGCGGTCGGGGACTATCTGCGGGCCGCGCTCGCGGTGGGGCTCCAGGTCCGACGCTGCGAGGAGCCCGGGGGGCGATCCGCGGAGCCGGCGGACCCGCCGCGGCAGCCCACGACCGACATGGGTCCGTGGGAGGACTGGCCATGGTCCCTGATGGACCTCGTCCCCGAGGCCACCGCGGCGGCCAACGCCGGAGTCCCGGTGGAGATCATCTGGCACTTCCAGGGGTGACGAGGTCGGATCACAGCGTAGTCGCGTTGGCGCGCGCCCCGGCGCGCGGATCTGCGTGACGAGGTGCCCGGCGGACTGACGGCGGCCCCTCCAGGTTCACCGCCGGGGTCGAGGCTGGTACCCAGGGGCGGCCGTCAGGGCGCCTTCGGCTTCGCGCCCCGGACCTCCAGGTGGGACAGGAGGTGGCCGGTCGCCGCCGTCACCGCCTCCACCGCCTCGTCGAAGGCGGCCTGGTTGTGGGCGGCGGGCCGGCGGAAGCCCGAGACCTTGCGGACGTACTGGAGCGCCGCCGCCCGGATCTCCTCCTCGGAGACCTCGGGCGTGACCGGCGCGCGGAGTGTCTTGATGCTGCGGCACATGCCTCCAGTGTGCACCGCGCCAAAGTCCACACATGGCCCGTCATCCTCCACAGGCCCCGACCTAGCATCGGAGCAGCCGCGCGGCACCTCCCACCCCCCACCACTCCCGGACGGAGAATCCCATGCGCAGGACGAGCGCACGATTCGCGCTGGCCACCGTCGTTGTTCTCGGCGGCGTCGGCGGCGTCACCACGGCCAACGCGGCCGACTCCGAGCCCGCCCAGGCCGAGACGCTCGCCGTCGGCACCCCCACCGGCTTCGGCGCCGACACGACCGGCGGCGCCGGGGGCGACGTGGTCACCGTCTCCGACGCCGACGCGTTCATCGAGGCCGCCGACAGCGACGGCCCGCTCCAGATCCAGGTCCAGGGCACCATCGAGCTGGACGACATGGCCCGGGTGTCCTCCGACAAGACGATCATCGGCGTCGGCAGCTCGGGCCGCATCGACGGCAGCGGCCTCAACATCGCCGACGCCGACAACGTGATCATCCAGAACCTCACGTTCAGCAACTCGAACGACGACGGCATCAACGTCCAGTACTCGACGAACGTCTGGATCGACCACAACGACTTCACCAACCCGAACGACGGCGCCCTGGACATCAAGCGCGCCTCGACCGACGTCACGGTGTCGTGGAACCACACCTACGACTCCGACAAGAACATGCTGCTCGGCCACGACGACGGCAACGCGAGCGAGGACGTCGGGCGCCTGAACGTCACCTACCACCACAACTGGTTCGACGGCGTCAACCAGCGCAACCCCCGCGTCCGCTTCGGCGACCCGGTCCACGTCTACAACAACTACTACGACAACGTCGGCAGCTACGGCGTCGCCTCCACCGAGGACGCGGGCGTGCTGGTCGAGGCCAACTTCTTCGAGAACACCGAGGACCCGTTCCACCTCGGCGAGGCCGACTCGGGCCCCGGCAGCATCGTCGCCCGTGACAACCACTTCGTGAACTCGGGCTCGGGCGAGGCGGGCGGCTCCGTCGCCTCCATCCCCTACGGCTACTCGCCGGACAACGCGTCCAGCGTCAAGTCCATCGTGACCGGGGGCGCCGGCGTCGGGAACATCTGACCCTCCGCACCCCTCCCTGGCGTCCCGGCTCTTGCCGGGGCGCCAGGGCGCGGCTATCGTCCACGCCACCCGAGCCGCGCGTGTGTTGAGGAGGGTCCCGTGGGGGCACCGACGGTCGCCCTCGTCACGGCCAACATCCACCTCGGCGTGGGCGCCACCCTCTGGTCCGGCGTCCTGGACGCCGCCGAGCGCAACGACGTCGACCTCGTCTGCCTCCCGGGCGACGCGTTACGCCCCGGCGACGGCGCCCCGCGCAACGCGCTGTACGACCTCCTCTCCCCCGACCGCGTCGACGGCGCCATCTGCTGGGCCTCCACGCTCGGCCTCCCGGCGCGGGGAATCGAGGGCGGCCACGCCGCCCGCCTGGTCGGCCGCCTCGCGCGCCTGGGCCACGTCGTCAGCCTCAACCGCGCGATCGACGGCCACGAGACGCTCCTCCTGGACACCCACGCGGGCATGCGCGAGGCCGTCGGCCACCTCGTGCGGCACCACGGCCGCCGCCGCCTCGCGTGCCTGCGCGGCCCGTTGAGCAACCCGGTCTCGCTGGAGCGGTTCCGCGCCTACGCCGACGCGCTGGCCCGCCACCGCCTCCCGCGCGACCGCGCGCTGGTCTCGGCCTCCGTGGACTACGCGGCGGGCGCGGGCGCCGCCGCCATGGGCGTGCTGCTCGACGTGCGCGGCCTGCGCCCGGGGCGGGACTTCGACGCCGTGGTGGCGTGCAGCGACGTGCTGGCCGCCGACGCCCTCCGCTTCCTCGCCGGGCGCGGCATCCGCGTCCCGGACGACCTGGCGCTCATCAGCTTCAACGACTCGACGGAGGCCAGGATCAGCGACCCGCCCCTGACCTCGGTGGCGCTGCCCTTCGCCGAACTGGGCGCGCTCGCCGTGGACACCCTCGTCGCCCGGCTGCGCGGCACCAGGCCGCCCGACCGCCGCGTCGTGGCCGGGACGCTGGTCACCCGCCGCTCCTGCGGCTGCCCCTCGCCGCTGGTCACCCAGGGAGAGGAAACGGCGCTGCCGGAGCGGGAGCCGCCCGAAGGCCCGGCGCTGGACGCCGAGTTGAGGCGGGCGTTCGACGAGCCGGGCGTCGCGTTCCTCACCGTCCTCGAACGCCACCTCGGCGAACGCGTCCACACCGTCGAGGACGCCACCGCCCTGGACCGGGCCCTGCTGCGGCTGCGCGAGGCGGGCGGGGCCGGGCAGCGGCGCGAACGGCTCGTGGGCCAGGCCCGGTTGATGGTCGGCGACAAGTCCCACCGGCTGCTGGAGTACGAGCGCTGGACCAGCGAACAGCAGTCCCGCCGCCTGCGGGAGCTGGCCACCGCCCTGACCACCGTCACCGACACCGCCGCGCTCGCGCGGGCGCTCGACCGCCACCTGCCGGGGCTCGGCATCCGGGAACACCGGCTCGCGCTGGGCCCCGGCGCCGATCCGCTTCCCCCCGGGGGACCGGGCGCCGCCCCCCGCACCACCGTGCTCGAACCCCTCCACATCGGCGCGGAGCAGCTCGGGTTCGCCGCGTTCGAGGCCGCCGACCGCCGTGCCGCCGCCCGGCACGGCGCGCTCTACCGGGCGCTGGGCGACCAGATCAGCGCCGCCCTCAAGGGGGTGCGCCTGTTCACCGAGGTGCGCCACGCGCGCGACGCCGCTCAGCGCGCCAGCCGGTTGAAGACCAGGCTGCTGGACAACGCGACCGACGAACTCCGCACCCCCGTCGAGGCGATCCTGCGCCACACCCGCCCCGGCGAGCCCGCGCACGCGGACGCGAGCGGGCTGCTGCGGCTCATCGACGACCTGCTCGACCTCTCCCGCTCGGAGATCGACGCCCTCGACCTCTCCCGCCGCCTGATCGACCCGCGCCCGCTGCTCGCCGACACCTTCCGCGCCACCGTGGGCGGCGCGCCGGGCGACGGCCGCCTCGACCTGCCGCGCCGCCTGCCCGCCGTCCTCGCCGACGAGGCGCGGCTGCGGCAGATCGTCGTCAACCTGCTCACCGCCGCGGCGGGCCGGGGCCCGGCCGGACCCGGTGTCGCGCTCGTCGCCCGGGTCACGCCCGGCCATCTCACCGTCCGCATCACCCACCCCGAACTCGCCCTGGACGCCCACGGGGACGGGGACGAGGAGCTGTTCCAGCCGTTCGCCACCGGCGAGCCGGGCGCCCGCCTCGGCCTGGCCATCGCCCGCCGCCTCGCCGTCCTGCACGGCGGCACGGTCGCCCCGCACCGCGCGGACGCGGGCGCCCCCGGCTTCCACCTCACGCTGCCGCTGCCCACCCCCGCCGACCCGGCCGGGCCCGGGGAGCCGCGCGAGCCGGGCGACACCCTGCTGGTCGCCGCGCCCGGCCGGGCGCTGCCGCCGGAGATCGCCGCCCTGGCCCGCGCGCACGGCCTGCGCCCGCACCGCCTCCTCCCCGACGACGACCTGGTCGCGCTCACCGCCGGTGCCGGGCCCGCCGCCGTCGCCTGGGACGCCGTCACCGCCACCGCCCAGGAGTGGTCGGCCGTCCGCCGCCTGCACGGTCACCAGGCGCTGCGCCACACCCCGTTCCTCCTCTACGGGCACCCCGGGCAGATCACCGGCGAGGGGCTCGACCGCGCGCTGGACGCCCTGCGCCCCTCCGGCCTGGCCGCCCCCGCTGTGATCGCCGACGGCACCGCCGCCGCCCGCGACCGGCTCGGCCGCCTGCTGCCCGGCCGCCCGGTCCGCGCCGCGGCCGACGGCACCGCCGCGCTGGCCCTCGTCGCCGAGGAACGCCCCGGGCTGCTCGTCGTGGCCCGGGTGCTGCCCGACATGGACGGCTTCGACCTGGTCGAACGGCTGCCGGGCACGCCTGCGCTGATGCTGAGCGACCAGGGGTTCACCGCCGCCGACGCCCGCCGCGCGGAGCCGCACCCGGGGCTGGTGCTGCTCGGCCGCGACATCCTCACCGAACCCGAGACGGCGCGCCTGCTCGCCTCGTTGACCGAACGGAGCGCGCGCGCCGCCGACCCGGCGCCCGTCCGCCACGCCCTCGCCTACATCGAGCAGCACTACCGGAACCGGCTCAGCCGCTGGCAGATCGCGCAGGCCGCGGGCGTCAGCGAGGACCACCTCGGCCGCCTCTTCCACCGTGAACTCGGCCTGACCCTCTGGGAGTACCTGACCCGGGTGCGGATCAAGCGCGCCAAGGAGCGCCTCCAGCGCGGCGACGAGAGCGTCCAGACGGTCGCCCGCGCCGTCGGCTTCCACGACCGCGCCTACTTCAGCCGCGTCTTCCGCCGGGTCACCGGCATGGCGCCGCACGCCTACCGCGACGTCGGCTAGTGCTTCTCGGGACCGGTCCCAGCGGAGCGACGTAGTGTCCGGTCCGTCCGTACCGGGGGGTTGGCAGGAGGAGGCGGCTGTGGCGGAGATCAGTCCGGGGATGACGCCGGACCAGGTCGAGTCGGCGCTCGGAGCCCCGCTGGACCGGCTGGACTTCGGGGGCTTCCGGGGCGACGCGGGCGTCGCCCCGCGGGACGCGGCGTGGGACACCTGGCTGTACACGGACTTCCCCCGGGAGGGGACGGACACGGTGGTCGTCTTCGAGGACGGGCGCGTGGACCACGTGATATCCCAGCGCCGCCCGCGCCCCGGGGATTGAACAAGATGTTTTCAATAAGATGTTGACGTCGGATCGTGCGGCCGGGCACGCTGGCCGCATGGAGACCTCCGACAGCGACGCGTTCACCGCCCCCCAGCCCGAGCAGGCGCGCGCCCACCGGGCCGCCGCCGCCCTCTTTCGC
Organism: Streptomyces sp. SBT349; assembly: GCF_001083795.1. Lineage (GTDB taxonomy): Bacteria > Actinomycetota > Actinomycetes > Streptomycetales > Streptomycetaceae > Streptomyces. The sequence goes on from NZ_LAVK01000031.1 coordinate 25,756, forward strand.
GTCGCCGAGCGGCACGCGGTCACCCAGGAGCAGCGCGCCCGGGGCACCCACCCGTATGTGCTCGCGCCGCACGAGGCGATCCGGCTGGTCTCGTTCCTGCTGAGCGGCGCGGCGGAGCTCACCGAGGGCGAGGCCGAGGTGGACCGCGCCGACATCACCGCCGCGCTCACCCTCGTGCCGCGCGCCAGGGGCGAGATGGACGAGCTGGAGGCCGGGCTGCTGACCATGGCCAGGGGGCGCGGCCTGACGTGGCAGGAGATCGCCTTCGGCCTGGGGCTCGGCACCCCCCAGGCGGCCAGGCAGCGGTACACCCGCGTGACCAGCCGCGTTCCGGAGGAGCAGGAGCAGGAGCAGGAGTGACCCCGGGGCGCCGAGCCGTTCAGACGCCCAGGTCCTCCGGGGTCAGCGAGCCGGGGGCCCGCCCCTCGCGGGCCGCGGCCTTCGCGTGGCGGGCGAGGGCCTCGTTCACCGGGGTCGCCACGCCGAACTCGCGGCCGAGCAGCACGATCTCCCCGTTGAGGTAGTCCGTCTCGATCGATCCCGTGCCGCGCCGCAGGCTCTGCCACGACGAGCCGCGCGCGTCCGGGGCGCCCGGGATGGACCGTATCCCCATCCGGCCCTCCCGCACCGCGGCCTGCTCGGCCTCCCCGGCGAACGGGATGCCCGCCGCCGTCAGCGCCGCGATCCCCTCGGCGCGGGCCCGCGCCAGCAGCCCGGCCACCGGCTCGGCGCCGACCGGGCCGAACAGCGCCTCCACCGCGTTGCCCAGGTTGGCCAGGAGCTTGGCGTACTTCCAGCGCATCACGTCCGGGACCACGGGGGCGAGGAAGCGCGCGCTCTCCAGGTCCGCCGCGATCCGGTGGATCACGTCGTCGGGCCCGGCCTCCTCCTCGGGGTAACGGCCCAGGTGCAGCATCCCCGTCAGGGGCGCGCAGGGGGCGGTGACGGCGCCCGGTTCGAGGAACTGCGCCGGCAGCCACACGCACACCCCGTACACCCGCGCGAAGCGCCGCAGCGCCAGGCGTTCGTTGGCCACCCCGTTCTGCACGGTCAGCAGCGGCAGTTCGGCGACGTCGGGATGGGTGCCGCCGGCGGAGGACCACGCGTCGAGCGCCGCCACGGTGTCCTGCGTCTTCACCGCCAGGATCAGCACATCGCCGGGGCGCGGCGCCGCCTCCTCGGGCCCCTCCGCGACCGGGACGCGCAGCGTCCGCGTCCCCTCGGGGGTGGTGAACCTCAGCCCGTGCTCCCGGAGCGCGGCGCCGTGCGCGCCCCGCGCCACCAGGACCACGTCATGGCCGCCCTCGTGCAGTCGTCCGCCGATGGCGCCGCCGACCGCGCCCGCTCCGATGATGATGTAGCGCATGGGGCCATTGTCACCCGTGTGCCTCACCCCGGGTCCGAGGTCGGGACTCACCAGTAGACGACGACCCGGTCGCCCTCGGCCACGTCGTCGAACAGGCCCGCGATGGCGCCCTCGTCACGGACGTTGACACAGCCGTGGGAGGCCCCGTTGTACCCGTTGGCGGCGAAGTCCTCCGAGTAGTGCACGGCTTGGCCGCCGTCGAAGAACATCGCGTACGGCATGGGCGAGTCGTACAGCGTCGAGTGGTGGTTGCGCGACTTCCAGTAGACCTCGAACTCGCCCTCGCGCGTGGGCGTCTCCTCGGCGCCGAACCGCACATCCACGGTCAGCTGCACGTCGCCGTCGATCACCCAGGACAGGGTCGAGCTGGTCTTCGAGATGCACAGCACCCGGCCGGTCAGGCAGCGCTCGTCGAGCTCCTGGGCGGGCTCCACCTCGGGAACCTCCAGCGGCGGGAACATCTCGTCCTCGCCTGGCTGCTCCGTCTCCCCGGTCAGCGTGTCCCACGTCGGCTCGAAGACCGTGCCCGTCGCCTCGATGCCCCGCGACTCCTGGTACGCCGTCACCGCGGCGGTGGTCACGTCGCCGTAGTAGCCGGTCGGGTTGTCCGCGAAGAGGTCGAGCTGCTTCAGCCTGGCCTGGAGCTCGCGCACCTGGTCGGAGTTGTCGCCGTAGCCCATGACCTGCTGCGGCGGGAAGAGCTCCTCCTCGGTCGGGTCCGAGGTCTCGCCGGTCAGCGCGTCCCACGTGGACCGGAACACCGTGCCGGAGACGTCCATCCCGGCCGCCCGCTGGTACTCGGAGACCGCGCCCAGCGTCACATCGCCGTAGTACCCGGTCGGCTGCGCCGCGAAGTGGCCCAGCTGGAGGAGCCGCGCCTGCAACTCCCGCACCTGGTCGGTCTCGTCGCCGAAGTCCATCAGGACCTCGTCGGCGGGCTCGTCCTCCTCGCCCTCCCCGTCGTCGGGACCCGGCGACTCCTCCTGCGCCGACTCGGAGGGCCCTGGCTCCGAGGGCTCGGAGCCCTGGGCCGAGCAGCCGGTCAGCAGCAGGGCGACGGCGGCGGTACTCGCCGCTGCCGAGACGAGGTGGTGACGTAGAAGCGCGGAGCGCATCAGAATTCCCCCTGGGTGGTGCCAGATCTCGTGAGAGCCACTGAGGCTCCCATTGATTAAAGATGCGCTGAGGCGGCGGAATGTTGCGGCTACACCCATAACGATGGAAACACGATTCCGCTACCCAACTGTCAGCGTCGCCCCCGACGTCACCCTTCCCCGCCGGGCAGCAACGCCCTCACCGCCGCCACGGAATCGGCCTGGTCCGGCGTCTTGTCCTCCCGGTAGCGCACGACGCGCGCGAAGCGCAGCGTCACGCCTCCGGGGTAGCGCGTGGACGTCTGCACGCCGTCGAAGGCCACCTCCACCACCAGTTCGGGCCGGACCCGGACGGTGAAGCCGTCGTCCTCGACCGCCAGCCGCCCCAGCCGCTCCGTCTGCCACGCGAGCAGCGCGTCCGTCAGCCCCTTGAACGTCTTGCCCAGCATGGTGAACGAGCCGTCCTCCGCGCGCGCCCCCAGGTGCAGGTTCGACAGCCTTCCCGTCCGCCGCCCGTGCCCCCACTCGGCGGCCAGCACCACCAGGTCGAGGGTGTGCACCGGCTTCACCTTCAGCCAGGACGACCCGCGCCGCCCCGCGCTGTACGGCGTCCCCAGCGCCTTCACCATCAGCCCCTCCTGCCCCCTGGCGAGCGTCTCCTCGCCGAACTCCCGTGCGGCGCGGCGCGTCGCCGGGTCGCCGGGCTCGGTGGCGAGCAGCCGCCGCACCTGCCGGGGCCCGGGGGCGAGGCGGGCCAGCTCGGCGTGGCGCTCCTCGATGGGAAGGCCGAGCAGCTCGCGCCCGCCGACCGCCAGCAGGTCGAAGAAGACGGGGGAGAGCGGCAGCGTGCCGCGCAGCGAGCCGACGCGGCCCGCGGTCTCCTGGAACGGGCGGGGCCGCCCCGCCTCGTCCAGCGCGATGACCTCGCCGTCGAGGACCGCGCTGTCGGTGGCCAGTTCGAGGGCGGCGGCCCGCACCTCGGGGAGCCGGTCGGTGATCTCGTCGAGCGTCCTGGTCCAGATCCGCACGTCCTCGCCGTCCCGGTGCACCTGCACCCGGATCCCGTCGAGCTTCTCCTCGATCACGCTGGGGCCCAGCCGGTCCAGCGCCGCGTCCAGGTCCTTCGCGCTCTGCGCCAGCATCGGCAGCACCGGCCGCCCCACCCGCAGGCCGAACTCCGCCAGGGCGTCCTCCCCTCCGGCCAGGAGCGCACGGGCCACCGCGCCCAGCGAGCCGCCCAGCATCACCGCGCGCCGCACGTCCTCGGGGGCCGCGCCGCTCGCCGCCGCGAGCCCCTCGACGGAGAAGGCGTCGAGCGCGCCCTGCCGCAGCTCCCCGCCGATGAGCCGCACGAGGAAGTCCTGCTCCTCCTCGGTGGCCTCGGCCAGCAACGCGCCCATCAGCCGCGACCGTTCGGCCCCGGCGCCCTTGCCCGCCACCGCGGCCACCCGCGTCAGCGCCGCGTCCACCGCGCCCACCGTGAGCCGGGGGGCGGTGACGGGCGGGGGCCGGTCGGCCAGGGTGCGCCAGCCGACGCCGAGCCTGCGCTGGGGCAGCCGCCCGGCCAGATAGGTGATGACGACGGGGGCCTCGTCGGGCGCGGTGCCCGAGAACAGCCGGGCCAGCGCGGCGACCTTCCCGGTCCGCGAGGCGGTGGCCGCGACCTCGCGGGAGGTCTCGACGATCTCAGCCAGCAGCATGCCTCCATCGTGGCGCGATCGCTACAGACACGCAGCGTGGCGGGCCCGTACGATATCCGCGTCCGATGGACTCGCGGTCCTGTGGGGGTGGGAGATGCCGCGCCGAAGATTCGTGCGCACCGGGGTGGCCGCGGTCACCGTCTGGCTGGTGGTGAGCGGCTGTTCCGGCGGCTCCGGCTCCCCCGGCGCCGAGCCGTCCGGGGGCGCCGAAACGGCCCCGGCCGAGGGCGGCGAGGCCCCGCCCGACGCGGCACCCGCGCCGGACGCCTACGCCTTCGAGCCCGACCCGGACCGGCTCCCGGCCACCGCGGCCGAGGGGCTCGAACTCGTCCGGGGGATCGCGGCCGACCCGCAGACGCTGGGTCCCGACTTCGTCGGGGCGAGCCCCTACGAGGGCGCCCCCGAGACCTGGGCCGTGCTCGACGCCGACTGCGTGTGGCAGCGCGAGGCGCTGCCCGACTCGGTGCACGCGAGCCTCTCCCGCTACATGGAGCTGCCCGCCGCCGGCGGCGAGGCGCCCGTGCGGGTGACCGTGGCGGTGACGGCGCACGGGTCGACCGAGAGCGCCGACGAGGAGGTGACCACCACCCTGGAGGAGGCCCTGCGCTGTCCCGACCAGCAGCTCCGCCAGGGCGAGCACATCACCGGCCTGACCTCCTTCGCCAACCCGTCCGGGGTGCGCGGCCAGAGCGTCGCCGACGACCAGGTCTACGAGTCGGGGCTGCATCAGAGCGACGCGTACGGGGGCCCGTTCCCCTACATCTGGGCGGTCCACCGCATCGGCCCGGTCACCCTGGCCGTCTCGGCCAGCGGCACCGGGAGCTTCGACCAGGCGGCGGTGGCCACGCTGGTCACCGACGCGCTGGTGGCCATGGGGACCAGGACGGAGGACGCGCTCGCGTGACCGCACGCCTGGCGCGGCCCCTGGGCCCCTCCGACCCCTCCCACCTCGCCGGGCACCGGCTGCTCGGCCTGCTGGGCTCCGGCGGCATGGGCACCGTCTACCTGGCCCGTTCCCCGGAGAACGCCCTGGTGGCGCTCAAGGTGGTGCGGGCCGGGTACGCGGACGACCCGCACTTCAGGGCCCGGTTCCGCCGCGAGGTCGGCGGCGCCCGGCGGGTGACGAGCTGGTGGGTGCTGCCGGTCGTCGCCGCCGACACCGAGGCGGCCGTGCCCTGGCTGGCCACCTCCTACGTGCCCGGCCCCTCGCTGGCCGAGTCGGTCGACGCCCACGGGCCGCTGCCCGAGCGCGCCGTGCGGGTCCTCGGCGCGCTGCTGGCCGAGGCGCTGGCCTCCGTCCACGCGACGGGCCTGGTCCACCGGGACGTCAAGCCGGGGAACGTGCTGCTGGCCCTGGACGGCCCGCGCCTGATCGACTTCGGCATCGCCCGCGCCCTGGACGACACGACGATCACCTCCACCGGCATGGTCGTCGGCACCCCCGGCTACCTCTCGCCCGAGCAGGTCGGCTCCGGCGCCGACCGGCCGGTCGGGCCGCCCAGCGACGTCTTCTCGCTCGGCTGCGTCCTGGTGCACGCGGCGGCCGGGCACGGCCCGTTCGGCGACGATCTGTACGCCACGGCGCACGAGGAGCCCGACCTCGGCGGCGTGCCCGACGGCCTGCGCCCGCTGCTCGCCGCCTGCCTGGCCAAGGACCCGGCCCAACGCCCCGACACGGCGGCGGTGCGCCGCGGGCTGTCGGGCGAGCCGGCGGGCGACTGGCTGCCCGAGCCGGTGGTGCGGGTGATCGAGGAACGTTCCGGGGCGGCCCTCGCGCTGCCCCCGGTCGACGCGACCGAGGCGGGCGCGGGCCCGGGCGCCGCGGTCAACGGACCCCCGTCTTCCGGGAGTTCCCCGTCGCCGTGCTGCCGCCCGCCTACCGTGCCGCGCCCGAGGGCGAACCGGGCCGCTGGCACGAGGAGTTCCTCGCGCACGCCGCGGAGCGGGAGGGAACGGCCGCCGCCGAGCTGGTGCGGGCGCTGCGCGACCCGGCCCACCGCGTCGCCGCCACGGGGCTCGACCGCGCCCTGTGGATGATCGAACACCGCGCCGACTGCGCCGACTTCGAGGCCCTCGGCCTGCTGCACCTGTGGCACCGCCTCGACCCCGCCCGCTGGGAGGAGGGGCTGAGGGAACGCGTCACCGCCGCGCTGCTCGCCTTCAGGTACTGGATCGACCAGCCCGGCCTGGACGCCATGTGCTACTTCACGGAGAACCACCAACTGGTGTGGCACACCGCCGAGCTGCTGTGGGGCACGGCGCTCGGCGACGCGACGTTCACCAACACCGGCTGGTCCGGCGCCCGCCACGCCGCCCACGGCCGCGAGCTGGCCCTCGCATGGATGCGGCGCAAACTGGCGGGCGGATTCAGCGAGTTCGACTCCAACGCCTACCTCGCCATCGACTTGCTCGCCCTGGTCACCCTGGTCGAGTTCGCCGGGGACCCCGAGGTCGAGGCGCTCGCCGCGGGCGTCGCCGACCGGGTGCTGTTCAGCCTGGCCGTCCACTCCTGGCGCGGCGTGCACGGCTGCGCCCACGGCCGGTCCTACGTCACCACGCTGCGCTCCTCCCGCCTGGAGGAGACGGCCCCGATCATGTGGCTGTGCTTCGGCGTCGGCGCGCTCAACGACGCGGTGCTCCCCGCCACCGCGATCGCCACCGCCCGCCGCTACCGCGTGCCCGAGGTCGTCCGCCGGGCGGCCGTGGACCTGCCGGAGCGCTGGTGGGGCAGGCAGAGCCAGCGCGGCACCCTGCGCCCCGCGCACGACCTGCTGGCCCGCGCCTACGCCTCGGATGTGACGGTGTTCAGGACGCCGGACGCGATGCTCGCCTGCGCCCACGACCACCGGCCCGGCCTGCCGGGTCTCCAGGAGCACATCTGGGGCGCCACCCTGGGACCCGAGACGCAGGTGTTCGTCACCCACGCCCCCAACGCCTCCGCCTCGCCCTCGGCCCGCCCCAACGCCTGGGCGGGCAACCGGATCCTGCCGCGCGCCCGGCAGCACGCCTCCACCGTGCTGGCCCTGTACCGCGTCCCCGCCGACGACGAGATGGCCGGCACCCACGCCTGGTTCCCCATCGCCTGCCTCGACGCGTGGACCCGCGAGGGAGTGTGGACCGCGGGCCGCCTCGGCGACGGCTATGTGGCCCTGGCCACCGAGGGGGGCGCGGACCCGGTGACCGCGGGGCCCGACGCCTGGCAGGAGCTGCGCCCCCGCGGCCCCGGCACCGCCTGGGTGTGCGTCGTCGGCCGCCGCGCCGACCACGGGGACCTGGACACGTTCACCGCGTCCCTCGCCGCACCGCGCTTCGGCCGCGACCGGGTCACGTTCCGCACGCCGGGCCCCGACGCCGCCGATCTCGACCTCACCTGGGACGGCCCGTTCACCGTGAGCGGCCGACCCGCCTGACCCGCCTGACCCGTCTGACCCCTCTGAGCCTTCTGAGCCGCCGCCGGGGCACGCGCCGCCGGGGCAGCGGAGGCCGGCTCCGCGCGACGCCGACCCCGGGGTCCGGCGGCCAGGGGTTCTCGCCGGGCCACCGCGCCGTTATCGTCCTGCTGCCCGCCCGGACCGCACCGCGTGGGCGCCCGCCGGGAGGACGCCATGGACGCTCACACACCGGTCGCCATCGTGGGAATGGACTGCCGCTTCCCCGGAGCCGACTCCCCCCGTGCCCTGTGGGACCTCCTCCTGGCCGGGCGCCATGTCGCGTCCCCGCTGCCGGAGGACCGCGGCTGGGACCTGGCGCGGCTCCACCACGCCGACCCCGACGTCGAGGGCACCACCTACGTGCGCCGCGCCGGGTTCCTCGACGACGTCGCGGGATTCGACGCCGGGCTCTTCGGCATCGGCCCGCGCGAGGCGTCCGCGATGGACCCCCAGCAGCGGCTCCTGCTGGAGAGCGCGTGGACGTCCCTGGAACGCGCCCGCATCGCACCCGGCTCCCTGCGCGGCAGCCGCACCGGCGTGTACGTGGGCCTGTGCGAGAGCTTCTACGACACCCTGTTGCGCCAGGACGGACGGGACGCCTCGGGCCTCGAAAGCTATCTGCTGACCGGCACCGCCCTGAGCGTCGCCTCGGGCCGCATCTCCTACGTCCTGGGGCTCAACGGGCCCGCCCTCACCGTGGACACCGCCTGCTCCTCGGGCCTGGTGGCGCTCCACCTGGCCGTGCGGGCACTGCGCTCGGGCGAGTGCGAGACGGCCATCGCGGCCGGCGCGTCGGTGCTGGCCGCGCCCAGGATGCTGGTGCGCTTCTCGCGGCTGCGGGCGGTCGCCGCGGACGGCGTGTCCCGGGCCTTCGCCGCCGACGCGGGAGGCTTCGTCCCCGCCGAGGGCGTCGCCGCGCTGACGCTGACGACCCTGGAACGCGCCCGGGCGACCGGACGCCCGGTGCTCGCCGTGATCCGCGGCAGCGCGGTCAACGAGGACGGCGCCAGCGAACGGCTCACCGCCCCCAGCGGCCCCGCCCAGCGGGCCGTCGTCGCCGCCGCGCTGCGGGACGCTCGCCTGAGACCGGACCAGGTCGGCGCCGTGGAGGCGCACGGCACCGGGACCCGCACCGGGGACCCCGTCGAGGCGTCCACGCTCCACCTCGGCTACGCCCGCCACCACACCGCCGAGGACCCGCTGTGGATCGGCTCGGTCAAGTCCAACATCGGTCACACCCTCGCCGCCTCCGGGCTCGCGGGCCTGATCAAGATGGTGCTGGCCCTGCACCACGAGACGCTGCCCCCGACCCTGCACGCCGAGCGCCCGACCCCGGCCGTCGACTGGTCCGAGGGAACGATGCGGCTGGTGCGGCGGGCCCGCCCCTGGCCGCGCGGGGAGGAACCGCGCCGCGCCGGGATCCTCTCCTACGGCATCAGCGGCACCAACGCCCACGTGCTGATCGAGGA
>NZ_LAVK01000320.1 GCF_001083795.1 Streptomyces sp. SBT349
AGCGCGGGGCGAACCGACGGTCCTCTCCCCCGGCTCGGCGGGGGAGCCGGGGGAGAGGACCGTCGGTTCGCCCCGCGCTGGTCCGGACACGGTCCTCCTCCACGTCGGCCGCTGCATGAGGCGGGCACGTCTTCTCAGGAGAACGGTACGAGACCGCCCGGCCGCCCCAGAAGGGCGGACCGGCCCGTCACCCACCGCCACGGGGTGAAGGACCGGTCCGGGAGCCCGCCATGGGCCGAAAAGCTCTAGCAGCAGCCCCCGTAAGGGCTGCCGAGGCCGTCCGAGGGCGCTCCGTAACGGCGGTCGGTGCGATGCCGTTCGAAGTCCCCGCGGCGGAGCACGGGGGCCTCGGGGTCGGTCCTCCTGGTGTGCGCGACATAGCGGTCGTAGGCGTTCTCGCCGGTGAACTCGGTGATGTACCAGCGCAGCCAGGCCGCCGCCCGGCGGGGCGCGGCGATCAGGGCCCGGGTCATTCGTGCACCTCCTGCCGGGGTCCGGTGGACTGCCCGGGGATCCCGCCGCCGGGGCCGAGCCCCGCGGTCGCGAGCTCGGCGCGTTCCTCCTTGGTGGCGATGAGCCCGGCCGGGGCGACGATCCTCGACTCCACGTGCGGGGACTCGCGCAGCGGGATCGAGCCGGGGCGGCGCACGGCCTTGACGCAGATCCGCAGCGCGTCGGCGAAGACCACGATGACCAGCAGGGCCAGCACCGCGGAGAGCACCGCGTCGAGCGTGGCGTTGTTGACGATGGTGCGCATCTCGCCCATGTCGGAGGCGCCGGGCAGGAGTTCGCCCGCGTCGATGCCGTCCTGGTACAGGTCGCGGCGGGCCAGGAAGCCCACGGCGGGGTCGCCGGAGAACACCTTCTGCCAACTCGCGGTGAGGGTGACCACCGAGACCCAGGTCAGCGGGAGCACCGTCACCCAGGCGTACTTCAGGCGCCCGGACTTGACCAGCAGCACGGTGCAGATCGCCAGCGCGACGGCGCCGAGCAGCTGGTTGGAGATGCCGAAGATCGGATAGAGCGTGTTGATGCCGCCGAGCGGGTCGTTGACGCCCACCCACAGCAGATAGCCCCACAGCGCCACCACGATGGCGCTGATCATCAGGATCCCCGGCCACCAGGTGTTGGAACGCACCTTGGCGAACTTCGGATGGATGCTGGCGATCGCGTCCTGGAGCACGAAACGTCCCACGCGGGTGCCCGCGTCGATCGCCGTCAGGATGAACAGCGCCTCGAACATGATCGCGAAGTGATACCAGAAGCCCATCATGGAGTCGCCGCCGATGATGTCGGCCAGGATCGCGGCGAGGCCGAGCGCCAGGGTGGGCGCGCCGCCGGTGCGCGACAGCAGCGACTCCTCCTCCACCGACTCCGCCGCGGCGGCGAGCTGTTCCGGGGTGACCGTGAAGCCCCAGGAGGAGATGGTCTCCGAGGCCGCCTGGACCGTGTCGCCGATCACCGCGGGTGGCGCGTTCATCGCGAAGTAGATGCCGGGGTCGAGCACGCAGGCGGCGGTGATCGCCATCACCGCGACCGAGGACTCCATCAGCATGGCGCCGTAGCCGATGGTGCGGACCTGGGTCTCCTTCTGGATCATCTTCGGGGTGGTGCCCGAGGAGATCAGCGAGTGGAACCCGGAGAGCGCCCCGCAGGCGATGGTGATGAAGACGAACGGGAAGAGCGACCCCGCGAAGACCGGGCCGTCGCCGTTGGACGCGAAGTCGGTGACCGCCTCCATCTGGAGGTTGGGCAGGGTGACGACGATCGCGACGGCCAGCAGCGCGATCGTGCCGATCTTCATGAACGTGGACAGGTAGTCCCGCGGCACCAGCAGGAGCCACACCGGCGCCACGGAGGCCGCGAAGCCGTAGAGCACCAGCGCGATGACCAGCGTGCGCGGGTCGAGCGTGAACGCGTCGGCCAGGCCCGAGTTGGCGACCCAGCGGCCGGACACGATGGCGAACAGCAGCAGCGCCACCCCGATCACCGTGACCTCGGCGATCTTGCCCGGTCGCAGATAGCGCAGGTAGACGCCCATGAAGAGCGCGATGGGGATGGTCATGCCGACCGAGAAGGCGCCCCAGGGCGACTCGGCCAGGGCGTTGACCACCACGAGCGCGAGCACGGCCAGGATGATGATCATGATCGAGAAGATGGCGACGACCGCGGCGATGCCGCCCACCGGGCCGATCTCCTCGCGGGCGATCTGGCCCAGGCTCTTCCCGTCCCTGCGGGTGGAGAAGAAGAGCACCACCATGTCCTGGACGGCCCCGGCGAAGATCACGCCGACGATGATCCAGATGGTGCCGGGCAGATAGCCCATCTGCGCCGCGAGCACCGGGCCCACCAGGGGGCCCGCGCCCGAGATGCCGGCGAAGTGGTGGCCGAGCAGAACCCGGCGGTCGGTGGCGTGGAAGTCGTGCCCGTCGCCCATCCGCTCCGCGGGCGTGGCCCGGGTCGGGTCGGCTCTGAGCACGCGGGTCGCGATGAACCGCGAGTAGAAGCGGTAGCCGATGGCGTACGAGCCCAGCGCCGCGGCCACCATCCACGCGGCGGAGACATCCTCGCCGCGGGACAGTGCCAGCATGGCCCAGCCGACGGCCCCGACCAGGGCGACGGCGGTCCAGATGGCGATGGAACCCGGACGCGGTTGACGGCGCTGTCCTGGCTGACGTGCCGGTGATGCTTCAGGTGGGGATTGCACGGTGTCCTCCCGCCGGTCCTCCTTGACTGACGGGCCGGAATCTAGGCCCTGACAGGCCCGTTGGCCATGGCGCGGACGATCACGGTCCAGGTCACCGGGGGCCGGTCGGCCTCGGGCGCTCCAGATTCGCCAGGAATTTGTACCGATCGCCCCGGTACACCGAGCGCACCCACTCCACGGGCTCGCCCTCGGTGTCGCGCGAGTGGCGGGAGAGCATCAGCATCGGCAACCCGACGTCCGTGCCCAGCAGTCCGGCCTCGCGCGGGTTCGCCAGGGAGGTCTCGATGGTCTCCTCGGCGCGCGCCAGGTGGACGTCGTAGACCTCGGCCAGCGCGGTGTAGAGCGAGGAGTACCGCACCAGGCTGCGGCGCAGCGCCGGGAAGCGCTCCTGGGAGAGGTGCGTGGTCTCTATGGCCATCGGCTCGCCGCTGGCCAGGCGCAGCCGCTCGATCCGCAGCACCCTGCCGCCCTCGGGCAGGTCGAGCAGCCGGCTGAGCCGCTCGTCGGCCGTGATGTAGCCGATCTCCAGCAGCTGCGAGGTCGGTTCCAGGCCCTGGGCGCGCATGTCCTCCGTATAGGAGGTGAGTTGGAGGGTCTGGGAGACCTTGGGCTTGGCGACGAAGGTCCCCTTGCCCTGGATGCGTTCCAGGCGGCCCTCGACGACGAGCTCCTGGAGGGCCTGCCGCACCGTGGTCCGCGACGTGTCGAACTCACTGGCGAGGGAGCGCTCGGGGGGCACCGGGGTGCCGGGGGGAAGCGTCTCGGTCATCTGCTGGAGATGGCGCTTGAGGCGGTAGTACTTCGGCACCCTGGCCGTGCGCGTCCGGTCGGTGCCGTCGGGACCCGCGGTGGTCGGGGACGCCCCGGCCGCGCCGGCCGTCACCCCCCCGTCCCTGGCCATGGCCCGCCTTCCCGACTCGTTCTGTTCTGCCGTCACCGGCTCCTCCGAGACATCGCAGCTCACATCGTGACACGGGCCCCTGAGGGGCGGTGCCCCCGGGCAGATGTCGGTCCTGTAACGGACCGGGTGACCCACTCGTGGACCCTTGACACCCGGCTTGGTCTAGTCCAGGCTCCCGTGCAACTGGTCTACACCTCTTGAATACACCACTAACGTAACGGCCGTTACCGGGCACTTCGTGAGGGGGGTCCGGCCTTTTTGAGGAGGGTGACGTGAAGCGCAAGCTGATCGCTGCCGTCGGCGTAGCAGCCCTGACGGCCACGGTGGCCGCGTGTGGCGACGACGGCAGCAGCGGTGGGGGCGGCGGCAGCGCCGATTCCATCACCGTGTGGCTGATGAGCGGCTCGGCGCCGGACGCGTGGGTCGAGGAGGTCAACACGGCCTTCGAGGCCGAGCACGACGTCGAGGTCAACGTCGAGATCCAGCAGTGGGAGGGCATTCAGGACCGCCTCACCACGGCGCTGTCCGAGGACGGCACCGTGGACGTCCTGGAGCTGGGCAACACGCAGACCATCGGCTACGCCAACACCGGCGGCCTCGCCGACCTGAGCGAGATGGCCGACCAGCCCTGGGCCGAGAACATGCTGGAGTCCGCCCAGGTGGACGACACGCTCTACGCGGTTCCCTGGTACGGCGCCAACCGTGTCGTCATCTACGACCGGAGCATCTGGGAGGACGCGGGCGCGGAGGTGCCCACCACGCGTGACGAGTGGGTCGAGGCCCTCGCGCTCATCGAGGAGAACACCGAGGCCGAGCCCATCTACCTGCCGGGCCAGAGCTACTACGTGATGGGCGGCTTCATCGCCGACGAGGGCGGCTCCTTCGCCGCCGAGGACGGCGACTCCTGGGCCGGGGCGCTGAACACGCCCGAGGCCGAGGCGGGCATGGACTTCTACGGCGAGCTCCAGGAGTTCTCCGACTCCCCGACCGACAACGACGAGGCCGAGCCCCAGCAGTCCGTCGACGTGGTCCCCAATGGCGAGATCGCCAGCTGGATCGGCCTCCAGTGGGAGGCGAACAACGCCATCGCGGCCATCGAGGAGGCCGGCGGCGAGGCCGACTTCGGGTACTTCCCGGTGCCGGGCGAGAGCGCCGACGAGCTTGGCCACGTCTTCCTCGGCGGCTCCAACCTCGCCGTCGCCGAGCGCGCGGGCGATCAGGAGCTGGCCCGCGCCTGGCTCGAACTGGCCACCTCGCAGGAGTACGCGCAGAAGTACGTGGACGCCGCTGCCGGCGGTGTGGTGCCCAACCGCACCGATGTGACCGCCGAGCCGGAGCCGGGGAGCTTCGCCGAGGCCATGGTCGCCTCCGCGGACGTCGGCTTCCTCCCGCCCCTGACACCCGGATGGGCCAACGTGGAGGTCGAGCCGAACCCCATCAAGGAGATGATGACAGAGGCGCTCAACGGCGAGGACTACGGATCCATCGCCGAGGAGGCGGACGCCGAGATCACCGATCGCATCAACCGCGAATAGCCCGCGCCATCGGGGTGCCGCCGGCCGGCGGCGGCACCCCCTTCTCCTGCGAGGGACGACACGCATGACGCTGCACATCGAGGACGCACCACCCGAGGTATCCGGTGCCGGCACCGCGGGGCCGCCCCGTCGGCGGCAGCGGCGCCCCCTGCCCACCGGCTGGGTCCCCTATCTGCTGATCGCGCCGGCGATCGCGGCCCTGCTCGCGGTGCTGGGCTACGCCCTCGTCCAGAACGTGATCATCTCGTTCCAGGAGTTCGGCCGCCGCCAGCTGATCTCCCGAACCACCGAGTGGACCGGCCTGGAGAACTACCGGACCGTCCTTCGCGACGAGCGGTTCTGGGACTCGGTGGTCCGCACCTTCGTCTTCATGGCCGCCAACGTGGTGCTGATCATGGGCATCGGCACGCTCGTGGGACTGCTGCTCTTCGCGCTGGGCACGAAGATGCGGCTGCTGCTGTCGGTCAGCCTGGTGGCGGCCTGGGCCATGCCGGTGACCGTGAGCACCACCGTCTTCCGCTGGCTCTTCGACACCCAGTTCGGCGTCGCCAACTGGGTGATGCGCAGCCTCGGCTTCTCCGGCTACGACCAGCACAACTGGTTCGGCAGCGGCGTCTCCACGCTCGTGATCGTCACCGTCCTCATCGTCTGGGCCTCCGTGCCCTTCGTGGCGCTCAACCTCTACGCCGGGCTCACCACCATCAGCGGCGAGATCTTCGAGGCCGCCCGCATGGACGGCGCCTCCAACTGGCGCATCTTCTGGTCCATCCTGGCGCCGATCATGAGGCCGTTCTTCATGATCACCACATTCCTGGAGATCATCTGGGTCTTCAAGGCGTTCACCCAGATCTACGCGCTGAACGCCGGCGGCCCCAACCGCGAGTCCGAGACGCTGCCGGTCATGGCCTACATGGAGGGCATGAGCCAGAGCCAGTACGGCAGCGCCGCCGCCATCTCCGTGCTGACCCTGGTCATCCTGCTGGTCGCCATGTCCTTCTACTTCCGGCTGATCTTCAAGCAGGAGAAGGAGCAATCGTGAGGAAGGTCTGGCTCAACGGCTCGGCGCTGCTCCTGTCCGCGCTGTTCCTCTTCCCCGTGTACTGGATGTTCTCCACGTCCCTGAAGAGCAACTCCGACGTGCTCAGCAAGGACCCGGTCCTCCTGTTCACGCCGTCGTTCGACCACTACGGCACGGCCAGCGGGGTCGACCTCTTCTGGACCTACGTCGGCAACAGCCTCTTCGTCACCGTCGGCGCCGTGCTGCTCGCCCTGACGGTGGCGCTCGCCGCCAGCTACGCCATCGCCCGCATGCGGTTCCGCGGGCGCCGCGGCATGCTGCTCGCGGTGATGATGGCGCAGATGGCGCCCTGGGAAATCCTGATCATCGTGATGTACCTCAACGCGCGTGATCTGGAGATGCTCAACAGCCTGCTGACCCTGACGCTCATCTACTTCGTCATGGCGCTGCCCTTCAGCATCTGGACGCTGCGCGGCTTCATCGCCGCCGTCCCGAGGGACCTGGAGGAGGCCGCCCTGATCGACGGGTGCAACCGCACCCAGGCGTTCTTCCGCGTGATCTTCCCCCTGCTCGCGCCCGGCCTGATGGCGACCTCCCTCTTCGGCTTCATCCTGGCCTGGAACGAGTACGCCATGGTCCTGGTGCTGAACAAGGACCCCGACGCGGCCACCCTGCCCCTGTGGCTCACCCAGTTCCAGACGAACTTCGGCAACGACTGGGGGGCCACCATGGCGGCCTCCTCCCTGTTCACCGTGCCGGTGCTGCTCGTCTTCGTCTTCCTCCAGCGACGGGTCACCGGCGGCCTCACCGCGGGTGCCGTGAAGGGATAGCACTCGCTCATGACGACCGCCGTACGCGACTCCGACACCGTGACCCGGGATGCCCTGGCCGTCCTCCAGCCGACCTTCGACGGCACCACCACCCTCCCCGGCTGGCTGCCGCGCCAGCTGGAGAACGGCATGACCGGCGTCGGCCTCTTCGGCCGCAACGTCGTCTCCAGTGAGCAACTCGCCCAGCTCACCGGGCGGCTGCGCGAGGCCAAGCCCGACGTGCTGGTCGCCATCGACGAGGAGGGCGGGGACGTCACCCGGCTCGAAGTCCACGGCGGGTCCTCCTTCCCCGGCAACCACGCCCTGGGCAGCGTGGACGACCCCGAGCTGACCCGCGCGGTCGCCGCCGCGCTCGGCCGCCGCCTGGCCGAGTGCGGGATCACCCTCAACTGGGCGCCCTCCGCGGACATCAACACCGACCCGGACAACCCGGTCATCGGCGTCCGCTCCTTCGGCGACGACCCGGCCCTGGTCGCCCGCCACACGGTCGCCTATGTGGAGGGCCTCCAGAGCGTGGGCATCGCCGCCTGCGTCAAGCACTTCCCCGGCCACGGCAACACCAATGTCGACTCCCACCATGCGATGCCACGCATCGACATCGACCTGGCGACCCTCCACGAGCGCGAGCTCGTCCCCTTCAAGGCCGCGATAGCCGCCGGCACCCGCTGCGTGATGAGCGCCCACATCCTGCTCCCCGCCCTCGACGGCGAGCGCCCCGGCACCCTCAGCCCGGCCGTCCTCACCGGCCTGCTCCGCGCCCCCGCGGCCGAGGGCGGCCTCGGCTACGAGGGCCTGATCTTCACCGACGCCATTGAGATGCGCGCCGTCGCCGAGACCTACGGCCTCGACCACGGCTGCGTCCTGGCCGTCGCCGCGGGCGCCGACGCCCTGTGCATCGGCGGCACCCCCTCGGACGAGGCCGAGGTGCTGCGCCTGCGCGACGCCCTGGTGGCCGCCGTCCACTCCGGCGAACTGCCCGAGGAACGCCTGCACGACGCCGCCGAGCGCGTCAGGGCCCTGGCCCGCTGGACCTCGGAGGCCCGCGGAGCGGAGCCCGCCCCGGAACCGGACGGTGACATCGGCCTCGTGGCCGCCCGCCGCGGCCTGCGGCTGACCACCCCCGACGGGGCCCCCGCGCACCGGCCGCCGGGCACCCCGCCCTATGTCGCCTCCTTCCCGCCCGTGGCCAACATCGCGGTCGGCACCCAGACGCCGTGGGGCGTCGGGCGCGAGCTCGACCGGCTGCTCCCCGGCACCGCCGGCGGCAGCCACACCCGCGAGGACGCCGAGCGCGCCGGGACCGAGGGGCTGGCGGCCGAGGTCCTGCGGGCCGCGGGAGACCGTCCCCTGGTCGCCGTGGTCCGCGACGTCCACCGGCACCCCTGGATGGCGGCCACCCTGGACGCGCTCCTCGCCGCCCGCCCCGGCACCGTCGTGGTGGAGATGGGCGTGCCGCACGCCCCGCCCTCGGGCGCCCTGCACATCGCCACCTATGGCGCCGCCCGCGTCTGCGGCCGGGCCGCGGCCGAGGTCATCGCCGGAGTCCGAGGCGACTGACCCGCCCCACCGGGGC
>NZ_LAVK01000321.1 GCF_001083795.1 Streptomyces sp. SBT349
GCACCACCCTCCTCCAGCTCACCCACCCCGCCCAAGCCGCGCCCGCCATCGCCGCAGCCGCAACCCACGCCGTCCAACACCGCACACGACGCTGAACCAGGGGCCGTTCCCTCTGTGTTCCCGGTATCACGTGATTGCGGTGCGGCCAAGTTTCTCGTTTTGCGCACTCTCGTCTGTGTTATGACCTTGCAGATGGAAGGGCAGAAATGGCTGACGCCCGCGTACCTGTTGCCGCGTTTTTGACCGTGAAGAAAGCGGCCTCTTACCTCGGGATCTCGGAGAACACCCTGTACGTGTGGCGGCACAAGCGACAGGGGCCTCCGAGCTTCCGCATGGGAGGCCGCGTCATGTATCGGGTCTCCGTGCTCGATGAGTGGGTTGCGCAACAAGAGGCCGCAGACTCTCGTTCGAATCAGCGGCTGAATCCGCTGCATCGCGGCCCGGAGCGTCGCTCATCGACTGTGGTTCGGCAGTAGGTGGATTCGGCGCATCGACCGCGTCTTGAGCCAGGAGAATCCGACGGAATCACAGATCTGATTCCTCTGGGAACGGGGAACTTCAGCAGAGGCTTGCCGGTTCGTGTTGCTTGCAGGAGCTACAGACGACATCGAGTGAGGCGAGGAGCGGCAGTGCCGGGGTACATAGAGGACAGGTGGCTCAAGAAGCGCAAGGAACCGATAACGGGGAGCAGGGAGCGGACTTCTCGGTATGGGAAGGGGATGCGCTACCGAGTCGCCGGTATCCCCGGTGTCCGGGACCGCTCCTTCGACACCTTGGAGGATGCCAAAGCATGGCTGCGTCGCTCGTCCACGGACGAGGAGCGCGGGGAGTTCGTGGACCCGCGCGACGGGTCCATCACGCTTGCCGATTACATTTCGACGTATTGGAAGCCAGGAAAGGGTGGGGCCCCGAAGACCAGGCAGGGGCAGGAACAGAGGGTGCGGCTTCATATCCTTCCGCACCTGGGAGATCTGGCGCTCACGAAAGTGACGCCAGCGGAACTGCGGAGTTACATCGCGCAGTTGGCGTCGACCGTGGCCTCGGTCGACTACCGTCGGGGCATCCTCGCCGAGCTGTCCGGGATCCTGGAGACCGCTGTCGACGACCGGCGTATCGTCGGGAATCCGATGCGCTCGAAGTCGGTGCGATGGCCGAAAGCCTCCAAGGAGCCTCGCGAAGCATGGCCGCTGGAGACCGCGCTCCGCGTCCGGAGCCTGATCGGCGAGCGGTACAGGATCACTGTGGAGCTCGGGCTGGGGTGCGGACTGCGCCAAGGAGAGGTCTTCGGTGTGGGCCCGGAGGACATCGACTGGGTACGCGGCATTCTGCACGTCCGAAGGCAGGTGCAGCCCCTGAACGGCAGGTTGTACTACGCCCTGACCAAGGGGGGGAAAGTCCGGACCGTGGACATGCCCGCGTCAGTGGCCGCAGAGCTCGAACGGCACATCGCGCACTATCCGCCAGTCAAGGTGCAGCTGCCGTGGGGAGAGCCGGGCGCGGACCGGCCACATAAGGAGCATCCACTACTGGTCACGACTCGCTTCGGCAACGCTGTCGCGGTGAACACATGGAACACCTACACCTGGAAGCCCGCCCTGGCGAAGACCGGCGTCATCCCACCCCGGGCCGATGGGTCCAAGCCCTGGCAGTGGGCGGCGTCGCCCAAGGACGGCTTCCATGTGCTCCGGCACACCTATGCCTCGATCGTGCTGGAGGCGGGGGAGTCCGTCGTCACGCTCGCGCGCTGGCTGGGGCATTCGTCGCCGACCATCACGTTGGATCACTACGCCCACTTCATGTCAGAGGCCGGCAACAGGGGGCGCAGCGCCATCGACGCGCACTGCTCGGCGGGGGGAACCCGTTGGCGGGCGTCGTCAGCCGAACTCCCCGGATACTTCCCAGCCCTGATCGAGGTGGCCCGCCTCGAATCCCAAGGCTGGAGGGGCGTATAGCCTGGGGGAATGCTGCGCGAAACGTTCGCGACCCGCTATGTCACCCCCCTTCGGGAGGGCGGCTCGCTGCCCGGGATCGTGGAGGCCGACGACCTCGGCACCTATGTCATGAAGTTCACCGGAGCCGGGCAGGGCCGCAAGTCCCTGGTGGCCGAGGTCGTCTGCGGCGGCCTCGCCCGGCGCCTCGGGCTGCGCGTGCCCGAACTGGTCAGGATGGAGCTCGATCCGGTCATCGGCCTGAGCGAGCCCGATCAGGAGGTGCAGGAACTGCTCAAGGCCAGCGGCGGGCTCAACCTCGGCATGGACTACCTGCCCGGCTCCCTCGGCTTCGACCCGCTCGCCTACCGGGTGAGCGCCGAGGAGGCGGGCCGCGTCGTGTGGTTCGACGCCCTGGTCAACAACGTGGACCGCTCCTGGCGCAACCCCAACCTGCTGGTCTGGCACGGCGACCTGTGGCTCATCGACCACGGCGCCGCGCTGATCTGGCACCACAACTGGCCCACCGCGACCGCCTCCGCCGCGCGCCCCTACAACGCCTCCGACCACGCGCTGGCGCCGTTCGGCCCCGATGTCGCCGGCGCCGCCGCCGCGTTGGCCCCCCTCGTCACCGGTGACCTGCTCGCCGAGGTCCTGGCCGAGGTGCCCGACGCCTGGCTCGCCGACGAGCCCGGGTTCGGGGGACCCGACGCGGTGCGCGCCGCCTACGCGGAGGCGCTGGCCACCCGCGCCCGCGCGGTCGCCGTCCCCGGCGCCGTCACCGTCGGGACCCCGA
The DNA here is from genome assembly GCF_001083795.1 of Streptomyces sp. SBT349. Classification (GTDB taxonomy): domain Bacteria; phylum Actinomycetota; class Actinomycetes; order Streptomycetales; family Streptomycetaceae; genus Streptomyces. The sequence goes on from NZ_LAVK01000321.1 coordinate 2,725, forward strand.
CGGCCGGCCGGCCGTCCCGGGCCCCGGGCTGGCTGACCGGCCGTCCCGACCACGCGAGCGAGGCGGCCCGATGAGCGCGCGAGGCGATGTCTTCGAGTACGCGGTGCTCCGCGTGGTGCCGCGCGTCGAGCGCGGCGAGTCCATCAACGGCGGCGTCCTCCTGTACTCCCGCGCCACCTCGTTCCTCGCCGCCCGCGTCCACCTGGACGAGGAGCGGCTGCGGGTCCTGGACCCCGCGGCCGACGTGGCGGGCGTGCGGGCCGCGCTGCGCGCCGCCGAGTGCGTCTGCCTCGGCGGCGCCGCGGCCGGGCCCGCCGCGGGCGATGACGCGGGGCGCCGCTTCCGCTGGCTGATCGCCCCGCGCAGCACCGTCGTCCAGCCGGGACCCGTCCACACCGGGCTCACCACCGACCCGGGAGCCGAACTCGACCGGCTGCTGCGGGTGCTGGTCCATTGACAGCGGTGGCCTCGCGTTCTTAACGTCTCCGGGGGGTTACCGCGCGGTAGCCCGCGTCGGACGGCGAGGAGACGAGAAGCCATGGCCACCACCGAACAGCGCGTTGCCATCGTGACGGGCGCGGCCCGGGGTATCGGCGCGGCCACCGCCGTCAGGCTGGCGGCGGAGGGCCGCGCGGTGGCCGTGCTCGACCTGGCCGCCGACGCCGCGCTGGAGACCGTGGAGCGCATCACCGCCGCCGGGGGCACGGCGGTGGCCGTCGGCTGCGACGTGTCGGACTCCGACGCCGTGCGGGAGGCCGTCGCCCGCGTCGCGGAGACGCTCGGCCCCCCGCGGATCCTCGTCAACAACGCGGGCGTCCTCCGGGACAACCTGCTGTTCAAGATGAGCGACGCCGACTGGGACACCGTCATGAGCGTCCACCTGCGCGGCGCGTTCCTCATGTCCCGCGCGTGCCAGGCGCACATGGTGGAGGCGGGCTTCGGCCGGATCGTCAGCCTCTCCTCCAGCTCCGCGCTCGGCAACCGCGGCCAGGCCAACTACGCCGCGGCCAAGGCCGGGCTCCAGGGCTTCACCAAGACCCTGGCCATCGAGCTGGGCCCATTCGGCATCACGGCCAACGCCGTCGCCCCCGGATTCATCGTCACCGACATGACCGCCCAGACCGCGGAGCGGATGCGGGTGGACTTCGACGAGTTCCAGCGGGCCCGCGCCGAGACCATCCCCGTGCGCCGCGTCGGGCGGCCCGAGGACGTCGCCGACGCCATCGCCTTCTTCACCGGCGAGGCCGCGGGCTTCGTCTCGGGGCAGGTCCTGTACGTGGCCGGCGGCCCCCTCGACTGACCCGGACCCGGACCCGGCCCGAGCAAGGAAGCGAGGAACCGCCATGGCGGAACCGGCACACGAGCCCCGCGTCGCCGTCGTCACCGGAGCCAGCCGCGGCATCGGCTACGCCGTGGCGGCGGCCCTGGTCGCCCGCGGCGACCACGTCTGCGTCACCGGCAGGAACGCCGACGCCCTCGCCGAGGCCGCCGCCTCCCTCGGCGAAGGGCGCGCCATGGCGGTGGCGGGCAAGGCCCACGACGCGGCCCACCAGGACGAGGTGATCGCGCGGGTCATGGACGCCCACGGCCGCCTCGACCACCTCGTCAACTGCGCCGGGACCAACCCCGTCGTCGGCCCCCTCGCCGACCTCGACCCGGCCGTGGTCCGCAAGATCTTCGAGGTCAACGTCCTCTCCGCGCTCGGCTTCGCCCGCCGGGCCTGGCACGCCTGGCAGCGCGACCACGGCGGCACCGTCGTCAACGTCTCCTCCATCGCCGGGCTTTCCGCCTCGCCGTTCCTCGGCGCCTACGGCGTCAGCAAGGCCGCGTTGATCAACCTCACCCAGCAGCTCGCCCACGAGTTCGCCCCCCGGGTGCGGGTCAACGCCGTCGCCCCGGCCGTGGTGCGGACCCGGTTCGCCGCGCCGCTGTTCGAGGGCCGCGAGGAGGAGGCCGCCGCCGGCTACCCGATGGGCAGGCTCGGCATCCCGGAGGACGTGGCCGGGGCCATCGCCTTCCTCTCCTCGGACGCCGCCGGGTGGATCACCGGGCAGACCCTCGTGGTGGACGGCGGACTCTCCCTCAACGCGGGCCTCGGCTAGCGCGCGCCGGGGCCGTTCGACCGCGTTGTCAGAGGTGGCGGGTACGTTCTGATCGTCAACAACGCACCGCACACCCTCGGAGGTTCACGACGTGACCGGCATGCTGCCCGACTCCTGGCAGAGCGTCCTCGGCGAAGAGCTCGGCAAGCCCTACTTCAAGGAGCTCACCGAGTTCGTCGAGGAGGAGCGGGCGCGCGGCCCGGTCTACCCGCCGCGCGAGGAGGTCTTCGCCGCGCTGGACGCCACCCCCTTCGAGGACGTCAAGGTGCTCGTCCTCGGCCAGGACCCGTACCACGGCGAGGGCCAGGGCCACGGCCTGTGCTTCTCGGTGCGGCCCGGTGTGCGGATCCCGCCGTCCCTGCGCAACATCTACAAGGAGATGCACGCCGACCTCGGCCACCCCATCCCGGACAGCGGGTACCTGATGCCCTGGGCCAGGCAGGGCGTCCTCCTGCTGAACGCGGTGCTCACCGTCCGGGCCGGGGAGCCCAACTCGCACAAGGGCAAGGGCTGGGAGACCTTCACCGACGCCGTCATCCGCGCCGTGGCCGCCCGCCCCGACCCGGCCGTGTTCGTGCTCTGGGGCTCCTACGCGCGCAAGAAGCTCCGCCTGATCGACACCGAGCGGCACGCCGTGGTGGAGGGCGCCCACCCGTCCCCGCTCTCGGCAGGGAAGTTCCTCGGCTCGCGCCCCTTCAGCCGGATCGACGAGGCCGTCGCCGCGCAGGGCCACACGGCCGTGGACTGGCGCCTCCCCGCGCGAACGGGACCTCCTGGAGCTGGAGCCAGAGCGCGGCGGCGCCCTCGGGGACGCGGGTGGGGTCGAGGAGGTACTGCTGGCCGACGACCACGGTCGGCCGCGCGGGCAGCAGGCCGGCCTCCGCCTCCGCGCAGGCGATGCCGGTGGAGCCCGAGCCGTCGGAGAGGTGGACGAGCGGGACGGAGCGCAGCCGTTCGTCGCGCCAGTCCAGGGGCGCGGAGAGCGCGACATGGATCTGCATCTCGCCGCGGCCGTAGCGGAAGCGCGCCGCCTCCGCGCGCAGCCGCGGGCTCACCGCGCCCTTCGGCAGGAGGGCGCCGTAGAGGGCGGTCGGGGTGACCGAGGCGAGGACGGCGCGACGGGCCCTGAGGGGGCGGCCCGAGGCCACCACGCCGACGGCGCGGCCCCGTTCGACGAGGATCCGTTCGACGTGGGCGCCGGTGTCGATCCGGACGCCGAGGGAGTCGAGCAGGGAGCGGAACGCGTCGAGGAACCGCCCGGATCCGCCCTCCACGACCGGCAGCCCGAAGCCGTGGAGGCCGGCGGCGAGCAGCGGGATCATGAACGCGCCCGAGGCGTGGTCGGGAGAGAGGCCCGCGTGCAGCAGCCAGGGCGCGTAGAGGTGGTCGACCTCGTCGCCCGTGTAGGTGGAGCGCGTGTAGCCGCGTCCGCTGGTGGCCATGGCGCGGATCCACGGTTCGAGGCCGCCGCGGCCCCGGCGGAGCAGCGCGGCGGCGTGGCGCAGCAGCGCGGGCGAGCGGAGTTCGCTGCCCATGAGGCCGCCGATCGCGCCCATGTTCGCTTCGAGCCGGGCGAGCGCGGCCAGGTAGGCGGTGCCGTCGGACGCGTGGGCGAACGCGGCGGCGGTGCGCTCGGGATCCCGGTGCACCAGCGCGGTGCGACCGTCGTCGGCGACGCTGGCGGCGACCCAGGAGTCGGCGGTGCGGTAGGTCAGGCCGTGGGCGCGCAGCGGCTCGCCGAGCGCGGCGTGGGCGGGGCCCGAGACGAAGAGGAGGTGCCAGGAGGAGTAGGTGTCGTGGAGGTAGCCGGGGAGCGTGCGCTCCTCGGTGGCGATGAACCCGCCGATGCGCGGGGCCCGTTCCACGATGATGACCGACCAGCCCGCGAGGGCGAGTTCGGCCGCGGCGACGAGTCCGTTGATCCCCGACCCGACGACGACGGCGTCCGCCTCATCCACCACCACGACCGTCCACCTCCGCGGCGACGTTCGCAGACGCCGCGCCGCCCCGGCCACCCGACACGCCGTCGCCGGTTCCCGTGGCGCAGCGGTGGATCCCGCCCCCGTCCCGGAACTCTCCGCTGCTAGCGTCCTTGGCCTGCGCGCATCGACCCACCGGGAGGAACCGTGCAGGAGACGCTGGTCATCGCCGTGGCCCAGCCCGTCTGCCGGGCGTGCGACGTCGGCGCGAACGCGCGGGCGCACGCGGAGGTGGTGCGCGCTGCCGGGGCGCGGGTGGTGGTGTTCCCGGAGCTGTCCCTGACGGGGTACGAGCTGGGCGCCGCGGTGGTCGCCGCCGGGGACGCGCGGCTGGCGCCCCTCGTCGCCGCGTGCGCGGAGACGGGGGCGACGGCGCTGGTGGGGGCGCCGGTCGAGGGGGACCACATCGCGGTGCTCGCCGTCGAGGGCGGGGGCGCGACCGTCGCCTACCGGAAGATGTGGCTGGGGGCGGCGGAGGCGGAACGGTTCGCGCCCGGCGCGGAGCCCGCCGTGTGGGAGGTGGACGGCTGGCGCCTCGGCCTCGGCGTCTGCAAGGACACCGGCGTGGTCCGGCACGCCGATGACACGGCCGCGCTGGGGATCGACGCCTATGTGGCGGGCATCGTGCACGGGGCCGACGAGGTCCGTGTCCACGGCGAACGCGCCCGGCGCATCGCCGCGGCGCACGGCGTCTGGGTCGCGCTGGCGAGCTTCGCGGGCCCCACCGGCGCCGGGTACGACGAGACGGCGGGCCACTCCGGCGTCTGGTCCCCCGGGGGCGCGCTGATCGCCGGAACCGGCGCCGAGCCCGGCGCGTTCGCCTGCGCGACGCTCGACCGGGCCGCGCTCGCCGGGACCGTTCCGCCGGCGTCTCCCGGTCCGCTCACACGTCGCGGCGGCGCACGACGAGCAGCGCGAGGGTGACGGCGAGGAGCGGCCAGGCGGCGTAGACCACCCAGGAGCCGGCGATCGACGGCTCGTGGAACGGGGACCGCGGGTAGGGGGGCCAGGTGTCGGTCAGCCGCGTCCAGGCCGTGTAGACCATGGCGTGGTTGATGAGCGCGGTCAGGTACTCGGTCCGGGAGAAGAAGCCGGGCAGGAGCAGCAGCGTGGCCGCCGTGGCGACCACGGTGGCGGCGCCGTGCCGGATCAGGAAGCCGAGGCCGAGGCCGAGGAGCGCGCAGACGGGGGCCAGCAGCGCGGAGGCGGCCACGGCGCGGAACGCGCCGGCTTCGGTGAGGGCGACACCCGCGCCCCTCCCGCTCAGAAGGGCCTGCGCGGTGACGAACGAGCCGATGGCGGTGACGGCGCCGACGACCGTCCACAGCGCGGCCAGCACCACCGCCTTGGCGGCCAGCACCTCGCCCCGCGCCGGGACGGCCGCGGTCGTGGTGCGGATCAGGCCGCTGCCGTACTCGCCGACGATCGCGATCGCGCCGACGCTGCCCGCGATCAGCATCAGCGGCATGTACCCGGCCAGCGGGAACGCGTCGCGCACCGCCTGCGGCGGGGCCGGGAAGAAATCGGTGGCGTTGCGGTCGCGTAGGGCCGCGAGGGTGGCGGCGCCGATGGTGAAGGCCGTGATTCACCGCGAGCAGCCACGGCGGGGAGCGGAGCGGGCGGGTCTTGGTCATGTTTCTTATACACATCTTGCGCTGCCGACGAAGAGGGATAGTGAGGATATGGATAGGCGCGGTAACTGT
>NZ_LAVK01000322.1 GCF_001083795.1 Streptomyces sp. SBT349
GTCCGACTCCTCGGCCCCTCCCGCGCTCGGGGCCGAGGAGTCGGACGAACCGCCGGTGGTCGAGCACTCCGTCGTCGCCATGAGCCCGATCCTGGACGGCAGCACGCCGGTCGGGCCCGCGCCCCGGCAGCCGCGCGCGCTCCCCATGCCGGGGAGCGAACGCGCCAAGTCCGAGGCGCGCGCCTCGGGCGTCAGCGTGCAGACGCTGGGGCAGGGCGTGCCGGTGGTGGCGCCGCAGCTGCCCGCGCCGGCGGGAGCGCCGGTGCCCCAGGCGGGGCCGCCCGCCGTGATGCCGCCCGCGCGCCGCAGGAAGCTGGCCACGCCCCCCGCGGACGACCCGCGCCTCGGCCCACAGCAGGACGCGCCGGAGGGCGCCCAGGGGGGCGCGCCCGCGAGCGCCTCCCCCGCGCGGGCGCGCGGCGAAACGCAGGGGCGCGGGCGCCAGTTCGCGATCGGCGCGCCCGCCGCGGGCGCCGCCGAGGGCCCCGAGCCGCTCGACGGGCCCAATGGCGCGGTGGAGGTGACGGAGCGAGGGCAGCCCAGGCGCCGCCCCACGCCGACGGATGACGAGCTGCCGCCCGAGCCGCTGGACAACCCGCGTCGCCTGCTGGTCTGGCCCGAGCCCGACGTCTCCACGCAGCAGGCGCTGACCGACCGCGGCTACCGGCCGGTGATCGTGCACTCGCGCGAGGAGGTGGACGCGCAGATCGCGGCCTATCCGGCGGCGCTGTTCGTCGACCCGCTGACCGGACCGATCACCCGGACGGCGCTCCAGTCGCTGCGTTCCGCCGCCGTCGCGGCCGAGGTGCCGGTGCTGGTGACGGCCGGGCTCGGGCAGGCGAGCCGCGAGGCGGCCTACGGCGCCGACCCGGCCGTGCTGCTGAAGGCGCTCGCGCCGCGCGACAGCGAGCAGCACCCGCCGCGGGTGCTGCTGGTGGAGGAGCAGGAGACCATCGCGAAGGCGCTGGCGATCTCGCTCGAACGGCGCGGGATGCAGGCGGCGCACGCGAGTTCGGACGCCGAGGCGATGGAGGTGGCGGCCCGGATCAGGCCCAACCTGGTGGTGATGGACCTCAACCAGGTCAGGCGCCGCCGCGCGGGCATCATCGACTGGCTCCGGGTGAACGGGCTGCTCAACCGGACGCCGTTCGTCGTCTACACGGCGGCGGAGATGGATCCGGCGCAGCTGCCGCTGCTCGCGTCGGGGGAGACGGTGCTGTTCCTCGCGGAGCGCTCGACCAACCCCGAGGTGCAGGCGCGCATCGTCGACCTGCTGACGAAGATCGGGGCGCACTGACATAGCCGTGCGCCCGCGCGCACTACCCGAGGCGGGTGACCTCCAGGGCGCCCGCCGTGTGCAGCGCGCGGATCTTCTTCTTGTCGAACTTGCCGACGCTCGTCTTGGGGACCGCGTCGATCCGGGTCCAGCGTTCGGGGAGCTGCCAGCGGGGGACGCGTTCACCCAGCCAGGCGCGCAGGTCCTCGTACGTCACGCCCCCGTCCTCGCCGATCTCCAGGACCACCGCGGCGAGCGGCCGTTCGCCCCACCGCTCGTCGGGGACGGCGACGACCGCGGCCTCCGTGACGCGGGGGTGCGACATCAGGTGGTTCTCCAGGGCGACGGAGGATATCCACTCGCCGCCCGACTTGATGACGTCCTTGGCGCGGTCGGTGAGGGTGAGGTAGCCGTCGGGCGAGATGACGCCGACGTCGCCGGTGCGCAGCCAGCCGTCCGGGCTGAACCGGTCCTCGGGGCGCAGCGGTTCCGCGCCGTGGCCGCCGTAGTAGGCGGCGGCGATCCACGGGCCGCGGACCTCCAACTCGCCCTCGGAGGCGTTGTCCCAGGGCAGGAAGGAGCCGTCGGGGCCCGCGAGCCTGGCCTCGACGCCGGCGGCGAAGCGGCCCTGGGAGACGCGGTAGGGCCACTCCTCCTCGGCGGTGAGCCCCGCGGGCGGGCTGGAGGTGGTGCCCAGCGGCGAGGTCTCGGTCATGCCCCAGGCGTGGCGGACGCGGACACCGTGCCGCTCCTCGAACGCCTTCATCATCGCGGGCGGGCAGGCCGAGCCGCCGATGGTGACGGACCGCAGGGAGGAGATGTCGCGGGGGCGGTCGGTCAGTTCGGCCAGGAGGCCCTGCCAGATGGAGGGAACGGCGGCGGCGTGCGTGGGCCGTTCCGCCGCGATCATCTCGGCGAGGGGGGCGGGCTGGAGGAACCGGTCGGGCATCAGCAGGCCCGTCCCCGACATGAAGACGGCGTGGGGGATGCCCCAGGCGTTCACATGGAACATCGGGACCACGGGCAGCGTGGTGTCGGCCTCGGTGAGGGCCATGGACTCGGCCATGTTGACCTGCATGGAGTGCAGGTAGATCGAGCGGTGGCTGTAGACGGTGCCCTGGGGATGGCCGGTGGTGCCCGAGGTATAGCAGAGGGCGGCGGCGGTGCGTTCGTCCAGGTCCGGCCAATCGTAGGCGGTGGGGCGGCCGTCGATCAGGGGCTCGTAGGAGTGAACGGCGGCGCGTGCGCCGTCGAGCGCGCTGAGGTCGCCGGGGCCCGAGACGATGATGTGTTCGACGGAGGGGAGGTGCGGGAGCAGCGGCGCGAGGAGGGGCAGCAGGCTGCCGTTGACGACGACGACGCGGTCGGCGGCGTGCCGGACGATCCAGGAGAGCTGGTCGGCGGGCAGGCGCAGGTTGAGGGTGTGGAGGACGGAGCCCATGGACGGGATCGCGAAGTAGCACTCCAGGTGCTCCGCGTTGTTCCACATGAGCGTGCCCACGACCTCGCCGCGGGTGACGCCGCACGCGTCGCGCAGCGCGTGGGCGAGCTGGGCGGCGCGCGCGCCGCTCTCGGCGAACGTGCGCCGCAGGGGCGAGCCCTCGCCGGTCCAGGTGGTGACCCGGGAGTCGGCGTGGATCGTCGCGCCGTGCCGCAGGATGCGGCTGACCAGAAGGGGTACGTCCTGCATCGTGCCGAGCACCGGTGCCTCCATGCGGGTGGGGTACCGGTGATTGTGGTGCGGGCGCGCGCTCCGCGCCAGCCCGTGTGCGTCAGCTCCTGCGCCGGGTTCAACCCCGGGGCGCGCGAGCCGAGTTCACGCGACGGGGTGCGCGACGGGGTGCGCGACGAGGCGCCGACTCAGGCCGCGGCGACCATGCCCACCGGCGTGGCGGGGCGGGCCACGTCGGCCAGCTCCTCGTCCTCGCGCAGCTTGGCCAGCGCGCGGGAGACGGCGCTCTTGACGGTGCCGACGGAGACGCCGAGGACCTCGGCGGTCGATGCCTCGCTCAGGTCCTCGTAGTACCTCAGGACGACCATCGCGCGCTGGCGCGCGGGGAGCTTCACGACGGCGCGCCACATCGCGTCGCGTATCGCCTGCTGTTCCCCGGGATCGGGACCCGGCAGCGGGTCCGGCTCGGGAAGCTCCTCCACCGCGAACTCGTCGACGCGGCGCTTGCGCCACAGCGAGGTCCTGGTGTTGATGAGGGCGCGGCGGACGTAGCCGTCCACGGCCCGGTGGTCCTCGATCCTCTCCCACGCCAGGTAGGTCTTGGTGAGCGCGGTCTGGAGCAGGTCCTCGGCGTCGCTGGGGTTGGCGGTCAGCGAACGGGCCGCGCGCAGCAGCACGGCGCCCCTGGCCTGCACGTATGAGGTGAAGGTCGGTGGCTGCACCGGCTGGTCTGTCCTGGGCGTGGTCATGTCTTACAAATTAGGAGACATCACCCGGCCGGGGGATCGGCCACAGGTCGTGATGAGGTATCCCCCCCAGGGTGTAGAAGGGGTGCTGGCCCCACCTCCCCTAGGTGGAGGGGGCTCATCCCGATCCCTCAGGGAGGATCAGGGATTCACCTGATGATCATCCTCAAGGACGGCCACGGGGGCGTGAATCAGGTTGCGATCGATGTGCATGCGCCGGCCTCCATGGGTCTCCCGGACGTCGCCCTCGTGCTGGTGAACGCGCCGGTGCGGCTGCCAGGCGGCCCGGTCGAGGGCGGGCTCGGCGTCCAGGTCGGCCGGCGTACTCCAGCGGGCGTACCAGAGGACGTCCGGTAGGTCCGGGGCACCGGCCAGGCGGGCGCTCTCCATGTGGGCGATGCCCGAGGTGGCGCTGGAGTAGAAGCCGGGGATCCAGCCCTCGTCGGTGAGGTGGCGCGAGAAGCCCTGGACGAACGCCAGGGTGATGTCCGCGCAGGCGGCGTCGTGGTGGTCGTAGTCCTCGACATCGAGGTAGACCGGGCTGCCGGGGGCCATGCCGAGGGCCTCGGCCGAGGCGATGGCGTCGGCGGCCTCGGTCGCACCCTGCCGACGCGGGTGGTCGGCGTCGATGGGCACGCGGCTCTTCGCGGGGCTGCGGACGCAGGGGGCCTGGGAGCCGACGTAGAGGGGGAGGTGGCGCCAGCCCAGGGCGTCGGTCTCGGTGACCCAGTCGGCGGTGAGGTGCGGCTGGGCCGAACAGGCGCGGCCCCGGCCGCCGATGTAGACGCCGATGGCCCGGTAGGGGGAGTCGAGCCAGTCGCGCATGGCGGCCAGCGAGGGCGCGTCGCAGGTGTCGAACCCGCGCCCCTCGTAGATCTCGGCGCCGCGGGCGGTGAGGTCGCCGCTCATGTCGGGGGGCGCGAAGCCCGGGGCGGGCGCCTCGGCGAGCGCCGGGGCCGCGGTGTCGGTGGCGGTGGCGGTGGCCGTGAGGGCGACGAGTGCGAGGACGGCGGGGATGGCGGGGACGCCGGAGAGGAGCGACGACAGGGACAGCCGAGGGCGCCAGGACCGACGACCGGTGTGATGGACATACCACATGGGGTCGAGTCAAGGCGGGGCCCCGGAGGCGGCGGCGCCGACACACTCGGCGGGCGCCCGGGTTCATCCGCATGGGGCAACCCGCCGGAAGGCGGCGGCCGACGGGGCAACGCGACCGCGCGGCCACGCCCGGAGGCGTGACCGCGCGGCCTGACCCTTGCCCGATGTCGGGTGGCCGGGGGCGCGGAGAGCGCCACCGGTCACCGGTCCTTTACCGCAAGGCGCCGAAGACGATGGTGTAGACCTTGTCCGACTGGTCGATCGCGGAGACCGCCGGGCCGACGACGCCCGCGGTGTTGCTCTCGTTGGTCGCGCCGGAACCGATCGCGGACTGCTGGGTGGTCGCCGAGTTACCCGCGTTGTCGTCGCCGACGCCGCTGCCGACTAGTCCCTGGTTGCCGGAGCCCCAGGCCGTGGTGATGTCGGTGATCGCCTGGGTGTCGATGGCCTGGGCGACGCCACCGGCCACGCCCAGCAGCAGCGGGACGGCTGCCATGACGGTGAGGGCGCGGGCGGTGCGGATGCTTGCCATGTGGATGCCTCCGTGGAAGGACTCTGAGGTGCGGTGGGCACGGCAGTCGGCCTGGCTGCCTTGGACTCACGACGTCGCGGAACCAGAGTTGCCCACGGATCCCACCGGAACCACCCGTCCCCGGGTGATTCCCTCGCACGAAGGACACCGGCCGTTTAAACCCGGCTCACGCCGTTGCCGTCAGCTCCTCGATCCGCTGTACGAAGTCGGCCACGGGAAGCGGCAGTTCCACCTCGTCGACGAAGTGCACGGCGTCGGGGACGTAGTGCACGACCGCGGCGGCGGCCTCGGTCAGATACGCGTCGTCCCCGTGCAGCAGTGCGAGGACCCGGAGCACCAGGCCCGGGTCGGGGCCGAACTCCTCGTCCTCCTCCTCGTCGCCGCACCCGAAGGCGTCGCCCGAGGAGTCCCGTTGCCGTGCCCGCTCCCCCTCCGGGGCCCTGTCGCAGCCCCCGGCCACCGGACACTCCCCCGCGTGCGCCTCCACGCCCGCGCACGCCCCGGAGCCCGGGTCCGGGTCCGCATCCGAGTCGGTTTCCGCGATGCCGAGTTCACGCCCGGCCTGCCGCTGCCAGAGCTCGGCCTCCCACGTCTCGCCGAGCGTCAGATGGTGGAGATACAGGCAGTACGAGGCGGCGCCGTCACCGGCGCCCGCCGCGAACTGCCACCAGAAACGCGCGCTGTCCTCGCGCCCCGCGAGCTGGAGCACGCAACCGAGCACCCGCGCGCCGTACGGCTGCGGAATGCGCCGGCCGAGGAACGCGGCCATGTCCTGGAGCGCGCCCTCCTGTTCGACCACGGTCCTGCACAGGGTCGACAGGTGGCGCGTCGCCTCCGGGTCGTGGGCGTCGGCCGCCAGCTCCCCGCGTCCGCGACGCGGCGCCGAGGGGTGCAGCCGGTCGGCGATGCCGGTGGCGATGCGCGCCTCGGCCGCCGCGATCTCCTGGTCGGTGTAGGTGTGGGGCCGGTGGACGAGGATGGCCCGCGCCAGCGCCTGGTCGATGGAACGGGTCATGCGTCCCTCCCCCCGGCGGCCGGGTCCCCGTCGACCGCGCCGTCCGCGCCGCCCACCGCTCCCTCGACATCGTCCGCCGCGTTGGCGACCTCGCCCGACTCGGGGTCGTCCCGCAGGCCGAGCGCCTCCTTGAGCCGGTGCCGCGCGTACCTGGCGGTCGAACGGACACCCGGCACGCTGATGCCGAGGATGTCCGCGGTCTCCGCCGTGCTGTAGCCGATGCAGTACCGCAGGACGATCACATCGTGCTGCCGCTCGGGCAGTTCGCGGATGGCCTGGTAGATGCCGAGGCTCTCCTCCAGTTCCCCTATGGGGTCGACCGCCGTGTGCAGCGCCTGGGTCTCGAAGGCCGCGGTGTCCATCACCACCGGTCGCCGGCCGCTGGCGCGGGCCGCGTCGACGGTGTGGTCCTTGAGCACGCTCCAGGCGTAACTGGCGGGGCTGTCGAGCCTGAGCACGTCACCCCACTCGGCGGCGAGCCGCTCGAAGGCCCGGTCCACGGCCTCCTCGGCGACGGCCCTGCCGCCCAAGTAGAGCTCGGCCCAGCGCACATACGCGGGCCGGTACAGCTGGTGGAACGCGCGGAAGTCCGCGGGCAGCGGCGACAACGGGGCCACGCCGGTAGGTCGTGCGGGCAGGAAGTCGGTCACCGGACCTTCGGGTCCTCTCTCGGTGTCTTCACATCGGGGAACCTGAACCCCCCTATCGTGACCGCCACCGATCGTTCATGCATGACTGTGGCCACAAATCTTACGGAGCGGAGCACCCCAGTTACAAAAAAGATCATCAGCGACCGCATCAGACCAGCTGAAAAGGGGTGCCCGAAATCCTCCGGGCACCCCTTCGACGAACCACGGCTGTGCCGCCTCGCGGAGGCTGTGGGATTTGAACCCACGGTGACGGGTTACGCCACGACGGTTTTCAAGACCGTTCCCTTCGGCCGCTCGGGCAAGCCTCCCGGGCGCGCGGGGACGCCGCGCACCCGGACAGCCTATCGGTTTCGCTACTGGTCGCCCACGCGCTCGCCGAGGACCACGGTGGTCGTCTGCTCCTGCCCGTCGCGCTCGAACGTCACCTCGACCGAGTCGCCCGGCTGGTACGTCCAGATCTGGCTGATCAGCGTCGGGCTGCTGTCGACCAGGGTGTCGCCGAACTGCGTGATCACGTCGCCCGGCTCCAGACCCGCCTGGTCCGCGGGCCCGTTGGGCGTGACCGGCTCGCTGCCGTCCTGCGAGGACTGCACGATCCTCGCCCCCTCGACCTCGCCGGTGGGCGGCTCGACCGAGGCGCCGATGATCGGGTAGACGGGCTCACCGGACTCGATCAGGTCCTGGCTCACGGCGGTCGCCTGGTTGATCGGGATGGCGAAGCCGAGGCCGATGCTGCCGACCTCGCCCGTGCCGCCCGGGGTGCCGCGGATCGCCGAGTTGACCCCGATGACCGCTCCCTCCGAGTTCAGCAGGGGACCGCCCGAGTTCCCCGGGTTGATCGAGGCGTCGGTCTGGAGCGCGTTCATGTAGGACGCGTTGCTGCTCTGGCCGTCGGTGGAGGCGACGGGGCGGTCCTTGGCGCTGATGATGCCCGTGGTCACCGTGCCGGAGAGGCCGAACGGGGCGCCGATCGCGATGGTCCCGTCGCCGACGGCGACCTGGTCCGAGTTCCCGATGGGGAGGGGCTCCAGATCCCTGCCGTCGAGGCCGACCAGGCGCAGCACGGCCACGTCGTACCCCTCGGCGCGGCCGACGACCTCCGCTTCGAAGCTCGCGCCGTCGGAGAACGTCGCGGTGAGCGTGCCGCCCTCCGCGGCGGTGGCCACCACATGGTTGTTGGTCATGATGTGGCCCTCTTCGTCGTAGACGAAGCCGGTGCCGGAGGAGCCCTCGGTCTCGCTGCCCGCCTCGATGGTCACCACGCTGGGCAGCGCCGACTCCGCTATCCCCGCGACCGACTCGGGCGGCCTGGCCGCCGTGTCGCCGTCGGTTTCCTGGCTGACCGTGGACGAGCTCCCGTCGCCGTCCGCCACGACATAGCCGACGCCGCCGCCGATGCCCCCGGCGACGATCGTGGCGGCCACCACGCCGGCGAGCAGGCCGCTGCGGCGCTTCTTCGGCGGGGGCGGCGGGGGGAACGCCGACCAGGGGTCGGCGTTCCCCCCGCC
>NZ_LAVK01000323.1 GCF_001083795.1 Streptomyces sp. SBT349
GACGAGCCGACCACCGGCCGCCAGCCCGCCCAGCTCCGCCGCATCCTGCGCCTGTTCCGCCCCTACCGCGGACGCCTCGCCGTCGTCGGCCTCCTGGTCGGGGCCTCCTCGCTGGTCGCGGTCGCCTCGCCGTTCCTGCTCCGCGAGATCATCGACGTCGCGCTGCCCGAGCGCCGCACCGGCCTGCTGGCCCTGCTCGCCCTCGGCATGATCGCGACCGCCGTGACCAGCTCGGTCTTCGGCGTGCTCCAGACCCTCATCTCCACCACGGTCGGGCAGCAGGTCATGCACGACCTGCGCACCGCCGTCTACGCCAAGCTCCAGCAGATGCCGCTGGCGTTCTTCACCAGGACCCGCACCGGCGAGGTGCAGTCCCGCATCGCCAGCGACATCGGCAGCATGCAGGCCACCGTCACCTCCACGGCGACCTCGCTGGTCTCCAACCTCACGGCCGTGATCGCCACGGTCGTCGCCATGCTCGCCCTGGACTGGCGGCTCACCCTGGTCTCCCTGGCGCTGCTGCCCTGCTTCGTGTGGATCGCGCGCCGCGTCGGCCGCGAGCGGCGGCGGATCACCACGCAGCGGCAGAAGCAGATGGCCGCCATGGCGGCCACGGTCACCGAGTCGCTGTCCGTCAGCGGCATCCTGCTGGGCCGCACCATGGGCCGCGCCGAGGCCCTGACCCGCGACTTCGCCGCCGAGTCCCGGCAGCTGGTCGGCCTGGAGGTCCGCGCCAGCATGGCCGGGCGCTGGCGGATGGCCACCATCGGCATGATCATGGCCGCCATCCCCGCGCTGCTGTACTGGTCGGCCGGGGCGATGTCCTCGCTCGGCGGCACCCCGCCGTCCATCGGCACGCTGGTCGCGTTCGTCAGCCTCCAGCAGGGGCTGCTGCGGCCCGCCGTCTCGCTGCTGTCCACCGGCGTGGACATCCAGGCGTCGCTGGCGCTGTTCCAGCGGATCTTCGAGTACCTGGACCTTCCCGTCGACATCACCGAGCGCGCCGACCCGGTGGAGCCCGCGGCGCGGGCGCGCGGCGAGGTGCGCTTCGAGAACGTGACCTTCGGCTACGAGCCCGGCGCGCCGCCCGTGCTCGACGGCATCGACCTGACCCTGCCGGCCGGGGGCTCGCTCGCGGTCGTCGGCTCGACCGGCGCGGGCAAGACGACGCTGGGCTACCTGGTGCCCCGGCTCTACGACGTCACCGGCGGCCGGGTGACCATCGACGGCGTCGACGTCCGCGACCTGAGCTTCGCCGCCCTGGCGCGGGCGGTCGGCGTGGTCTCGCAGGAGGCGTACCTCTTCCACGCCACGGTCGCCGAGAACCTCCGGTTCGCCAGGCCGGAGGCCACCCCGGCCGAGATCGAGGCCGCGGCCAGGGCCGCGCACATCCACGACCACATCGCGGCGCTCCCCGACGGCTACGACACGGTGGTGGGGGAGCGCGGCTACCGCTTCTCCGGCGGCGAGAAGCAGCGCCTGGCGCTGGCCCGCACGATCCTGCGCGACCCGCCCGTGCTGGTCCTCGACGAGGCCACCAGCGCGCTCGACACCAGGACCGAGCAGGCCGTGCAGCAGGCCATCGAGGCGCTGTCGGCGGGCCGCACCACCCTGACCATCGCGCACCGGCTCTCCACCGTGCGCGACGCCGACCAGATCGTCGTCCTCGACCGCGGAAGCGTCGCCGAACGCGGCACCCACGACGAACTGGTGGCCCTGGACGGCCGGTACGCCGCCCTGCTGCGGCGGGACGCGGGGCTCGGCCCCCACGCGGCGCCGGACGCGACCGTGCCGGAGAAGGCGACCGTGCCGGAGAACGCGGCCGTGGCCGGGAAGACGGCCGTGGTCGAGAAGGCGGCCGGGGCGCCGGTCGGGCCGGCGGGACCGGTCAAGGCGGCCGACCCCGTCGAGGCCGCCCCCTGACGCGACCCGCCCGGCACACCCGGGGCCGTGGGGTGGGCCAGATAACTGTGCGAACGATCGTGCTATTATCTCGCCCGAGCCACCGCAGTCCGAAGGGATCCGCCATGCAGCAGCGACAGGCCGCCGTCCTCCGCACCGCGCTGAACGGGACGGCGCGCCTCGCGCCCGGCCTCGCCGCGCGGTGGGCCCTGGCCTTCTGGGACCCGCGCCTCCGCGTCGCCCTCAAGCCCGCCGAGGAGCGGGTGATGCGGCGGGCGGCGCGCGGCACGGTCGAGGTGGACGGGGTGTCCACGGCCGTCTACCGCTGGGGCGACGGCGAGCGGCCGGTGCTGCTGATGCACGGCTGGGCCTCGCGCGCCTCGCGCTTCGCCCCGCTGGTCGAGGCCCTCACCGAGCGCGGGTACAGCCCGGTCGCGTTCGACGCCCCGGGCCACGGCGAGTCCGGCGGGCGGGGGAGCTCCATCCTCCAGTACCGCGAGATCGCCCGCCGGCTCCGCCCGGCCCAGGGGAGGTTCGCGGCCGTCGTCGGCCACTCGGTGGGCGGCCTCGGGGCGTTCTTCGCGTTGCGCGGCGAGATCGCGGCCGACCGGCTGGTCACGCTCGCCAGCCCCGCCGAGTTCGGCTATGTGGTCGACCGCTTCCACGCCCGCCTCGGGATCACGGAACGGGTCGCGCCCGCGCTGCGCACCGCCGTGGAACGCCGTCTCTTCCCGGGCGAGCAGGACATCTGGCGCCGCTTCTCCGCCACCCACCGCCCCGAGGAGCTGACCCTGCCGGTGCTGGTGATCCACGACGAGGACGACGACATGATCGAACGGGACCAGGCCCGGCGCCTGGCCGACGCCTACCAGGGCCAGGCGGACGTGCACATCACCCGGGGACTCGGCCACCGCAGGATCCTCGGCGACCCCCGCGTCGTGGAGACGGTCCTCGACTTCGCCGCGGCCACCGACCCGGTCGCCTAGCTGGACGCGCGGCGCGCCGGGGATCACGCCCCCCGGGCGGCCTCCAGGCGGTGGTCGATCGCCGCGGTCGCCCGGTCGTAGCCCGTGTCGTCGCCGTGCAGGGCGGAGTCCGCGTTGGCCATCTCCATCAGCGCCATGAGCTCGAACGCCAGCTGCGGTACGTCGAGGTCCGCCCGCAGCCGCCCGGTCAGCCTGGCCTCGTCGATCACCCCCCGGACATAGCCGATCCACTCGGCCCGCGCCGCCGCCACCGCGTCGCGCACCGCGCCGTGGCGGGCGCTGAACTCGGCGGAGACCGCCGTGAAGAAGCAGCCGCCGGGGAAGATCCGGGACCGCGAGTACGCCAGGTAGGACCCGCACAGCCGCCGCACCCGTTCCACCCCGGGCGGTATCTCCTCCACCGGGCGCACCACCCGCTCGGCGAAGACGGCCCGCGCGGCGCGGACGGTGGCCAGCTGCATCTCCTCCTTGGAGCCGAAGAGCGCGAAGACGCCGCTCTTGCTCAGGCCCAGCTCGGTCGCGACCCGGCCGATCGAGAGGCCGTCCAGGCCCTCGACGGAGGCGATCGCCATGGTCCGCCCCAGCACCAGCCGCCGGGTCTGGTTCCCCCGCTCGACCCGCCCGTCGGTCCGCACTCCCGACACCTCGCCACCCTTCCCCGACGCCGGTCACCATCGTACTGACGACCGGCGGAACGGGCCCGGCCCCGCGGGCCCCGGCCGGAGCCGCCCCTCAGCGCAGGAGGCCCGCGCTCGCCAGGTCGTCGAAGACCACGTGGTCCACGGGCGCCGTGCGGTGCCGGTCGGCCAGGGTCAGCCAGGCGATCTCCTCGATCTCCCCGCTGGCCGTGGGCGTTCCCCGGTGCTCCGCCGTGTAGCAGGCCATCCGCACCAGCGTGCCGTCCGGCTGCCCGTCGGCCCGCGCCGTGTAGGTCCCCAGGTGCGCCACGGTGCCGGGGTCGAGCGTCACCGACAGCTCCTCGCCGACCTCGCGCACGAGCGCCGCCACGTCGCTCTCGCCCTCCTCGCGCTTGCCGCCCGGGATGTAGAACAGCGACCGCCCCCTGGAGCGCGCCGCCAGGATCCGGTTCCCGTCCAGGTGCACCCAGGCGACCGCGTCGATGACCCGCGTCACAACCCTCTCCCCTCCTCCCGGCACCCCCTCCGGGCGCCGGCCCCCGATGATCGCACTCAGGGCACGGCCGGCGGGCGGTGGGCCGTTCCGAGGACGTGGAAGGAGAGTGGGGTGCGCAGCCGGGGGAAGCGGAACGTGACCGGGGCGGGCACCGCGAAGCCGGTCCTCTCCACCGCGGCCAGGGTGTCGCGGCCCGTGTGGCAGCCGCCCGCGACCCTGGGCCAGAAGGTGGCGTCCATGGCCCGCTGCACCCGTGCGAGCCCCCGCGAGGGCGCCCGCACATGCTCCAGATACCGCAGCTGTCCGCCGGGCCGCAACACGCGGTACGCCTCGTTGAGCGCCGCCTCCTGGTCGCCGACCGAGCAGAGCACCAGGCAGGCCACCGCCGCGTCCAGCGACGCGTCGTCCACCGGCAGGCGGCTCGCCACCGCGTCCACCACCTCCACGGGCACCGGCACGTCCGCGGCCCGTGCGCGCGCCAGGCGGCGCAGCCTCGGCTCCGGCTCCACGGCCACCACCCGGGTGACCGCGGCCGGGTAGTGGGCGAAGTTCCGACCGTCGCCCGCGCCGATCTCGATGACGTCGCCCGCGAGGCCCCGCAGCAGCGCGGCCCGCCGCGCCGCGAGGCCGCGCCGGTCCTCCGCCGGGGCGGTACGTGCGTAGAGGCGGGCGAAGAGCGGGTGGTCCACCCGCTCCTCGGTCGTCGCGCCCATCGGCTTCACCCGGCCACGGCGGACTGCCCGATGACGCGGTCGGGCCGGATCCGCGCCAGCAGCTCGCCGGGGACGCCGTTGCGCGCCCCGTACTCCTCGGCCGCCTCGGGCCCCATGTACCGGGCGGCGAGCCGGGTGGCCCACGTCCGCAGCTCCGCCAGGTCCTCGCTCAGCTCCACCCGGCCGCGCACGGTGACGAAGGCGTAGGGCGGCCGTTCGTCGTCCGCGCAGAGCGAGACCCGGCCGTCCCGCCTCAGGTTGACGCCCTTCACGGTGTCCGCGCCCGTCGTGAACATGACGTCGCCGCCGTCCAGCACGAACCACACCGGCGCGATGTGCGGGCTGCCGTCGGCCCGCACGGTCGCCAGCTTGCCGGTCCTGGTCCCCGCGGAGAGGAACTCCCGGCACTCCGCCTCGGTCATCGTGTGTGCCATGGCCCCATGATCCGTCACTCGCCCCTGCCGGGCCAGCGGGCGGGCAGCCCGTGCGGATGAGCGGTCGCCAGCAGCCGCTCGGGTCCGGCGCCCGAGCGCACCGAGAGCCAGAAGGCGTGCGTCCCCTCCACGTCGCGCGGCTCGAACGCGAGGACGGCGAACCCCGCCTCCTCCGTCGCCGACGCGGCCAGCCGGGCCAGCTCCCGTTCCACCTCCGCCCACTCCGCGGCGGGCACGTACTGCCGCATGACCGAGTGCCACACCACCGTCAGCGTGCCGTGCTCCAGTTCGACCGCCGACAGGAACTCGGCGGCGTTCGCCGCCTCCACCGTGGCCGGCACCTTCGCGGCGATGCGCAGCGCCCCGTCCAGGCGCGCGAGCCGCTCCGGCTGGTCCGGCCAGACATAGGCCCGCAGCGCCAGCGAGCCGTCCGCCGAGAGCGGGTCGATCGGGGAGGGGTCGCACCCGCGCCGTTCCACGATCCGCAGCGCCTGGTGGCGCTCCGCCCCGGCCCACAGCCAGTCGGGCACCGGCCCGGTCCAGGCGTCCGTGAGCTGGACCGGGGAGTCGGCCGGGCCCCAGAAGAAGTCCCCGGCGGAGTAACGGAACTGCTCGGTGCGGAGGTTGAGCCCCGCGCTGGACCCCAGCTCGAACAGCCGCACGGGCAGCTGGGCCGAGGGCACGATGTGCAGGAGCCCGGCGAGGAGCAGGGTCGAACGGCCCACCTCGTTGGTCTGCGGGGGCCGCCGCAGCCAGTCGCCGACCCACTCCCGCTTCGCCGCGACGAGCGCGCGGAAGGCGGCCCACGCCTCCTCGGGAGCCTCGGGCGTGAACGTGCCTCCGACGCTCGGGTAGTGCGCCGCGAGCTCCGGCGCGCGCCCGGTCAGCGCCAGCGCGTGGACGGCTCCCATGAGCCGCAGGGGGAGCGCGTCGTCCAGGGCCAGGCCCTCGTAGCCCGCCACCGCCGCCGCGCAGGGCCCCCCGGCCCGGATGTCCTCCGCCGTCCGCTCCAGCAGCGCCGCGTAGAGCGGGGAACCAAGCCGCCCGCATGCCCCCGCCTGCTGGGCGAAGATCCGGGCAACGTGTTCACGGGGCATGAGTACTCCTCCCAGGGGATGCCCAAGATCATGGGGCCCCGCGGGGGCCCAGTGGAAGACCTGCCGGAGGAATATGCCCCTCGATATTCCGTTGTGCTGGAACGCGTGCCCGGATTGGCGCTGATCATGACACTTTCGCCGTGGCGATCCGGGGACACGGTAGCGCGGGGAGCGCGCCGCCCGCGGCGCCGCGCGCCTCCCCCATGGCCGGGGGAGGCGCCCCCACGCTCCCGCCGGACGGCGGTGCCGCGTCCTACGATGGGGCGCCATGAGCGCTCCCCGGATCATGGTCTTCTCCCGCACCACCGGCTACCGGCACGACTCGATCCCGGCCGGAGTCGGAACGTTCCTTCGCCTCGGCGCCGAGCACGGCCTGGCCGTGCGGGCGACGGAGGATCCCGACGAGCTGGCGGACGGACTGCCGGGCAGCGCCGCCGTGGTCTTCCTGTCCACCAGTGGCGACGTCCTCACCGACGAGGCCCGCCGGGTGCTGCGCGCCTTCGTGGCCGACGGCGGCGGCTTCGTCGGCGTGCACGCGGCCTCGACCACCGAGTACGGCTGGCCGTGGTTCGGCGAGACGCTGGTGGGCACGGTGTTCGACGGCCACCCCGACCTCCAGCCGGGCGTGGTCCAGGTGGAGGACCACGACCACCCCGCCACCGCCCACCTCGGCGACCGCTGGGAGTTCACGGACGAGTGGTACAACTTCGCGACCAACCCCCGCGATCGCGTCCGGGTGCTCGCCGCCGCCGACGAGACCAGCTACCACGGCGGCCGGATGGGCGCCGACCACCCGCTCGTCTGGTGCCACGAACGCGCCGGGGGGCGGTCGTTCTACACCGCGCTCGGCCACTCCGAGGAGTGCTTCGCCGATCCCGACTTCCGCCGCCACCTGCTGGGGGGCCTCACCTGGGCCGCCCACCTGCCGGGCGACGCCGGGGGGAGTCCCGCGTGAGGAGCCGACGCGCCGCCCCGGGCTGACCGGCCGCGCGCCGGGTCAGTCATCGGGATCGGTCAGTTCGATCGAGCGCAGCGCGGCGCCGACCACCAGGCCCTCGCCCTCGCCGTCGCGGTCGCCGTCGGGGCTGCCGTCGGCGGGGGAGGTGGTCAGGTCGAGAACGGTGTCGGTGAGCTTGATCACGTGCTCGTCGCCGTGGGCCGCGGCCCGCGCGAACAGTTCGTCGGGCGCGATGCCGCCGGCGTCGGCGGGCGGGCGCGGTCCGCCCCTCGGGCCGTACGCGGCGACGACGCCCGCACTTGCCGCCCAGGCGGCGTCCAGGCTCTCCCGCCACAGGGCGCGGGGGAGCGCGGGCAGGGTGCGCAGCACCGCGTTGGGCGCCGTGACGGCGTGCACCAGCATCACGGGCTCGCCGTGGGCGTGGGTGGCGTAGTACGCGGCGGCGGCCCTGACCAGGGCGCGGAGCCGGTCGCGCGCCGCCTCGGGATCCGCGGGCGCCCCGGCCGCCCAGGGCGGGAGGTCCCGCAGCTGTGCCAGCCGGTGGTTGATCCCGCCCGACTGGTCGCGGACCAGCGGAACGGCCCGCAGTGCCGCGCCGGCGCTCGTCCCGGCGTCCTGGCCCCCGAGCGCCGGAGCCGCGGCGCTGCCGGGCGGCAGGACCTGGTGGCGCGCCGCCCAGTAGCCGAGCGCGTGCGCCAACTCGGCCCGCCGCGGCGCGGTCTCGCCCTCGGCCAGCAGCACCCGCACGGCGTGGCCCACCCGGATCACCGGGTGGGTGGCCCCCGCGGTGATGCCGGGCAGCAGCCGGGGCCACCACGCGCTCAGCACCTCGGGCCAGGGCCGTTCCTCCAGGCGCTCGGCGAAGTAGGCGGGCCAGTCGGCGAGATGGCGGGGATCGCCCAGCGCCTCGCGCCAGTTCGCGTCCGTGACACGGCCGTAGGAGGTGGGGTGGTCCTCCAGCCGGTGCCGGTAGGCGTCCACCCACCGGTGCACCCTTGCTCCCTCGCCGTGCCGGACGAGGGCCTCCACCGCCATCGGGGCGTGATTGGTCAACCACCCCTTGAATTCGGGCCCGTTGGCGTGCAACCGGACCAGCGCTTCGTCGAGTGTGCCAGCGGCGTCAGTGTCCATGCCCGCGACGCTACGGCGGCGCGCGCCCGCCGGTAACGGTCCGGCGGCCGACCCGGACGGCACCATCGTCCTAGTCCGCGAGGCGGGCCCGGGGGTGGGTGGCGGTTAGGG
>NZ_LAVK01000324.1 GCF_001083795.1 Streptomyces sp. SBT349
AGACGGTCCTCGGGAGTGGAGAAGGGGGCTCGGGGCAGCTCGTGAACTCCGAGAACTCGCCGCATCTGCCGCTCCTCACACGCGAAACCGTCCGTGCGCACCCGCCCTCCCGGCCTCCCCGCCGCATGCCGCGAGACGCGGGGACGGTGGCCGGGCGCGAACGCCTGGCGCGGACCCTACCGCACGGCCCGGGGCCGGGCACGGCATTAACGGCCGCCGCCCCGGACCGGCGGGCTCCGGGGAACGGCCCTCGCGGAGCCGTGAGGTCAGCTCGCCTGCCGGGCGGCCCCGCGGCCCGTACCCAGGGTGAAGCGGACGATCAGCGCGGGGATCAGGCCCGCGCCCACGACGGCGAGGGCCGGGAGAAAGGCCATCAGCACCAGCCAGGTGAGGAACTGGACCATCGCCCACAGCCCCGCCAGGGGGGCGGTCGCCAGGCCGCCGAAGGCCGGCGCGAGCCAGGTGCGCCAGTTCGACTCCCGAAGGCGCTCGGAGGCGTGCAGCACGTTCAGGAAGAAGGCGCTTGCCACCCCCAGCAGGGCGACGAGCACGGCCATCGCCGCCAGCCCGAACCACGCGTCCACCGCGAACCAGAACGGAATGCCCACCAGGAACCCGGCCCCCACGGCGAGCACCGTCACTCCCAGTGCCCAGCCCTGCCTCCAGGCCCGGCGGAACTCCCTGGCGAAGGAGCCGAAGCCGGTGGCCCGCCCCTCCCGCGCGTCACCGAGCTGGCGCTGAAGCGCTATGGCGGACGGCGCGTAGGTGACCAGGGGGAGCGCGCAGAGGAGGAAGGCGAGCTGAAGTATCAGGGCGTTACCCAGCGTGGTGAGTCCCGAGGTGATACGCATGGTTGCCTTCCTTCCCCCGGCTTGCCCCCGGCTGCCCCCGGCCTCGAACGGCTTCGAACGGCGGCTCCCTGTGCAGTCTCGCACGGCCGTCGCACGACCGGCCGGAGTCGGCTACCTTTCGACCTTGTATGACCGGAGATGGAGTGCTAGCTTCCGGGAGAAAGCGCTTGCTGTAAAACGTTATACCTCACGGCGGGCGACGTACGAGGATGTGCGAGGAAGGAGGACGGGCATGGCACGCAGGACGTGGGCCGCCGTGCTCGCCACCGTGGCGGTGGTGGCGACGACGCTGACCGGGTGTTCAGGCGGTGGCTCCGACTCGAACACGCTCCGTGTCGTCCTGGCCAACTTTTCGGCGGACAACGAGGGCCAGGCCGTCTTCGACGACATCGTGGAGATCTTCCACGAGTCCTACCCGGAGGTGAGGGTCGAGGCGGACTTCGTCCCCTACGACAACCTCAACGCGAAGATCGCCACCTCCCTCGCCGCGGGCACGACCTACGACGTGATCTCCGCCGGTGTCGGCTGGATCCAGCCGCTCGCGGGTCTGGGCGCGATAGGCGAACTGGAGGGCGAGGGGTTCGGCGTCGAGGAGCTGGAGGACCGGGTCTACCCGTCCTTCGTCCCGCCGATGCTGCACGAGGGCAAGGTCTACGGCGTTCCGATCGTGGCCAACCCGCGGGTGCTCGCCTACAGCAGGAGCGCCTTCGAGGCGGCGGGTCTCGACCCCGGCCATCCGCCGCGGACGTTCGAGGAACTGCGCGAGGACGCCGAGCGGCTGACCGTCCGCGAGGACGGCCGGATCACCCAGACCGGCTTCGACTTCTGGGCACAGCCGAGCAACTACCGGCAGCAGTTCGTCGCCTTCCTCGGCGCCGCGGGCGGCACGCTCTTCGACGGGACCGAGCCGCTCTTCGACAGCCCGGAGGGCGTGCGGGCGCTGAGCACCATGCGGGACATGGTCTCGGTGGACAGGAGCTCGCAGTACGGCTACCAGAACACCGCCCAGACCTCGCTGGTCACGGCCGGGCAGGCGGGGATGGGCTTCGCGAGTCCCTATGTCGACTGTTCGGACGGGGACGGCGGGATCGGCGCGGAGAAGTGCGACGACCTCGTCTACTTCAGCCTTCAGGACGAGCAGAGCTCGATGTTCACCGGCGGCAGGATCGCGGCGATGGGCTCGCAGACGGAGCTGGAAGGTCCGGCCAAGGCGTTCATCAGGGCCCTGTCGGCCCCGAGTTCGCAGGAGGCCATCTCGGTCATGGACGTCGGCGTGCCCGTCGACGTGGACTCGGCCGACTCGGATTTCGTCCAGGGGAACCCGGC
Organism: Streptomyces sp. SBT349; assembly: GCF_001083795.1. GTDB lineage: Bacteria > Actinomycetota > Actinomycetes > Streptomycetales > Streptomycetaceae > Streptomyces. The sequence continues at coordinate 2,178 of NZ_LAVK01000324.1, forward strand.
CAGCAGGTACGCGGTCGAGCACCTGGACACGGCGATCATGGAATACGGAGGAACGAACTTCCTGGAGTTCCGCGCGGCGGGCGGCTGGGCCCTGGACGAGGCGATCCTCGATCGCGAGTCCCCGGCCGACGCCCTCACCTCGCTGGCCGAGCTGGCGCGGAACAGAACGTAACGATCGGTTCGTGAGCTCAGGAGCACCACCAGTGTCAGTCGTCAATGTCCCTACGCCTGCCCGACCGGCCAAGCGCGTGAGCCGGAGGAGCGGGGTGGAGAGGGCCAAGGCGCGAGCCGGCTGGCTCCTGCTCGCCCCCGCGTTCGTCCACTCCCTCATCTTCATAGCCCTTCCGGCCGTCACCGTGGTGGTGCTGAGCCTCACCGACGCGCAGGTGATCGGGGGCGGCTCGTTCGTCGGCCTCTCCAACTACGCGGAGCTCCTCGACGACCCGCTGTTCCACAAGGCCGTCCAGCACACGATCCTCTACACGATCGCGGTGGTGCCCGTCGCGATGGCGATCGCCATCCTGGTCGCCCTCGGGCTGAACCAGAACATCCGCGGCCGGGCCGTCTTCCGCACGGTCTTCTACATCCCCGTCGTCACCTCGACCGTCGCGGTGGCCTCGGTCTGGCTGTGGATCTACAACCCGTCCAGCGGCCTGGGCAACGAGTTCCTGTCGTTCCTCGGCATATCGCCCTCGGGCTGGCTCACCGACCCGGACGCCGCGCTGCCCGCGCTGATGGCGATCGGCATCTGGCAGGGGCTCGGCGCCAAGATGGTGCTCTATCTCGCCGCCCTCCAGAACGTCTCGCCCGAGCTGGTCGAGGCGGCCAAGCTGGACGGGGCGAACCGCTGGCAGATCTTCTGGAACGTGACCTGGCCCGCCCTGGCCCCGGCGCACTTCTTCGTGATGGTGACGTCGATCGCCTCCTCGTTCCAGGTGTTCGACCTCGTCTTCGTCACGACCAACGGCGGACCGGCCAACGCCACCAACGTGCTCGCCTTCGACATCTTCACCAACGCCTTCCAGCGGCTGGAGACCGGTTACGCCGCCGCGGAGACCGTGGTGATGCTGATGATCGTGGGAGTCTTCATCTTCCTCGGGCGGCTCACCCAGCGCGACAGGAAGGAGGTGTAGGGCATGGCGTCCACGGCGGCACCCTCGCGGCCCTCCACCCCCGGGCCCGCCCGGGAACGGTCGGAACGTTCAACGGCCCCACGGCCCCTCACCCCCCGGCTCGGCCGGGCCCTGCTCTACGTCGCCCTCACGGTCGGCGGCCTGCTGATGGTCGTGCCGTTCCTGTGGATGGTGCTCACCTCGCTCAAGTCCATGGACGAGGTCAACACCTTCCACTGGCTGCCCGAGGGCCTGGAGTGGCGGAACTATCTGGACGCGCTCGACGCGGCCCCGTTCGGCATGTACTTCCGCAACAGCCTGATCGTGGTGGTCGGCCAGACCATCCCGGTCCTGATCCTGTCCACGGCGGCCGGATACGCCCTCGCGCAGCTCCCGATGCGCGGCAGCCGATCGTTCCTGAACTACTTCATCGTTCTGCTGACCGTGCCGTTCCAGGTGCTGATCGTTCCGCTGTTCCATGTGGTGCGGCACATCCCGCTGGCCGGGGGCAACGACCTCTTCGGCTCGGGCGGCACCGGGTGGATCAACACCTGGTGGGCGCTGATCATCCCGTTCATCTCCGGTCCGCTGTATGTCTTCCTCGCCCGGCAGTTCTTCATCTCGCTGCCCGGCGAGCTGGCGGACGCGGCCCGCGTGGACGGCGTCTCGGAGTTCGGGATCTTCCTGCGGATCATGATGCCGCTGGCCAAGCCCGCGCTGGTGACGATCGCCCTGTTCAACATGGAGTCCGCCTGGAACGGCTTCCTGTGGCCGCTGGTCGCCACCGCCTCGGAGGACCTGCGCCCGCTCCAGTTCGGCCTGGCCACGTTCGCCCAGAGCAACGAGATCCAGTGGCCGTTCCTCATGGCCATGTCCACCGTCGCCACGCTGCCGATGATCCTGCTGTTCGTCCTCGGGCAGCGGTACTTCATCGCGGGCCTGGCCAACGCCGGGCTCAAGGGGTGACCGGCCAGGCGCCCGCCACCGCGGGCGAACGGCTCGGCTTCGCCACGCTCGGCTGCCCCGGCGCGCCCCTGTCCGAGGTGATCGGGCTCGCGCGCCGCCACGGCTGCGGTGCGGTCGAACTGCGCGCCGCCGAGGGCGAGATCCTCCACACCGGGATGCCCGCGGGGCAGGCCGAGCGGGTGGGGCGCGAGCTCGCCTCGGCGGGCCTGACGGCGCTCGCGGTCAACAGCTATGTGCGGCTGTGCGCGCCGGCCACCCCCGGCGCGGGCCCGGACGACCAGCTCGACGCCCTCCTCGCCCACGTCGACCTCGCCGCCCGCGCCGGGGCGCGCGCCGTCCGCGTCTTCATGAACGACGACGCGCCCGCCCCCGGCGCGCCCGGCGCGGGCCCGACCGAGGGCGAGCGCCGGGCCGTGGACCGCGTCGCCCGCGCGGCCACGAGCGCCGCGCGGGCGGGGGTCGCCGTCCTGGTCGAGACGCACGACTCGCACGCCCGCGCCGGTCGCGTCGCCGCGTTCCTCGCCCTCCTCGACGCCGAGGTGCCGGGGCACGGCTGCGGCGCCGTGTGGGACACCGCCCACACCTGGGCCCACGGCGAACGCCCGGCCGACAGCCTCGCGCTGCTGCGGCCGTGGCTCGGCTACGTGCAGATCAAGGACATCCGCTCGCCCGCCGACCCCGTCCCCGTGCCGCTGGGCACCGGCGCCTACCCGGTCGGCGAGCTGGCCGCCGCGCTGGACGCGGCGGGCTGGGAGGGCATGATCTCGCTGGAGTGGGAGCGGATGTGGCACCCCGAACTGCCCTCCCTCGACGAGGCCCTGGGCGCCGCGCGCGTCTGGGCCGAGCCGCTGCTGCGCCCGCGCCGATCGCCCTGACCCACCGACGACCCGCCGCCGTCCGTCCCCACGGCCCCACGACCTCACGGCCCCACGACCTCACGGAGGAACCGCCGTCATGAGCACCCCGCCGCCCGAGCTCCCCGGCCTCGTCCTGCCGGGCATCGACCGCTTCGCCCGCGCCCTCACCCGCGTGGAGGTCCCGGCCGAGGACCGCGAGCTGAGCCCCCACACCGGGCTGACCAGGGCCCACTGGCTGGCCGCCGCCGACGATCTGCTGCTGTCCGCCGCCCGCTACCGCTCGCCGGGCGGCGCCCGCCTGGACCTGCCGGGCCCCGTCTCCCAGCAGGGCGTGCGCACCGACGGACTCGAAGCGTTCGCCCGCACCTTCCTGCTGGCCGCGTTCCGCCACGTCGGCGAGCGCGGCGAGGACCCGCACGGCCACCTGGACCGTTACCTGGAAGGCGTCGTCTCCGGCACCCGCACCCCGGGGCGCGACGACGCCGACTCCTGGCCGGTCATCGGGCACATCGGGCGGCACGGGCAGCCCCATGTGGAGGCCGCCTCGGTCGCGTTGAGCATGCACCTCACGAAGGCCGACTCCTGGGACCGGCTCGCCCCCGACGAGCAGGACCGGCTCGACGCCTGGCTGCGGAACGCGCTGGGCAACGAGCCCGCCTCCAACAACTGGTACCTCTTCCCCCTCACCATCGCCAGCTTCCTGGAGGGCGTCGGCCGCGCCGACCGGCAGACCTCCTGGGTCATCGAGCGCGGCATCGGCCTCATCGACCAGTGGTACCGCGGCGAGGGCTGGTACTCCGACGGCGACGGGCAGGCGTTCGACCACTACATCGGCTGGGCGCTGCACCTCTACCCGCTCCTCCACGCGCGGCTGCGCGGCGACCGGGCGCTGGAGGACCGGCTCGCCGCCCGCCTCGACACCTTCCTCTCCACCTTCGCCCCCACGTTCGACCGCAACGGGGCGCCCCTGCACTACGGCCGCTCGCTCACCTACCGCACCGGCACCCTCGCCTCCCTCGCCATGGGCGCGGTCACCGGGCGCTCGCCGCTGCGCCCCGGCCAGACGCGGCGCGTCCTCTCCGCCTGCCTGCGCTACTTCCTGGAGCGCGGCTCCACCGAGGACGGCCTGTTCACCCTGGGCTGGCACGGCCCGCACCAGCCCACCGTGCAGCGCTACTCCGGCCCCGGCTCGCCCTACTGGGCCTCCAAGGGGTTCGCGGCGCTGATGCTCCCCGCCGACCACCCGCTGTGGACGGCGACCGAGGAGGCGCCGGAGTGGGAGCGCACCGACCAGGTCACCGCCGTCGCCCCGGCCGGGCTGCTGCTCCAGCGCACCGCGGGCGACGGCCTGGTCCGCGTCCACAACCACGGCAGCGACCACATCAAGCCGCACGCCGCCGACTCCGGCGCGCCGGACCCGCTGTACGCGCGGCTCGCCTACTCGACCAGGACCGGTCCGACCTCGCTGCACAACGCGCCCGACAACGACATCTCCGTCCAGTACCGCGGCATCTGGAGCGTCAGGCGCCGTATCCACATGCTGCCCCCGGGCGGCGACAACTGGCTCGCCTCCTGGCACGCGCCGCGCTTCCCCCAGTACGCGCCGTTCGACGCCAGTCCGGACGCGAACGGCGGCCCGGTGCTGCCGTCCGTCCGCATCGACAGCGTGGTGGCCGTGGACGGCGTCCACGAGGTGCGGATCCACCGGCTGGCCAACGTTCCGCCCGGCGCCCCCGTGCGGCTCTCCGGCTGGGCGGTGGCCGGGCCCGACCGCGAGGCGCTGACCGCGCACGCGTCGGGCGCCTCGGCCACGGTGACCACCGCCGGTTCCGCCACCGGGGAGGGCCCGTTGACCTCCCGCCTCACCGGGCTGCACGGCTGGGTCGGGGCGGCGGCGGCCATCGCGCCGGGCGGCACCGCCTACGGCGCCTGGTCCGTGGTGCCGGAGCTCCACGGCGAGGCGGACGAGCGGGGCGGCGGCCTCTATGTCGCGTATGCCGCGCTGGCCTCGTCCGCGCCGGGGGACGAGGGCCCCGTGCCCGCCGTGGAGGTCGACGGCGCCCGCGTGCGCGTCGCCTGGACGGGCGACCGCCCCGACACCGTCATCGACCTCGCGCACCTCGGAGGCACCACGCCGTGACCGACCGGCCCACCATCCTGCTCGACCTGTCCGCGGACCTCGCCGAGGGCCTGTTCGACGCCGCCCTGCGCGACCGCCTGGCCGCCGTCGGCGCGGTCGCGCACACCGGCGGCAGCGGTGACCCCGCCGCCCGCCGCGCCGCCGACATCCTGGTCACCGGGTGGGGAACGCCGCCGCTCCCTGGCCGCCGCGCCGACGCCGGCCGCCTGGGACTCGTCGTCCACAGCGCCGGAACGGTTCGCCGCCTGGTGCCCAGGTCGCTGGTCGAGGACGGCGTCCGCGTCAGCCACGCCGCGGCGGGCATGGCGCGTGCCGTCGCGGAGCTGGCCCTCTGGTTCACCCTGGGCGGGCTCCGCTCGCTGCCCGCCACCGACCGGACCATGCACCGCGACCGCGACTGGCACGCCGCCGCCCCCTCGGCGCTGGGCGCCACGGTGGCGGGCACGCGCGTCGGCGTCGTCGGGGCCAGCCGCGTCGGCCGCGTCTACATCGAACTGGTTCGCGCCCTCGGCGCCACCGTCGCCGTCCACGACCCCTACCTGCCGCCCGAGGAGGCCGCCCGGCTGGGCGCGACCCCGACCGGCCTGGACGAACTGCTGCGCACCTGCCCCGTGGTGGCCCTGCACGCCCCCGTCACCGACGAGACCCGCGGCATGATCGACGCCGCCCGCCTCGCCCTCGTTCCCGACGGCGGCCTCCTGGTCAACACGGCCCGCTCCGCGCTGATCGACACCCCCGCCCTCGTCGCCGAGCTGCGCTCGGGCCGGATCTCGGCGGCCCTCGACGTCTTCGACACGGAGCCGCTGCCGCGGGACGACCCCCTGTGGTCCCTGCCCAACGTCACCCTCACCCCCCACCTCGGCGCCGTCACCCACCACTCGCGCCGCACCCAGGGGACGATCGTCGTCGAGGAGGTCGAACGCTGGGTGCGCGGGGCCGCGCTGGAGCACGAGATCACGGCGGCGACCTACGACCGGCTGGCCTGAGGGGTCCCTTGCCGGGGTTGCCGGTGGCTGGGGTGGGGCGGCTTCGACGCTTGGCCTAGGTGGCCGGTGCTTGCCCGGGTGTCTGTTTCGTGCGGATGCACGAAAAGAGGCACCTACGGGGGGAGGGTTCGTGGGTCGGGGCCGTCCCGGTGACCGGCCAGTGGTCTCTTGGATGAGGTGGGTGTCCGGACGGGCGCAGCGGATGACGGCCGTCTGGGGTCGGTCGG
>NZ_LAVK01000325.1 GCF_001083795.1 Streptomyces sp. SBT349
GTGCGGGGGCTGTTTGCGGGCGTTCGGATGGTGCTTCGGCGGTGCGGGGATGTCAGGGTTCGCTCAGGTTTCTGGTGGTTCAGGTGGAAGAGCCCGTTCGTGATCAAGAGTGGCGGCGTGAGTCCGGCCAGTTCGAGGGGGCTTCATCCGGTTCTGCGACGGTCGTCTGGGCCATGGTGTTCTGGCCGGTGCACAGGGCCCTCCAGGATCATGGTGCAGAGCATCAGGGCGATGCGGCCGTGAGTGAGTCGTTTTCTGGGGTGGCTCTGCCGTTGAGGCCCTCCGTGTTCGCCCGGACGGGCCGGTAGGCGTCCGTGCCGGGACGGGTGGAGGTCGTATCGAGCTGGCCCAGGTCACCGGGACGGGGGTTGGTGTCGATCTCGCGTACGGCCTTGTCATCCGGACTGGCAGTGGCACGGGCGAGTGTGGCGGGCGAGGGAGCCATCGGCGAGGAGGGTGCCGTGGTGGGTGCCCTGGATCCCGCGGTGTTCCTTCTTGTGGTCGAGGACCGGCCGGTAGCCCAAGAGGCGGGCGGGCTGGGAGAAGTGGGCGGTGGTCTGGTCGGTGCAGGCGCGGTCGGCGGCCAGCAGTCCGGTCGGGCAGCCGAACGGGACCATGACATCCGCAACGGGAACCGCATCCCCCCGGCCGGACAGGACATCAGGTATGACGACAGATTTACGCCCTCGGATACGGGACGGGGACGAGGATGCCTTCGCGGAGTTGTTCGACGCATGCGCGCGTTCGGTGTACAACCACGCGTTCCGGCTGACCGGAGACTGGGCGATCGCCGAGGACGCGGTCTCTCTGACGTTTCTCGAAGCCTGGCGTCTGCGTGAGCGGCTGGATCCGGAGGGCGGCTCGTTGCGGCCCTGGCTCCTCGGGATCGCGACGAACACAGTCCGCAACACCCGGCGCACGGCCCGCCGACACGCCGCCGCGATGTCCCGGCTGCCCCCTCCGGCGGTCGTCGCCGACTTCGCCGACGAGGTCGCCGGACGCATCGATGACGCCGCGCTGATATCGACCGTGCGCCTTGCCCTGGACACGCTGCGACGCTCCGAACGGGAGGTGCTGTCGTTGTGCGTGTGGTCCGGCTACGACTACGCGACCGCCGCCGAGGCACTGGGCGTTCCCCTGGGCACCGTACGGTCCCGGCTCTCGCGGGCGCGGCGGAAACTCGCCGCCGCGGTCGATGCGCGGGAGCGGGATGGAACAGGGAAAGCCGTGGCGCGACGGCAGGAACCCCCGGGCGCCACAGGACAGGTGAGAGTCGGCCGCTCATCCGCGGCCCCGCTCGGACGGAAGGACACCGCATGAACGGCACGCCGTCGCTTCCCGACCGGGACCTCCCGCCGGGCCGTCACCGACAGCTCAAGGAGCACCTGATGCACGAGATCCACAAGAACCCCGAGCCCCGCGGCACCTCGGCCGACCGGAAGAAGTGGCTGCTGCCCGCCATCGGCCTGCCGGCCGCAGCCGGTGCACTGGCCCTGGCCCTGGCTCTGCTCATCAGCGGTGCCCCCGGCGGGACGGACGCGCCAGGGCGAGGTGTCGGAACGGAGGCCGGCACCGAGGGCACGTCGCCCTCGGCAACCGCGGTCCAGCTGCTGGATCGGGTGGCCCTGGCCGCCGTCGCCCAGGCACCCGTAGAGATCCGTGACGATCAGTACATCTACGTGAGCAGCCTCGTGCAGCAGCATGGCGGGCAGCCGCAGGACCGGGAGGTCTGGGAAGCGGTGGACGGCAGCCGGCAGGGGCTGCTGCGCACGGAGGGCATGGGGGATGTTCCGCTCGGCGGGAGCTCCTTCAACTACCGCTACCTCCAGACGCTGCCGACCGACCCCGAGGCCATGCTGGAGTGGTTGTACGGGCAGCAGGAGGAAGGCGACGAGGACCATGACGCCCACCAGGACGCCTACGTCCACATCGGTGACCTGCTCCAGGAGTCCCTGGTTCCGCCGGATGTCGCCGCCGCCCTCTACGGTGCCGCCGCGCTCATCCCCGGTGTGTCTGTCATACCCGACGCGCAGGACGCTGCGGGCCGCCCAGGCATCGCGGTGTCGCGCACGGACTCCTACAACCCCGACCGGAGCCACGAGCTGATCTTCGACGAAGAATCACTCGAACTGCTCGGGACGCGCAACGTCGCCTTGACGGACCTCGACCTCGAGGACAGCGGCCCGGTGGCCGCCGGCGATGTCCTTTACTCCTCGGCCGTCCTCGACCGCGCGGTCGTCGACGAGGTGGGAGCGCGCCCGTAACGTTCCGTGCCGTACGCGAAGGGGCTGCCGGTCCCTCGACGAAGGTCCGGCAACCCCGTCCCGGCACGCGCCGGGCCGGCGGAGCCGTCGGCTACGCCTCATACATCCGGATCCACGCCACTGACCTGCGCGCTCCTTCTCTCGCCGGGAAACGATCTTCAACGCCCCGCGTCGTCGCACGTCACTCCTACTCGTCAACACCCCACCGGCAAGCGCCGTTCAGTGGACCGGGTGGAACGGACAGACTGGCGGCGGGCCGGTCAGCTGCCGTCCACCCCCAGCTCGCTCGCCAGGGCCCGCATCTGGTCGGACGGCAGTGGACTCATGGCCAGGAGAGCGGGCTTGGCGCGGAACAGCTCCGGCAAGGTCTGGCGCACGTTCACCAGGGCGCCTACGGCGTCGTCGACCTGCCTGGTCGACGCCGCAGCGCGCCTGCCGCTCCGGTGACAGGCCGGAGGGGTCGACATTCCCCGCCGCCCGCAGGGCGACGTTGGTGGGGCCGAACTCGGTGTCGTAGTCGTTGGGCCCCTCGCCGACGCGTTCGGCCGGCTCCTTGGCCAGCCGCAGATACTCGTACGCCTCCGCGGCCAACTCCGCGACCGGCACGTCCAGTACCTCGGCCACCTTCTCCAGCACCGTCATCCTGTCGATGCGGCGCACGCGCGCTCGACCTGGGAGACCCAGGCTTCCGACCGGTCCAGCAGGCCCGCGAACTCCTTCTGCGACAGGCCCCGCCGCTTGCGATGCCGGGCGATCTTCCGTCCGAGCGCCTCCTCGTACTCCTCAGCGCTCAACGTCAACGCCCTTGCCGGACACGAAGTCCAACCGGTCGACCTCGGTCGAGGCGAGGTACTGGTTCCGCTCGGCGAGGAAGTGGATCACGTAGTCCTGCGACTCGTGGGTCTCGAAGGCGGCGACGTCGCGGTATAGCTCGTAGAAGATCCGCTGGAGCGGCTGGCCGTCAACGCGGTGAACCGTGTAGATCACCGTTCCCGGTTCATGCGCACGGATCTGCACCCCGGTCCGCGCCACCAGGTCATCGAAAGCGGCTGCCGCTGTCTCGTCCTTGCAGGTGAAGCGCACCATCAGTCCGAACATGGCCGTTCCTCTCACGTCGGCGTCTCGGCTGGGCACCGCGCCGCAGCCACGCCAAGCGGCCAACGACTCGCACGAGAACTACGTCTCCTCGCGGGCCACGTCAGCGGAACGGCACCTCCCGATACGAAAAGCCGCAGGTCACGACGGACGGAGGAGCGTAATGCCGACCGAGCTGCCAGAGGAGGTCAGCCGAGCACGCCACTGGACCCAGGATGTCCTCGGCAGCCATCCTCGCGCGGACGACGTCGCGCCGATCCTCACCGAGCTGGGTGCCAACGCGATCACCCGCACCGCCGGCGGCACCGGCAGCTTCGCGCTCGTCATCGACCAGGTCGCCGGCATGGTGGGGGCACCATCCCTCACCCACACGTCGAGCACCCCGACACCAGCGATCAGCACGGCCGCGGACTCGAACTCGTCGCGGCCTGCGCGACCAAGGTCGTCATCCAGCACACCGAAAACCAAGGCCACAGCATCACCGCCGAACTCGGCCCCGCAGCCTCACAGCCATGTCGTCCCCGACAGCCCTCGTACTCCAACGCGCCTACTGGTACGAGGCGATAGCCCCCTACCCCACGACCGGACACACGTACTGGCTCGGCTCCCGCCCGGCATCAAGCCCGCGCCTGGCTCTGCGGTGGATACGAAGCCGCGCCATTCACACAGGAGATCAGCTCGACGACCCCGCCCGTCGGTCGGTTCCGTTTGATCCGCCGCTACATCATCTGGCGAAACCGCGAACGGTGCCTGATACGGCACTGGACGACTTCGGCGTGCCAGGGCAGGGAGTCGTGGCAGGCGTAGATCTCGTACGCCGTGCCGTCGTCCATGAACGCGGCCAGGTCGACTGATCTGACCGGAGCGCGGTAGGTACAGTCGGCCACGGTCTCCCGGAGCCCGTGAAGTTGCTCTTGTCCGTCGGCCGTGCCGCAGGCCGCCCGAGGTCTGGGGGCTGTGGCACGGCTGGCGGGCCGGTATCGCGTCGGTCGGGTTAGCTTTGCAGGCCGAAGAAAGAAATCGGGGAGTTCGGCTTGAAGCCGATGCGCGGGTAGACGGGCGCCCCGGCAGCGGTCGCGTGCAGGGTGGCGCGAGTCAGCCCGGTGGCCCGGGAGCCCTCGTACAGTGCCTTGCGTGTGACTGCTTCGCCATAGCCTCTGCGCTGCCATTCCGGTTCCGTGGCGACCAGTACGACGAAGAGACGGCCATCTGCTGCGATGGTGCCGGCGCACGCCACGGGGAGGTCGCCGCGCATGGCCAGGTACGCGTGCACCTCCTTCTTCCAAAGCGCGGAGCCGACCAGTCCGTCGCGGCCGTCCTCAACTGGGAAACCGTAGCCGCGTGAGTTGATGTCTGCGTACGCCTGAAGCTGTTCATCGGTGGTCACACGCACAAACGTCAGGTCCGGGTGAACAGGATCGGGGATGGGCAGGAGGTCGCCGGCCATACCGGTGCCGGGGAAGGCGTACTGCAAGCCCGCCTGCTTGGCCGTTTCCTCCAGCGCGGAGCGGGCCCCGTCGTCGAGGAGGTCCTCGAAGAGCCACAGGAAGCCCGGGTACTTCTTCGTCCGCATGATGTCTGCTGTCCGGGTCAGACGTTGTCGAAGGAGCTTCGCGTCGGCGCCCACATCGGTCAAGGTGAGGGCGTTCCAGAACGCGAACCGGCTGTCTGCCCACCGAACAGCGATGCCGGGAAGGTCACGCACGTCCGCATCCGCATCCCGGTCGAGCACCATCGCGCGCCATGCCACGGAGAGCTGCTCCATCGACCCGATGGACTCCGCAAGGCCCGTCATCGTTTCTCCTCACATGGTCGTGAATCTCATTCTGAAGTCGCCCCGGTTCGATGGACGACCTTTCGCTTTGGGATGCTGGGTCCCGCAAGGAGGAGTTCATCGGGTGGACGCCGGCGAACGGCCGACTCAGCCCAGCCGAATACGAACGCCGTCACGCTGCGGAGACACCGAAACGAGTGCGCTACGCAGCCGTATAACCACAAGCCCACCAGTGTTTGCCAGACCGGTGCAACTCCACGGGCGGCCTGATCCACCGCTACATCACCTGGCGAAGCCGCCATGCTGACGATCAGTGGCTACGAGCCGTGGTCAACAGGGCGAACCTTGCCGTGCGGGAGGCACGTTGGGCGGTGTCCTGGCGGGCGGATGCCGGCTCGGTCGTGGGGAGAGCTCGTCCGCCGCGCAGGCGGCGATGCGTTCGGTCGTGGTGGGTGCCCTGGGTGGCGTGGTGTTTCGACCGCCGCTGGGAAACGGCGGCGGCGGTTCGGGGCTTTCTGGTCTTGGCCGTGGCCCGTATCCGGGCATTCCGGTTGACTGGGGTCATGGCAGCGACTGAACCGACGACGCTGGTCCTCGCGGGGACAGGCAAGACCGGGCGCAGGGTCGTGGCCGGGCTCGTCGCGCGTGACGTGCCGGTGCGGGTTGGCTCACGGCGTGCTGAACCGCCTTTCGACTGGCAGGACGACACCACATGGGAGCCCGCGCTGCGGGGCATGGACGCGGCCTATGTGGCTTTCTATCCTGATGCGGCCTTCCGCGGTGCGGCCAGGACCGTGGGTGCCTTCGCGGACCTCGCGGTGGCCTGTGGCGTCCGGCGCCTCGTCCTGCTCGCCGACCGCGGTGCCGCCGAGGCCGAGCGGTGCGAGCAGGCGGTGCGGGACTCGGGTGCGGAGTGGACCGTCGTGCGGGCGGGGTTCATCACGCAGAACTTCAGCGAGGCGTTCCTCGTGGAACTGGTCCGGGCCGGTGTGGTCGCGCTTCCGGCCGGCGACGTCGCGGAGCCGTTCACCGACGCGGAGGACATCGCGGATGTGGTCATCGCGGCGCTGACCGGGAACGGCCATGCCGGCCGGATCCACGACGTGACGGGACCACGACTGCTCACCTTCGCCGATGCCGTCGGCGAGATCGCGAGAGCGACCCGCAGGGACATGCGGTATCTGCCGGTCACGCCCGAACGGTTCGTCTCGTCGCTGACCGGACGCGGTGTGCCCGCCGAGTACGCGGCGCAACTGGCCGGCCTGATGGTCGAGGTCTTCGACGGCCGCAGGGCCGACGTGACCGACACCGTCGAGCGCGTCCTCGGCCGCCCGCCCCGCGACTTCACGGAGTACGCCCGTGAGACCGCCGCGACCGGGGTCTGGGATGCTGGAGGGTGACGTGCTCGGGAAGTCGGCGGCCACGGCCCCCTCGGCCGGTCGATGCCGAGGCGCGTCCGCCGCTCCCGGTGCGCCGGGGGCCGCTTCCGAGTTCGAGCCGTGGGCGGGGAAGTCCCCGCATCTCGCAGGTCAGAGGCGCCCTCATCCCGCTGTCAGGGCCCCTGCCGGACAGTAGATGTGGAAGACAGTCGCGAACGGAGACACGCGGGCACATACTGGTCGTGATGACAACGCCAGCTGCACGGAAGCGCTACTTGCCTACCAGCCCCTTCAAGGCCCCGGTCACGCCGCCGCCCAAGCAGTTCGCCGTGGGCGACCAGGTCACGCACGACATGTACGGCCTGGGCCGGGTGATCGGCATCGAGGATGGAATCGCGGTGCTCGTCGATTTCGGTTCGGTGCAAGAGCGGATCTTGAATCCGTACACCAAGATGAGCAAGCTGTAGGGCTGCTGCGCCGGTCACGGCACGGCAGCTTCCTTCGTGACGCTATAACGAATTGGAGAACCTCTCATCGACCCAACCTCCCTGTTCTCCGCTCCGGAGGAGACGCCCAGCTATGCCACCGCAGCATCGCCGCCTCCGACGACGAACCCCTTCCAGGCTCCGGACGGGGTGGAGGACGAGACCTTCCCCGTCGGGGATGCGCCGGCAACCGTCCCGGACATGGGCGCGGCTCGACGCAAGGCAGGCTAGCTCCTGTCAGTGACAGTGGGTTCGGCATCCGTGACGGACCGGGCGCGAGCGCGTGCCGGGGCCCCGCCCGATCTCTGCGATCGGGCGGGGCCCCGCGCGGTTGAGGCGCGCCTGCGTGTGATGTAGCGCCGTGCCGCGCGGCGTCGGGTGATCTCGCGGGCATTCCGTCATATCGGCTGGGTAGGTTGCCATGCATGCACAGAAGCCGCGTGTACGCCGTCATCATCGACGCGCCCGAGGAAGAGGCCGAGCGGGCCACGGCCTTCTGGTCGGCGGCGCTCGGGGTCGCCGCGGAGCCGTTCGCGCCGGAGCCGCAGTTCACCACGCTCCATGAGGCTCTGCCGGGGCTGGTCACCGCCGTTCAGGCGGTCGACGACGCGCCCCGGATCCATCTGGACATCGAGACCGACGACATCGAGGCGGAGACCGCGCGCCTGGTCGACCTGGGTGCCGAGGAGATAGCGCAGTGGCAGGAGTGCCATGTGCTGCGCGTGCCCGGGGGCCACCTGGTGTGCGTTCTGCCGGTGGAGACCGATCCCGAGGCGTTCCGCGCGGGGGCCAACGTCTGGCCCTGAGGCCGGACTCTCGGGCCCGCTCAGCGCGCGTCTCGGGCGGTGGTGAGGCGGCGGTGTTCGAGGGCGGTGGCGACCGCGTAGGCGCCGCCGCCGGCGAGGGTGAGGACCCAGTAGAGGCCGGGGGTGCCGAGGAGGAGCGCCGCGGTGGAGGTCAGGGCGAGCCAGGCGCCGAGGGCGTAGTGCAGCGGATTGCGGCGTGCGGCGCCCTCGCCGAGGTAGAGCAGGCCGACGATGAGGCCCGAGCCGGTGGGCCAGAGCATGGACGGGAGATCGGGCGCGTCGACGGTGGACGTCAGGCCGGTGATGGCGAGGAACAGGGCGACGAAGCCGATGATCCACGAGGCGCCGAGCAGGTTGCCGGTGAGGGCGTCGGGCTTGGCGGCGCCGCGTTGGGCGCGGACGGCGGCGAGGGTCGCGCAGACTGTGCCGGCCGCGAGCCCGATGCCGAGGAGCGTGATGGGCAGCCAGCCGGGCAGGTCGAGCAGGGGGTCGGAGCCCTCGGACACGGCGGCGGCGCCGTGTCCGAACACGTAGGCCAGCCCGAAGCCCAGATAGGCCGCGCGGTTGTCGACCTCGCCCACGCGGCGCGTGGGCGAGGTCGACAACCGCGCGGCCTATCTGGGCTTCGGGCTGGCCTACGTGTTCGGAC
>NZ_LAVK01000326.1 GCF_001083795.1 Streptomyces sp. SBT349
GCGCGGGGGATCCGGGCACCGCCGGGGGACGCCGGTGCGGGTCTCAGGAGGGAGACCCGTTCCTTAACGATTCCAACTCTTTTTGTGAAACTGCCGGTTCCGTTGAACCTATCTTTCTGTTCACCTTCTGGCCCTCACTGCTTCGCTGGCTGCTCCTACGTTCTCCTCGACACATACAAGTCATCTGCACCCGGCCGGACCGGCTGGGACCTTTGAACAAGGAGCAACGGCCATGCGCAACTGGCGCGCACAGTCCGCCGCGATAGTCGCGGTGTCCGCCCTGGCCCTGGTCACGGCCTGTAGCAGCGACAACGAGGGGAACGGCGACACCGGTGGCGGGGACACCGGGGGCAACGGCGAGACGTCGGAGCTCTCCGGCACCATCGCGGGCGCCGGCGCCAGCTCCCAGGAGGCCGCGATGGGCGCCTGGATGGCCGGGTTCAACGCGGTGAACCCCGATGTCACGGTCGACTACGAGCCCTCGGGCTCCGGCGCGGGCCGCGAGCAGTTCATCGCGGGCGGCACCGACTTCGGCGGCACCGACGCCTACTTCCACGACGAGGAGGGCGAGCTGGCGGCGGCGACCGAGCGCTGCGCCGGCGACGTGGTGGAGATCCCCGTCTACGTCTCCCCGATCGCCCTGGCCTTCAACCTGGAGGGCGTCGACTCGCTGAACCTCAGCCCGTCGACCATCGCCCAGATCTTCAACCAGCAGATCACCACCTGGAACGACGAGGCCATCGCGGCGGACAACCCCGACGTCGAGCTGCCCGACTCCGCGATCACCGTGGTGAACCGGTCCGACCCGTCCGGCACCACGGAGAACTTCGTCGAGTACCTGGCCGCCGTGGCCCCCGACGACTGGCCGCACGAGGTCAGCGACGAGTGGCCGGTCTCCGGCGGCGAGGCCGCCCAGGGCACCTCCGGTGTCTCCGCGGCCATCTCCGGCGGCGACGGCACCATCGGCTACATGGACGCCAGCCAGGCCACCGAGCTCGGCACCGTGAGCGTCGGCGTGGGCGAGGAGTTCGTGTCCTACTCCCCCGAGGCCGCCGCCGCCGTTCTCGCGGTGTCGGAGCGCGTCGAGGGTCGCGGCCAGTACGACTTCGCGTACGACCTGGCCCGTGACACCACCGAGGCCGGCACGTACCCGATCGTCCTGGTGTCCTACGCCATGGCCTGCGCCACCTACGACGACGCCGCGAAGGCCGAGCTCGTCCAGGCGTTCCTCGGCTACATCATCAGCGAGGAGGGCCAGCAGGCCGCCGCCACCGAGGCCGGCTCCGCCCCGCTCTCCGAGGAGCTCCGCACCGAGTTCCAGGCCGCCGTGGACGCGATCTCCGCCGCCTGACCCCCACCTCCTGGCCCCAACGGTCCGGGTGGCCCCCGCAGGGTGGCCGCCCGGACCTGGGGCCATTCGCCGTAGAGCCCCTACGGCCAGCCGAGTTCGTTCCAGCCGAGAAAGCCGTATGAGAAAGGGAGAGACTGTGCCTCCCACCAAGGAGAGCAAGCGCGACCCGGTTCGCGCGACCGAGGGCGGGCGCAGGCGGGGAACGCCGCAGCAGCTGGGGGACCGCGTCTTCTCCGGCGCATCCACCGGCGCGGGTCTGCTGATCCTGGTCATCCTCGCCGGGGTCGCCGCGTTCCTGGTCGCCGAGGCGTGGCCCGCGCTGTGGGCCGACTCCGACCGGATACCGGGCGGCGACGGCATCGTCCTGTACGTCTGGCCCGTCCTGTTCGGAACGCTGATATCCGCCGCGTTCGCCCTGGTCATCGCCACCCCGCTGGCGGTGGCCATCGCGCTGTTCATCTCGCACTACGCCCCGCGCCGCCTCGCCTCCCTGCTGGGCTACGTGATCGACCTGCTCGCCGCCGTGCCCAGCATCATCTTCGGCCTGTGGGGCTTCTTCGAGCTGGCGCCGATGACCGTGGAACCCACCGAGTGGCTCTCGGAGAACCTCGGCTTCATCCCGCTGTTCGACGGGCCCGCCTCCACGACCGGCCGCACCATGCTGGTCGCCATCGTCGTGCTCGCCGTGATGATCCTGCCGATCGCCACGGCCGTGATCCGGGAGGCGTTCCTCCAGACGCCCCGGCTCCACGAGGAGGCGTCCCTCGCGCTGGGCGCCACCCGCTGGGAGATGATCCGCATGGCGGTGCTCCCGTTCGGCCGCTCCGCGATCATCGGCGGCTCGATGCTCGGCCTGGGCCGCGCGCTCGGCGAGACCATGGCCGTGGCCATCGTGCTCTCCGCCAGCCGCGATGTCGTCAGCTTCGACCTGATCAGCAGCGAGAACTCCTCGACGATCGCGGCCAACATCGCGCTGTCGTTCCCCGAGTCCTCCGGGCTCGACGTCAACACGCTGATCGCCTCGGGCCTGGTCCTCTTCGCCGTCACCCTCCTCGTCAACATGGGGGCCCGCGCGGTGATCAACCGGCGCCGTGACTTCTCGGGAGCCAACTGATGTCCACTCCGACCACCTCCCTGGACAAGAGCCGGGACCCGGCCGTGGTGCTGGCCCCCGTTCCGCTGTCGCGGGCCTCGCTGCCGCGGGGCGCCGCGCCCGGCACGCTGGCCGCGTTCGTCCTGATCGGCCTGGCGCTGTGGCAGCTCCTCGACGCCGCCCCCGCGCTCGCCGCCATCGTCGGCGTCGTCGGGTACACGGCCACGGTCTACCTCTGGTCGCGCACCGTCGAGGGCCCGCGGGGCGCCTTCGACCGGTTCGTCACCGCGATCGTCAGCTCGGCGTTCCTGCTGGCCCTGCTGCCGCTGGTCTCCGTGCTCGGCACGGTCGTGGGGGAGGGCCTCGAACGCTTCGACTCGGAGTTCTTCAACAACTCGATGCTCGGCGTCGTCAACGAGGGCGGCGGCGCGAGCCACGCCCTGACGGGCACGCTGATCATCACCGGCATCGCCGCGCTGATATCGGTGCCGATCGGCATGATGACGGCGATCTACCTCATCGAGTACGGCCGCGGGCGGCTGGCCCGCGCCATCACGTTCTTCGTGGACGTCATGACCGGCATCCCCTCGATCGTCGCCGGTCTCTTCGTCTACGCGCTGTTCGAACTGTTCTACGGGCCCGGCATCCGCATGGGCTTCATGGGCTCGGTCGCGCTGAGCGTGCTGATGATCCCGGTGGTGGTGCGCTCCACCGAGGAGATGCTCAAGCTGGTGCCGAACGAGCTGCGCGAGGCGTCCTACGCGCTGGCCGTCCCCAAGTGGCGAACGATCCTCAAGGTCGTGCTGCCCACCGCGATCGCGGGCATCGCCACCGGCGTCACGCTGGCCATCGCCCGCGTCATCGGCGAGACGGCCCCGCTGCTGATCACGGTCGGCATCACCAGGGGCGACAACTTCGACCCGTTCGAAGGACGGATGGCCACGCTCTCCGTCTACTCCTACAACCAGTACGCGACCGCCCCCGGCTTCGCCCGCGAGGCGTTCTACGACCGGGCGTGGGCGGCGGCGCTGACGCTGATCCTCATCGTGATGGCGCTCAACCTCGTGGCGCGGCTGATCGCCCGGCTGTTCGCGCCCAAGATCCGCAACTGACCCCCTGACCTCACAGAAAGCGAAGCACTGTGGCCAAGCGCATCGAGGTCAAGGGCCTCGACATCTACTACGACAAGTTCCTCGCCGTGCAGGGCGTGTCGATGACGATCGAGCCGCGGTCGGTCACCGCCCTGATCGGCCCCTCGGGCTGCGGCAAGTCGACGTTCCTGCGCACCCTCAACCGCATGCACGAGCTCGTCCCCCGGGCGCGCGTCGAGGGCAAGGTCCTCATGGACGACCAGGACCTCTACGGCCTGGGCGTGGACCCGGTCGGCGTCCGCCGCCACATCGGCATGGTGTTCCAGCGGCCCAACCCGTTCCCCACCATGTCGATCTACGACAACGTCGCGGCCGGGCTCAAGCTCAACAACAAGCGGATGAAGAAGGCCGACCTCGACGGCCTCGTCGAGCGCTCGCTGCGCGCGGCGAACCTGTGGGAAGAGGTCAAGGACCGCCTCGGCCGCCCCGGTTCGGGACTCTCCGGCGGCCAGCAGCAGCGGCTGTGCATCGCCCGCGCCATCGCGGTGGCGCCCGACGTGCTGCTGATGGACGAGCCCTGCTCGGCGCTCGACCCCATCTCCACGCAGGCGATCGAGGACCTGATCACCGAGCTGAAGGAGCAGTACACGATCGTCATCGTGACCCACAACATGCAGCAGGCGCAGCGGGTCAGCGACGTCACCGGCTTCTTCAACCTCAAGGCCATCGGCGAGCCGGGCGGCCTGGTGGAGATCGACACCACCACGAAGATCTTCACCAACCCGACCAACCAGTCCACCGAGGACTACGTCTCGGGCCGCTTCGGCTGACCGGAAGGGCACAGGCGCCATGCGGAACCTGCTCGCCCGCGCCGCCGCGCCCACCGCGGCGGCCGCCGTCCTGCTCGCCGCCTGCGCCGGGTGCACCGGGGACGGTGGTGGCGAGGCCACCGTCACCCGGGGCACGCTCACCGGCCGGCTCTCGGGCTCGGGGGCGACGTTCCCCGACCCGCTGTTCCAGGAGTGGATGGCCTACTACGGCCGGCACATCGAGACCGGCGTCTGGATCGACTACCAGGCCGTCGGCTCCGGCGGCGGCATCGAGCAGTTCCTCTCCGGCACCGTGGACTTCGGCTCCTCGGAGCGGTATCTCCAGGAGAGCGAGCTGTCGGTCGCCGACGACGTGCGGGGCTGCCCGGCCGTGCAGTTCCCCGTCGTCTTCGGCGCGGTGGTCATCGCGCTGAACGACGACGCGCTGGACGGCCTGGTGCTCACCTCCGAGGTGATCGCCCAGGTCTACGACCGGCAGGTCACCCACTACGACGACCCGGCGATCACCGCCCTCAACCCGGACATGGACCTCCCGCACGAGGAGATCGCCCCGGTCCACCGCTCCGACGGCTCGGGCACCACCTACGTGTTCACCCGCTACCTGACCACCGAGGTCGGGTTCTGGGCGGAGGAGTACGCCGAGGGCACGGACATCGACTGGCACGCCGACACGGCCGGCGGCGACGGCAACGAGGGCGTCGCCCGCGCCGTCCAGGAGAGCCCCGGCGGTCTCGGCTACGTCAACCAGTCCTACGCGCTGACCAACGACCTGGCGACGGCCCGCGTGGTCAACGAGGACGGCGTCCCCGTCGAGCCCACCCTCGCCGCCACCACGGCCGCCTCGGAGGAGGCCGAGATCCCCGGCGACTTCCAGTTCAACATCGACGACATCGGCGGCGACGGCTACCCCATCACCGGCGCCAACTGGATCCTCGCCTACGCCTGCGGCTACGACGACGGAACGGCCCTGCTGCTGCGGGACTTCTGGACCTGGGTCCTGACCGACACGGAGGCCGACCGCTTCGCCGCCGAGCTGGGCTACGCCCCGATGGGGCGGGCCCTGAAGCAGCGCGTGATCGGCGAGATCGAGCGGATCGACGCGCTGTGAACCGGCCCCGCGCGCCTCAGCCGGCCGCCAGGGTCCCCTCGATCTCGTCGAGGATTTGGCCCGCGGCGGTGTAGCCGATGCCGAGGAACCACAGGCCGTCGTCCACCCGGTGGGCGTCGCCCTCCCGGACGGCGGAGAGGCCGTCCCACAGCGGGCCGCCGACGGCCTCCTCCTCGCCCGAGGCGTCGGCGGCGCCGTAGGAGGTGTAGAAGATGACGTCCCCGTCGGCCCGGTCGACCTGCTCCGGGCTGATCTCGACCGCGAACCCGTCGGGCGCGTCGGCGGTGATCTCCGGGCGCGCGAAGCCGATGTCGGCCAGGACGCGGCCGATGAAGCTCTGGTCGGCGTAGAGCCGGGTGTTGCCGCCCTCGATGAAGCGGACCATGCTCACCTCGGTACCGGCCACGGCCTCCTCGCCGCCCAGCGCCTCGACCACCTCGGCGACGCGCGCCTCGTAGGCGGCCACGATGTCCTCGGCCTCGGCGCGCCTGCCCAGGGCGTCGGCGTGGGTCAGGAAGTTCTCCCGCCAGGGCGCGCCCACGTGCTCGGTGAAGACGGTCGGGGCGATCTCGGAGAGCTCGTCGTACCGCTGCTCGTCGCGGACCTTGCTGCCGATGATGAGGTCCGGGTCCAGCTCGTGGATGGCCTCCAGGTTGTGCTGGGCGATGGCGCCGACGTTCTCGACGCCCTCCAGGCCCTCCCGCGGCAGGTACTCGGGGAACATCACGCCGGTGTCGGTCTGCACCGCGCCGACCGGGGTGATGCCCAGGGTGATCGCGGTGTCCAGCTCGCCGGTGTCGAGCACGACGACGCGCTCGGGGTTCTCCGGCACCTCGACCGGGCCCATGGCGGAGTCGACGGTTCTGGTCCCGGCCTCCTCGCCGCCCCCGCCCGCACCGTCGTCCGAGCCGCCTCCGCAGGCGGTCAGGGCGAGGGCGAGCGCGGTGGCCAGGGCCGAGGGGATCGTGGTGTGACGGCGGTTCATGCGGACGTCGCCTCTTTCTCGTTCGGTTCGGGGGTGGTTCTCGGCACGGGGGCCGAGGGGACGACGAGCGGGGAGCCGGTCACCGGGTCGGGCACGACGACGGCGTCCAGGCCGAACACCTCGCGCACCAGCTCCGCCGTGACGACCTCGCCGGGGCGCCCGCGTGCCACGATGCGCCCGTCCTTCATCGCCACCAGGAAGTCGGCGTAACGGGCGGCCTGGTTGAGGTCGTGGAGCACGGTGACCACGGTCCGCTCCAGGCGCCGCACCAGGTTCAGCACCTCGACCTGGTGGCCGATGTCGAGGAACGTCGTCGGCTCGTCGAGCAGCAGCAGATCCGTCTCCTGGGCCAGCGCCATGGCGATCCACACCCGCTGCCGCTGCCCGCCGGACAGGGTGTCCACGGGCCTGGCGGCCAGCTCCGTCACATCGGTGAGCGCCATCGCCTCGGTCACCGCCCGCTCGTCCGCCTCCGACCACTGCTGCCACCACCGCTGGTGCGGCTGGCGCCCGCGCGAGACCAGGTCGGCGACCGTGATGGCCTCCGGCGCGACGGGGGACTGCGGCAGCAGCCCGAGCGCCTGCGCGATCCTGCGCGTCGGAATGGCGGCCAGCTCCTGGCCGTCGAGCAGCACGGCCCCGCCGCGCGGCCTCAGCAGCCGCCCCAGCGCCCGCAGGGTGGTGGACTTGCCGCAGGCGTTGGGCCCCACGACGACCGTCACCCGGCCGTCGGGAACGTCCAGGTCGAGCCCGTGGACGACCGGCCCGGCGGCGTCGTAGCCGAGGGTCAGCCCCCTGGCGCGCAGACGGCTGGTCATGTGCGGCCTCCGGTGCGGTTGGTGACGATGAGCCAGAGCAGGTAGGGGGCGCCGACGGCGGCCGTGACCACCCCGGCGGGCAGCTCGGTGGGCGAGAACAGCGTCCGCGCCAGCACATCGGCGGCCACGGTGAGGAACGCCCCCGCGAGCGCCGAGCACAGCAGCGGGATCTGGGCGGTGCGGGTGAGGCGGCGGGCGATCTGCGGCGCGAGGAGCGCGACGAAGTCCACCGGGCCCGCGGCGCCGGTCGCCAGCGCGGCGAGGAGCACGCCGGTGGAGGCCAGGCCCACGCGGGTGCGGCCGATACGCACGCCGAGCGCGGTGGCGGTGTCGTCGTCCAGCACCACGGTCCGCTGCGCGCGGGCGGCCCACAGCACGGCGGGCACCAGCGCCAGCAGCGCCCAGGCCAGCGGCACGGCCTCGTCGTAGCCGCGCCCGTTGAACGAGCCGGTCATCCAGACCGTGGCCTGCTGGGCGACCTGGAAGTCGCCCCTGGTCAGGAACAGCTGGGTGACCGAGCGGAGGGCGACGGCGAGGCCGATGCCGATGAGCACGAAACGGGCCGCGTGCAGGCCGCCCCGCCAGGCGAAGAGGTAGACGAGCCCGGCGGCGGCCAGGCCACCGGCGACGGACCAGAGGGGGAGAACGGCCGTGGAGGCCAGGCCGTAGGTCATGGCGCCGACGGTGAGGGCCGCGGCCCCATGGGTGACGCCGATGATGTCGGGGCTGGCCAGCGGGTTGCGGGCGACGGTCTGGATCAGGGCGCCCGCCACCCCGAGCGCGCCCCCCACGAGCAGGGCGAGGGTGAGCCGGGGCAGCCGCAGCGTTCCCACGACGAAGTCGGCCTCGGACTCCAGGCCGGCCGCGGCCCGCAGGGCGTCGCCCGGCGCGACGGCGGACTCCCCGAGGCAGAGGGCGGCCAGGGCCGCCCCGGCGAGCAGGATGGCGAGCACCGCTCCGACGCCGAGGGCCCGCCCGTGCACCAGCACGGCCCCCCGCCGCACCCGCACCACGCGATACCCACCCGCGACGGTCACGACACCCCCCGGCCGACACCGTCCGCGGGAGCCGGGG
>NZ_LAVK01000327.1 GCF_001083795.1 Streptomyces sp. SBT349
CACCCGCCCCCGTTACTCCATCCTTCCGCTGAGCGCCCGCGACGCGTCCGGACTGCCCGTCCTCGCCGAACGGTTCCGCCGCGAGCTCGCCCCCGACCCCCGCACCGGGCGCGCCACGGACCTCACCGACCTCGGCCACACGCTCGCCCACCGGCGCCAGCACCACGACGCCAGGCTGTCCGTCGTCTACAGCTCGCCCGAGGACCTGGACGAGGCGCTCGCCGCGCACCTGCGCGGCGAGGAGCACCCGCGGGTACTCCTCGGCGGGCGCAAGGGCGCCGAACAGCCGCGGCTGGCCTGGGTGTTCACCGGGATGGGGCCCCAGTGGTGGGGCATGGGCCGCACGCTGTACGCCTCGCAGCCCGTCTACCGCGAGGCCGTCCTGCGCTGCGACCGCGAGATCGCCGCGCTCACCGGCTGGTCCCTCGTGAAGGAGATGGACGCCGACGAGGCCGACTCCCGCATGGCCGACACCTGGCTGGCCCAGCCCGCCAACTTCGCCGTGCAGATCGGTCTCGCCGCGCTGTGGCGCGCCCATGGCGTCCGCCCCGACGCCATCGTCGGCCACAGCACGGGGGAGATCGCCGCGTTCCACGAGGCCGGGATCTACAGCCTGCGCGACGCGGCCCGGATCGTCGTCCACCGCAGCCGCCTCCAGCAGCGGCTGGCCGGCACCGGGCGGATGCTCGCCGTGGGCCTGTCCGAGGAGGAGGCGGCGCGGCGCCTGAAGCCCTACGGCGAACGGGTCTCCGTCGCCGCGGTCAACGGCCCGGCCTCGCTGACCCTGGCCGGGGACGGGGCGGCGCTCGCCGAACTGGCCGGGGGCCTGCGCGCCGAGCGGCTGTTCGCCACCTTCCTCGCCACCGATGTCCCCTACCACAGCGCCGCCATGGACGCGATCAGGGACGAACTGCTCGACGCCCTGGCCGGCATCGCCCCGCGCCCCGCCGGGGTCCCGCTGTACCTGACGGCCCGCGAGGGCCTGGCCCAGGGACCCGAACTCGGCGCCGCGTACTGGTGGGACAACGTCAGGGACCCGGTCCGTTTCCGTTCCGCGGTCGAGCGCATGGCCGACGACGGGCACCGGATCTTCCTGGAGATCGGCCCGCACCCGGTGCTGGCCCACTCGATCCGCGAGTGCCTCGCGGACGGGCCGGGCGACCCGGCGGGCGAGGACGTGGTGACCCTGCCCTCGATGCGCAGGGGCGGGGACGAGGAGGTCCGCTTCACCACCTCGCTCGCCGCGCTGCACACCCTCGGGCGCGCCATCGACTGGAGCGTGCCGCACCCCCGAGGCAGGGTCGTGCCCCTGCCCCGCTACCCGTGGCGGCGCGACCGGTACTGGACCGAGCCGGAGCCCGTCGCGCAGATCAGGCTCGGCCTGGTCGACCACCCCCTCCTCGGCCGCCGGCTGGCCACGGCCGAACCCGCGTGGGAGGCGCTGCTCGACACCGAGACCGCCCCCTACCTCGCCGACCACCGCATCCAGGGGCAGGTCCTGTTCCCCGCCGCGGGCTATCTGGAGATGGCCGCCCAGGCGGTGCGGGCCATGACCGGCGGCACGCACGCGGCGCTCGGCGACATCGAGCTGCGGAAGGCGCTGTTCCTCCCCGAAGGAGCGGCGCGCGCCGTGCAGTTGTCGTTCTCCTCGGAGCACGCCACCTTCACCGTCGCCACCGGCGCGGGCGCGGGCGCGGGCGTTGGCACGGGCACCGGCGCGGGCGCGGGGGACGCCGGGGAGCCCGCCGTGCACGCGCGCGGCACCGTGCGCGCCGGGGCGCGCCCGCCCGGTGGCGCGCCCGCGCTGGACGCCGACGCCGTCAGGAAGCGGGCCACGCGCCACCACGACGCCGCCGCCTGCTACGCGGGACTCGGCACGCACGGCTACGCGTACGGTCCCGCGTTCCAGGGCATCGCGGAGCTGTGGACCGGCCCCGGCGAGGCGCTGGCCCGGATCCGCCCGCCGCAGAGCATCGGCGACGCGGCGGCGCGCCACCACGTCCACCCCGTTCTGCTGGACGCCTGCTTCCAGACCCTGCTGGCGGCCGGCATCCTCGCCGAACGGGCCGAGGACGGCGGCCGGAGCGCGCCGGTCACCGGGCTCCTGCTGCCGCTGTCCATCGCCGAGGTGCGCACCGCCCCGGTCGGCCACCAGCCCCTGTGGGCGCACGCGACCGTCACCCGCCGGGGGGACGGCGAACTCGTCGGCGACATCGCGCTGTTCGGCGAGGACGGCGTTCCGCTGGGCCACGTCGGCGGGTTCAGGGCGGCCGATGTGGCGGGCGCCCCAGCCGAGGCGGGACCGGCCACCATCGACGGCTGGCTCGCCGAACCGGCCTGGGTCCAGACGCCCCACGACGCCGCGACCGAGGCGGACCGGGCCGACGCGGCACCGGCCGCCGGGGACTGGCTGCTGTTCGCCGACGCGCCCGGCGGCGTCGCCGACGCGCTCGGCGACCTGGTGACGGCGCGCGGCGGCCACTGCCACCTCGTCCGCCCCGGGGACGCCTACGCGTTCGGGGCCGGGACCGGCGTCTCGACCGTGGTCCCCGGCGACGCCGCCCACGTGCGCCGCCTGCTCGCCGACCTCGCCGGACCGGCCGCCCCCGGACCGGCCACCCCCGAACCGGCCGCCGCCATGAACCCCGGCACCGTCGTGCACCTGTGGAACCTCGCCCTGCCGCCGCTGGACGCCACCGGGCGCCGGCACCTGGAGGAGCACGCCGCCACCGGCGCCTACTCCCTCGTCGCGCTGGCCCAGGCGCTCGCGGACGACCCCCGGCAGAGCGCCTCGCCCGCCGCCCTGCACCTCGTCACCCGCGGCGCGCAGGCCACGGCCCCCGGCGAGGGCGCCGAGCCGCTGCCCGCCCTCGCCTGGGGCGTGGGCCGCGTCCTGCGCCAGCAGGAACTGACGTCCCACCCCGGCACGTTGATCGACCTCACCCCCGCGCGCGACGGCGACGCCGCGCCGGGACCGCGCGCCGAGGCGGAGGCGCTGCTGCGCGAGTTCCTGCCCGCGCCCCCCGATCCGGGGCGGGAGCGGGAACGCGGGCCCGTCGAGGACGAGATCGCCCTGCGCCCCGGCCGCCGCCTCGCCGCGCGCCTCGTCCGCCCCGAGGGACTCACCCGGCCCCTGCCGCTGCGGCTGCGGCCCGACGGCGCCTACCTCGTCACCGGCGCCTTCGGTGCCCTGGGCCGCGTCCTGTGCCGCTTCCTCGTCCGGCGGGGCGCCCGCCATCTCGTCCTCGCCGGCCGCACCCCGCTGCCCGACCGCGAGACCTGGCGCGGCCTCGACCCCGCCTCCGCGGCGGGCGGCGCCGCGCGGTTCGTCAAGGAGCTGGAGGCGCTGGGCGCCCACCCGGTCCTCGCCGCCGTGGACGTCGCCGACGAACGGGCCCTGACCGCATGGCTCGACGCGTACCGGCGCCGGGACGCGCCGCCGCTGCGCGGGGTGTTCCACCTCGCCGGGCACGTGCGCGACACGCCGCTGCCCCGGATGGACCGGGGCGCGTTCGACGCCGTCCTCGCCCCCAAGGCCGCCGGCGCCTGGCTGCTCCACCACCACCTGCGCGACGAGCCGCTGGACCACTTCGTCCTCTTCGCCTCGGTCGCGTCCCTGCTCACCACCAGGGGGCAGACCAACTACGCGGCGGGGAACGCGTTCCTCGACGCGCTGGCCCACCACCGGCGCGCCCGCGGGCTGCCCGCGCTCAGCCTCGACTGGGGCCCCTGGGCGACCGGCATGATCGAGGAGCTCGGCCTGACCGAGCACTACCGCGTCAGCCGGGGCATGAGCTCGCTGACGCCGGGCGCGGGCATGGCCACCCTGGAACGGGTCATCGGCCAGGACCGCCCGCAGCTGCTGATCGCCACCATCGTCGACTGGAAGGTGTTCCTCGCCTGGTACCCCTCCCCTCCCGCGCTCGTCGGTGAGCTCGCCGCCGAGGCCACCGCCGACGACGGCCGCTCCGCCGAGGAGCACGGCGGCTTCCTCGACGCGTTCCGCACGGCCGACGGGGAACGGCGCGCCCAGCTGGCGGCCGAGCGCTTCACCGCGCTGGCCGGGGCGGTGCTCCGGGTGCCCGAGGAGCGGATCGCCTCGGCGAGCAGCCTGGGCGCGCTCGGCCTCGACTCGCTCCTGGCCATGGAGTTGCGCGCCCGCGTGCTCGCCGAGACGGGCGCCGCCCTGCCCGTGGTGGCGCTGCTCAGCGGCGCCCCGGCGCACGAGCTCGTCGCGCAGCTCCACGACGCCCTGACCGCCCTGGCGGAGGAGGCCGAGGAGGCCGAACGGGACGGGCCCGGCGAACGAGGCGAGGGCGCGGGCGCGTCGGGCGGCGCCGCCGCGGCCGTCGAGCTCCACGAGGACCCGGCCCGCCACCCCCTCACGCAGAACCAGAAGGCGCTGTGGTTCCTCAAGCAGCTCAACCCCGAGGGGTTCGCCTACAACATCGGCGGCGCCGTCGAGGTACGGGCGCCGCTGGATCCCGAGCTGATGTTCGCGGCCATGGGCACGCTCGTCGCCCGCCACCCGATGCTCCGCGCGAGCTTCGCGCTTCAGGACGGGCAGCCCGTCCAGCGTATCGGGGAGAGCGCCCTCCCCGACGTGGGCCTGTTCGACGTCCAGGACCTGGAGTGGGACGAGGTCCACGCGATGATCGTCACCGAGTACCGCAGGCCGTACGACCTGGAGCGCGATCCGCTGATCCGGCTCCGGCTCTTTCGACGCGCCCCCGACCGGTGGATCATCATGAAGGCCGTCCACCACATCATCTCGGACGCCGTCTCCACGTTCACCTTCATCGAGGAGCTTCTCGCCCTCTACGAGGGCCTGCGCTCGGGCCGTCCCGTGGAGCTGCCGCCGGTGCCCGCCCGCTACCTCGACTTCCTCAACCGGCAGAACCGGCTCCTCGCCTCGCCCGCCGCCGGGCGCATGCTCGCCTACTGGCGCGACAGCCTGCCCGCCGAGGTCCCGGCCCTCGACCTGCCCACCGACCGGCCGCGCCCCGCGGTGCAGACCCACAACGGCGCCTCCGAGTTCTTCGTGCTCGACGCCGAGCTCAGCGCCGGGATCCACGCCCTGGCCCGCAAGCATGATGTGACCGTGTTCATGGTGCTGCTCAGCGCCTACCACGTCCTGCTGCACCGCTACTCGGGTCAGCGCGACATCGTCGTCGGCAGCCCGGTGACCGGCCGGTCACAGGAGGAGTTCGCCTCCGTCTACGGCTACTTCGTCAACCCGCTGCCGCTGTACGCCGACCTGTCGGGCAGCCCCTCCGTCGCCGCGCTCCTGGCGCAGGTCCGCGCGCGGGTCCTCGGCGGGCTCGACCACCAGGAGTACCCGTTCGTGCTGCTGGTGCAGGAGCTCGGCCTGCGGCACGACCCGAGCCGGTCGGCGGTCTTCCAGGCGATGTTCATCCTGCTGGCCCACAGGGTCGCCACCGAGCAGTACGGATACCGCCTGGACTACATCGAACTCCCGGAGGAGGAAGGGCAGTTCGACCTGACGCTGTCGGCGTACGAGGACGAGGCGGAGCAGCGGTTCCACTGCGTCCTGAAGTACAACACCGACCTCTTCCTCCCCGCGACCGTGCGCCGGATGTGCGCGCACTACACCGCGCTGCTGGAGTCGTTCACCCGGGCCGGTCCCGAACAGCCCGCGGACCGGCTGGAGATGCTCGGCGCCGCGGAACGCGAGGCCATCCTGCGCGCGTCGCGGGGGCGCGCCGTCCCCCACGATCAGCCGGTGCACCGGCTGATCACCCGCGCGGCGGAACGCTCCCCCGACGCGGTCGCGCTGACCGTTCCCGCCGCTCCCGCCTCGGCCGGAGGGCCGGGCCGTTCCCTGACCTACCGGGAGCTGGAGCACCGCGCGCGGCTCCTGGCGCGCGAGGTGCGGGAGCGGGGCGTGGGCGCGGGCGGCGTGGTCGCCGTCTCGCTGCCCAAGTCGCCCGAGCTGATCGTCTCCCTCCTCGCCATCCTCAAGACCGGGGCCGCCTACCTGCCGCTGGATCCCGACCACCCGGTGGAGCGGCTGGCGTTCATGATCGGCCAGGCGGGCACCGGACTGGTCCTCACCGACGCGGCCGGGCGCGAACGCCTGGCGGCCCGGCGGCCCACCACGCTCGCGCCCGGCGCGGCCGACGCCCCGCCCGACGCCCCGCCCGACGCCCCGGTCGATGTCCTCGCCGTGGACGGCCTCCCGGCGTTCACCACCCCCGCGGCGGACCTCGGCGCGATGCCGCCGGACCCGGACGAGGACCCGGACCGGGCGCCCGCCGACCCCGACGCGCCCGCCTATGTCATCCACACCTCCGGATCGACGGGCCGCCCCAAGGCCGTGCGCGTAAGCCACCGTTCCCTGGCCGCCGTGCACGCCGCCTGGCGCGAGGAGTACGGGCTCGACGCGGCGCCCGGCACCCATCTCCAGATGGCGGGCGTCTCGTTCGACGTGTTCACCGGCGACCTGGTCCGCGCGCTCTGCTCGGGCGGGCGCCTCGTCCTGGTCGGCCGCGACCTGCTGTTCGACACGGCGGGCCTCCACGCGGCGATGACCGCCGAGGGCGTGGACTGCGCCGAGTTCGTGCCCGCCATCGCCCGCGCCCTGATGACCCACTGCGAGAACGGGGGCCACCGCCTGGACTTCATGCGCCTGCTGATCGTGGGCTCCGACACGTGGAAGGTCGGCGAGTACGAGCGGCTGCGCGCGCTGTGCGGCCCCGGCACCCGTGTCATCAACTCCTACGGCCTGACCGAGGCGGCGATCGACAGCGCCTGCTTCGAGGGGCGGGTGGACGGGCTCGACCCGCACCAGGCGGTGCCCATCGGGGCGCCGCTCCCCAACTGCTCGCTGCACATCCTCGACGAGCCCCGCGACCTCGTGCCGCCCGGCGTCGTCGGCGAACTCTGGGTCGGCGGCGCGGGCGTCGCCCTCGGCTACGCGGGCGACGCCGAGCAGACCGCCCGCCGCTTCGTGACCCTGACGCTGAGCCGCGAACCGGGCGCCGGACCCGAACGGCTCTACCGCACCGGCGACCTGGCCCGCCGCGACGCCCAGGGCCGGGTGCACCTCATCGGCCGCGCCGACTCCCAGGTCAAGCTGCACGGCCACCGTGTCGAGCCCGGCGAGATCGAGTCCCTGCTGACGGCCCTGCCCGGCGTCGACCAGGCCGCCGTCACCGTCCGGGACGACGCCCGCGGCGAGCCCGCGCTCCGCGCCTACTGGGTCCCGGCCCCCGGCGCCCGCCAGGACTCGCGCGCGCTCCGCCGCCACCTCGCCACCCGGCTCCCCACCTACCTCATCCCGGCCCACTTCACCGCGCTCGACGCCCTGCCCCTGACCCCGAACGGCAAGGTGGACCTCGCGGCGCTGCCCGAGCCGGGGCCGGAGGAGGCCGAGGAGGCGTACGAGCCGCCCGTCACGCTCTACGAACGGAGCATGGCCGCCCACTGGGAGGCGCTGCTCGGCTGCGAACGCCCCGGCCTGCGCGACGACTTCTTCGAGTCCGGCGGCAGCTCCATCGCGCTCATCGAGCTGATCCACCGCCTCCGGACCGAGTTCGGCGTCACCATCGCCGTGGGGCGGCTCTTCAAGGTCACCACCCTGCACGGCATGGCCAGGACGGTGGAGGACATCATCACCGGCCGCATCACCGGAGTCCAGTCATACCTGACGTTCAACCCGGGATACGGGCCCGCGCTGTTCTGCTTCCCCCCGGCGGGCGGGCACGGCCTGGTGTACCGGGGGTTCGCCGCCCATCTGCCGCGGTACGAGCTGATCGCGTTCAACCACCTGGACGGCGACAAGGTGGTCCGCTACGCCGACCTCGTGGAACGGCTGCGCCCCGAGGGGCCCTGCCCCGTTCTCGGCTACTCCCTCGGCGGCAACCTCGCGTTCGAGGTCGCCAAGGAGCTGGAACGGCGGGGCCGCGAGGTCCCCCATGTGGTGATCATGGACTCCTACCGGATCCTGGAGGCCGGCCTCCTCACCGACGAGCACGTCGAGGCGTTCGAGCACGAGCTGCGCGACCACCTGCGCCGCCACACCGGCTCCGACACCGTCACCGCCGAGACGCTCGCCCAGGCCAGGGAGTACCTCGACTTCTGCGCCCGCACCCCCAACCTGGGCGCCGTGGCCGCGGCCGTCACCGTGATCTCCGACGAGGCGAAGGCGGCCCTGTACGCGCCGGGGCGGCCCGGCAGCTGGGACGGCAGCTCCACCACCCGCGGCGAGGTGCTGCCCGGCTCCGGCACGCACGCCGAGATGCTCGACGAGAAACACGCCGAACGGAACGCCGCGCTCGTCCTCACCGCGCTCCGGCCCCCGCGGAACGCGCCACCCCTCCCCC
>NZ_LAVK01000328.1 GCF_001083795.1 Streptomyces sp. SBT349
GGGCATGGGCGGGGGCTTCCGTCCGTGGAGCGATGCCGCGGGCGGCGCCGGGGGGCACGCTGGAGGGCATGAGTACAGCGACCGTTCACAGCGCCGGAAGCGCCGCCGGAGCCGCCGGGGCCTCGCACCATCTGCTGGGGGGCGCGCTGCGCGCCGCACGCGCCGTCCGTGTCGTGGTCGGGGCCGTCTTCGACGTGGTCATCCTCGGGCGCGCCGACGCGGAGGCTCCGGAGGCTCCCGGGGCGGCTCGGGCGGCGGCGCCGCGCTACGCGTCCTCGGCGTCGCCCGTCACCAGCTCGCTCGCGTCCACGATGCGGTAGGCGTAACCCTGCTCCGCCAGGAACCGCTGCCGGTGCGCCGCGAAGTCCTGGTCGACCGTGTCCCGCGCCACCACCGAGTAGAAACGGGCCTCGTGCCCGTCGGCCTTCGGCCGCAGCACCCGGCCGAGCCGCTGCGCCTCCTCCTGGCGCGAGCCGAACGTTCCCGAGACCTGGATGGCGACGGTCGCCTCCGGCAGGTCGATCGAGAAGTTCGCCACCTTGGACACCACGAGCACCGGCACCTCGCCGGCCCGGAACGCGTTGAACAGCTTCTCCCGCTGGGTGTTGGTCGTCTCGCCCTTGATGACGGGCGCGTTCAGCCGTTCACCCAGCTCGTCGAGCTGATCGATGTACTGGCCGATGACCAGCGTCTGTTCCCCCATGTGGCGGCGGACCAGCGTCTCGGTCACCCGCCGCTTGGAGTCCGTGGTGGCGCAGAATCGGTAACGGTCCTCCGGCTCCGCCATCGCGTACGCCAGCCGCTCGGAGTCGGTCAGATCCACCCGCACCTCCACGCAGTCCGCGGGCGCGATGTACCCCTGGGCCTCGATCTCCTTCCACGGCGCGTCGAACCGCTTGGGCCCGATGAGCGAGAACACGTCCGACTCGCGGCCGTCCTCGCGGACCAGCGTCGCGGTCAGGCCGAGGCGGCGCCGCGCCTGGAGGTCGGCGGTGAACTTGAAGACCGGCGCGGGCAGCAGGTGCACCTCGTCGTAGATGATCAGCCCCCAGTCCCGCGAGTCGAACAGCTCCAGATGCGCGTACACGCCCTTGCGGCGCGTCGTGAGGACCTGGTACGTCGCGATGGTGACCGGGCGGATCTCCTTGCGGGTGCCGCTGTACTCGCCGATCTCCTCCTCGGTCAGCGACGTGCGGCGCACCAGCTCGGACTTCCACTGGCGGGCCGAGACCGTGTTGGTGACCAGGATCAGCGTGGTGGAACGCGCCTGCGCCATCGCGCCCGCGCCGACCAGCGTCTTGCCCGCGCCGCAGGGCAGCACGACGACCCCGGAGCCGCCGTGCCAGAAGCCGGAGATCGCCTGCTCCTGGTAGGGGCGCAGGTGCCAGTCGTCCTGGCGCAGCTCGATGGGGTGGGCCTCGCCGTCCACATAGCCCGCGAGGTCCTCGGCGGGCCAGCCGAGCCGGAGCAGCGCCTGCTTGATCTGCCCGCGCTCCGAGGGGTGGACGACGACCGTGTCCGGGT
Organism: Streptomyces sp. SBT349; assembly: GCF_001083795.1. Taxonomy (GTDB): domain Bacteria; phylum Actinomycetota; class Actinomycetes; order Streptomycetales; family Streptomycetaceae; genus Streptomyces. The sequence continues at coordinate 1,525 of NZ_LAVK01000328.1, forward strand.
CGATGCGCGCGCCGACCAGCGGCTTGATGCGCTTGGACCGCAGCACCTCTTCGAGCACCGGCAGGTCCGTGGCCTGGAGGACGAGCCCGTGGGCGGGGTGCTTGACCAGGGAGAGGCGGCCGTAACGGGACATGGTCTCGGCCACATCGACCAGCAGCGACTGCGGCACGGGGTAACGGGAGAAGTTGACGAGGGCGTCCACCACCTGCTCCGCGTCATGCCCGGCGGCCCGCGCGTTCCACAGGCCGAGCGGGGTCACGCGGTAGGTGTGGATGTGCTCCGGCGCACGCTCCAGTTCGGCGAACGGCGCGATCGCCCGGCGGCAGTCCTCGGCCTGTTCGTGATCGACTTCGAGCAGCAGCGTCTTGTCGCTCTGCACGATCAAGCAGGACACACGCACCTCCGTGATGGGATCGTCTGCCATCCAGTGAAGCACCCGCCGTGGTCACGCCCCCCGGGCCGACCCCTGCCGGTCAGCGTGCCGCTGATGCGCGCCGCTGTCCATGGCCCGATGCCGGGGCATGGTGTCCCGCCTCGGCGGCCCCCTCCCGGTCAGCGGTGGGTGAGGAGGGTCTCGGCGATCGAGACCTGGTCGGGGGTGATCTCGGTGAGGCCGTCCTCGATCGCCCACAGGCCGTTCTGGAGGACGCGGGCGAGGGTCCAGCCCTTGGCGCGGGCGCGGTCCAGGGCGAGGACCTCGGTCATCAGGTCGAAGCGGCGGAGGGTCTCGGCCGGGTCGAAGCGGTTGTCCAGGGCGGGGAGCAGGTCGAAGCCGACGTCGCCGACCAGCGGCTTGGGGTCGATCGCCAGCCACGGCTCCCGCCGGTCGCCGTCGGGGAGCGGGGCGAGGACGTTCTCGTAGTGCAGGTCCCAGTGGAGCAGGCGGTCGCCCGGCTCGCCCACCAGCTCGCGGGTGGCGGCGGCGCAGTCGGCCAGCAGGCGGCGCTGGTCGTCCCGGGCCAGGGAGGGGAGGGCGCCGGGGACCTGGGCGAGCATGGCGGAGGCGATGTCGCCCAGGTTCCGCCGCAGCTCGGGCGGGGGTGGGGTGGTGACCAGGCGGGCCATCAGCCCGGTCAGCAGCTCGGCCGCCTCGAACGAGTCGGGCACGTCGTTCAGCGAGCGCTCCGCGTCCAGCCACTCCAGCAGCATCGAGCACGTCCCGGGGTCGAACTCCAGCAGCCGCACCGCGCCGCGCCCGTCGTGGGCGCGCAGGGCCAGCGGCTCCGCCTCGTTCTCCTCCTCGTGTGGCTGGAGCTTCAGTGCGGCCCTGCCGCCGTCGGCCCGCAGCACCGGCAGGACGAGGGCGGCCATGCCGTGCCATCCGGGGCCCGTCGGGCGCAGCTCCCAGGCGTCGAGCATCCGCTCGGCGAGCGCGGGCAGCGCCTCGATCCAGGCGCCGCCCGCCTCACCGTTGAACCGCACGTGGTAACCGGCCAGTTCGGGTGGGACCGTGATCATGTCCGACCTCCGGCCGGTCATCCTAGGCGAACGGGCCGGTCAGGGCTGGTCGGGGCCGGCCAGAGCCGGACGCGTCGATCCGGTCGAGGGCGGGCTCCGCCCGGCGGGGCCCCGGGGAACAGGTGCAACGGCCCATGGCCGGAGCTGGCATGCTGGGTCGTGGCCCCACCGCACAGGCGGGGCCTGGATCTGTGGAGGATGCAAGCGACCATGGCGGAACGGGTGCGGTCCCTGGCCGACGATGTGGAAGCGGCGGTTTCGGCGGCGATGGCCGGGGCTCTGCCGGCCGAAGTGGCGTCCGAGGACCCGCTGGTGCGACGCTCCGACCACGCGGACTTCCAGTCGAACGTGGCTCTCTCCCTCGCCAAGCGGCTGGGGCGCCCCCCGCGCGACGTCGCGAACGAGCTGCGCGACGGGCTCACCGGCGCCGACGGGCTGGCCCGGGTCGAGGTCTCGGGGCCGGGCTTCCTCAACATCTCCCTCGCCGACGCCGCCCTCCTCGGCCGCATGGCCGACCGCTTCGCCGACCCCAGGCTCGGCGTCGCCGAGTCGGCGGCGGGCGAGACCGCCGTCATCGACTACTCCGCGCCGAACGTCGCCAAGGAGATGCACGTCGGCCATCTGCGGTCCACGCTGATCGGCGACGCGCTCACCCGGGTGCTCACCTTCCTCGGCGCCCGCACCGTCCGGCAGAACCACGTCGGCGACTGGGGCACGCAGTTCGGCATGCTCATCCAGTACCTCTTCGAGCACCCCGAGGCCGCCTGGCGGCGGAAGGACCTCGACCCGGACGAGACCGCGGGCACCGTCTCCGCGCTCGACGCGCTCTACCGCACCGCCCGCCAGGCGTTCGACGCCGACCCGGGTTTCAAGGAGCGGGCGCAGCGCCGCGTGGTCGCGCTCCAGGCCGGGGACGAGGAGACCGTCTCGGCGTGGCGCGAGATCGTGGCCGAGTCGGAGGAGGCGTTCCAGCAGATCTACGAGCGGCTGGGCGTGCTGCTGACCCCGGACGACATCAAGGGCGAGTCGTTCTACAACCCGTGGCTCAACGACGTCGTGGACGAGCTGACGGAGAAGGGCGTCCTGGAGGACAGCAACGGCGCCAAGGTCGTCTTCTTCGACGACATCCGCGGCCCCGAGGACAAGCCCGTCCCGATGCTGGTGCGCAAGAGCGACGGCGGCTTCGGCTACGCGGCGACCGACCTGGCGACCATCAGGTACAGCATCCAGGAGCTGGGCGGGACGCGGCTGGTCTACATCGTGGACGCCCGCCAGTCGCAGCACTTCCAGATGGTCTTCCGCGCCGCGCGCAGGGCCGGGTGGCTCACCGACGACATCGAGGCCGTCCACGCCGCGAACGGCACGATCAACGGCCCCGACGGCAGGCCGTTCAAGACCCGTTCCGGCGGCACCGTGCGGCTGGCCGACCTCCTGGACGAGGCGCTGGAGCGGGCGCGCGAGGTGGTCGCGGAGAAGGACCCCGACCTGGGCCCGGACGAGCTGGACCACATCGCGCACCTGGCGAGCGTGGGCGCGGTGAAGTACGCGGAGCTGTCGACGTCCAGGACCAAGGACTACTCGTTCGACGTCACCCGCATGGTCAGCTTCAACGGCCAGACCGGCGTCTACCTCCAGTACACGCACACGCGCATCGCCTCGATCCTGCGGAGGGCCGCGGAGACGGGCGCGGGGCTGGGGCGGTTCGACGCGGGGCTGGCGCTCGAACCGGCGGAGCGCGCCCTGGCGCTGGCGCTGGACGAGTTCGGCGCGGTGCTCGACGCGGTGGCGGAGGCGCTGGAGCCGCATCAGCTCGCGGGGTATCTCTACGTGCTGGCGCGGGCGTTCACCGGGTTCTACGAGTCGTGTCCGGTGCTCCGCAGCGACGTGCCGCAGGACGTGCGGGCGAACCGGCTGGCGTTCTGCGAGCTGACCCGGGCGACCCTCGCCCAGGGCCTCCACCTCCTGGGGATCGCCGCGCCCGAGCGCATGTGAGATGTCCGGGTGCCGCGCACTAGGTCTGGTCGAGGTACGCGGTGCCGGTGATGCGGTGGAGGGGGTAGGTCCGCACCTCGTCCGCCGTGTGGTCGAAGGCGGTGACGAAGCCCCCCTCGACGCGGACGGGGGCCAGGATCCGCTGGGCCGCGAGGCCGTCGGCGCCGACATAGCCGATCCTGACCAGGCCGCCAGCGCGGACCGCGCCCTGGAGGGTGGTGAGGGTGTCGAGCGTGGAGGTGCGGGGCGGGGGGCCCGCGGGGTCGGGAACGCGCCCCACCGGCGTCCTGGGCGCGGCGGTCGAGGCGTGGTCGCCGGCGCGAATGGCGCGCACGGCGGCGGCCAGCAGCGAGTCGTCGGCGGCCGGTGGCGCGTCGGGCGCGGGCTCGGGCGCCGTGCGCGCCGGGGTGCGGTGGGGCTGGGAGCGGAGCGTGACGACCGCGCCGTCCTCGGCCTCGGCCGCCGGCGCGAAGCCGAACTCGCGCAGCCGCTCCAGCAGCGTGTCCGGTGGCGCGCCCGAGACCACGACGCTGGGCGCGATCCGCCGCAACCGCAGCCCCACGGCGCGGCGGTCGGCGACGACCTGGGTCAGCAGCGACTCGTCGTCGCAGAGCAGATAGCTGGCCGCCACCCCGACGCGGAGCCTGCCGTACCGGCGGGCCACGTCGTCCACCAGGTAGGTGAGCGGCTGCGGCACCGGCGTGCGCGAGCGCGCGGCCAGGAAGTCGTGCAGCTCGGTCGCCGACCAGCCCGCGTCCAGCGCCCGGCGCACCGAGTCGGGCGTGAACCGGTAGACCGTGGCCCCGCCGCGCGACTCGATGTCGGCGGCCACGGCCATGGCCTGCCGCAGCTCGCGCCGCAGGGGCCCCGGGGCGACGGCGGTCAGGTCGGCCTGGAGCAGGAAGTGGTCCAGCGGCTCGGGGAGGGGGGGCGCCAGCAGCGCGGCGGCCTCCTCGGGCGAGGGAGCCTCGGCCAGCAGGGGCCTGGCGAACGAGGCGAGCGCGCCGCGCCCGGTGACGCCGATCCGCTCGGCCTCGGCCAGCGCGGTGCGGCACATCTCGCCGCGCGCCTCGTCGGTCAGGCGGCGCGGCATCTCCCAGCGCAACCGCTCCAGCACGGTCACCGGCTCCGGCGCGTGGCCGGGGGCCAGCTCGCCGAGGAGACGCAGGGTGGTCCGCCTGACCCCGGCGACCGGGCCGCGGTCGAGGCCGGGCCCGAGGGCGGCCAGCAGGCGGCCCTTGCCGTCGCGGCTGCCCACCAGGCCGGACACGCGGGTGGCGGCGAGCCAGGCGGTGGCGAGCCGCAGCCAGCGCCGTTCGGTCGGCAGGCTCAGCCAGTCGTCGTAGGCGGGGGTGGGCGCGTACCGCTCGTCGGCCTCGCCGTCCGCGGCCAGCAGCCCGGCGGCGAAGGCGAGTTCGAGCCAGAAGGCCGCCTCGGGCTCCGGCACGTCGAGGGTGACGGCGGCGCGTTTCAGCTCGCGCACACCCAGGCCGCCCGCCCGCAGCACCGCGGGGGTCTCCGTCTCCCAGGCGGTCAGCAGCTCCTCGATGACGGTGATCGAGGCATAGGCGGCGCCCGCCGCGGCGGCGTCCGCGAGGAGCGGGGCGTGCTCCGCCCGGAGGGCGAGCTCCGGCGCGCGCGCCTTGAGCTCGCGGTGGGCACGCCCGCCGCGCAGGTGGAGCGCGACCTCGCGGGGCAGCACCACGGTGCCGGGCCCCGTCGGCATCAGCAGGCCCCGGTCCAGCAGCCATCGCAGGTGCGGGCCCGGCTGGGCGGAGACCTCGCCGTAGGGCGGGCCCCAGGTGAGCCGGTCCAGCGCGTCGAGGGCCCCGGGCGGGGCGTGGTCGAGCAGCGCGCCTAGGCGCGGCTGGTCGGAGAACAGGGCGGCGAGTGCCGACAGCGCGCTCACCGTGTCGTGCGTGGGCGGCAGCCCCGCGTGGGTCAGGACGTCCTGCATGCGGCTGGGGGACATGCCCGCCGCGGTCTCGGCCAGCGAGGGCCCGAGCCCGGTGGAGCTGGGGCGCGCGGCGGTGGGGGCGAGGAGCTCCTGCGCGGTGCGCACCAGGCGCATGGCGTCCGGCCTGCCCCAGAGCAGGGCGCGGGAGCGCAGGGTTGCCACGGCCTCCGGCAGCCGGTCGGTGCCGCCGGGGAGCAGCGCGGCGAGGCCGGGGAACGCGCACGGCTGGGGCGCGACGGCGAGTGCCTCGGCCACCTGGAGCGTGAACGTGTCGAGTCGTTCGAGCGCGCGCAGGACCGAGGCGCGGGTCCCGGCGCGGGTGGCGAGCTGGGAGAGATCGCCGGGCAGCGGCGACAGCAGGTCGGCCCTGGTGCGCAGCAGCCCGGCCAGCTCCGCGTCGGAGCGCGACCGCAACTCGTCGGCGAGGGTACGGGGGCCGGTGCTGGTCATCCGCTCAACGGTAGCGGCAGGGAGTGAGGGAGCGCACGGGGCACCGGGGCTCCGGTCCGTCCTGTTTCCCCGAATGCCGCCATCCGTCCCGTGATCTTGGTGCATTGTTGCTCCGCGGCAACTGTGGGGGTGCGGTGTTGCGTAGGCGAGTGGACTCAAGGGGTGAGGGAGCGGCAGACTCGGGGCCAGCCGACGGAAGGATCACACACACGATGCCGCCGAGGGAGAATCCGACCGCTCGACAGGCGCGTCTTGGCGCGGAGCTGAGAAAGCTGCGGGAGCGGGCGGGCCGGACGGCCCGGGAAGCCGCGGGGATGCTCGGAACGGACCAGGGCAAGATCAGCCACATAGAGTCCGGCCGGATCGGCGTCAGCGAGGAGCGCATCAGGAAGCTGGCCACGTTCTACTCCTGCACCGACCAGGCGCTGCTCGACGCGCTGTGCGCCATCGCCAGGGAGCACCGGGGGCAGTTCTGGTGGGACGAGTACCGGGGCATCATTGCCCCGGGGCCGATCAATGTGGCGGAGCTGGAACACCATCTGGTCGACATGCAGATTCTCCAGACCGTGGCCGTTCCCGGCCTGCTCCAGATCGAGGAGTACACCCGGGCGCTGTTCCACGGGGGCGTCGCGGAGCTCTCGAAGGAGGAGATCGAGACCCGCACCGAGTTCCGGATGCGGCGGAAGGTTGTCCTCGAACGGGACGACCCGCCGCCGTTCGACGTCTACCTGCACGAGGCCGCGCTGCGCATGCGGTTCGGCGGGCGGCAGGTGGTGCGGCGGCAGCTGGAGTACCTGATGGAGGTCTCGGAGCGGCCCACCATCTCGGTCTGGGTGATCCCCTTCACCAACGAGTACTTCTTCGAGGCCATCCAGCCGGTGCTGT
>NZ_LAVK01000329.1 GCF_001083795.1 Streptomyces sp. SBT349
GCGCCGGTGTGGGGGTGGCGGGCGGTGATCCGGCCGAGCGCGAGCAGGTCGCTGAGCAGGATCCGCACGATGGAGACCGGCAGGCCCAGCTCGGCGGCGATCTCCACGACGGCCGTGGGGTGTTCGGCCATGCGCAGGATCCTGGCGTGCTCGGACTGCATGCCGGTGGCCGGTTCGGACTCGGCCACCACGAGGGTGACCAGGTCGAACGCGTCGTTCCCGGCCCTGCTGCGGCCTCCGGTGAGGGTGTAGAGCCGGTCGGGGTCGTCGTCCCGGCCAGGGCGGCTCATCCGGGTCCGCCGCCCTCGGCGACCTGCTCGCGGGGCGGCGAACTGAGGTAGTCGCCGAGCTGCTCGACCAGCTCGGTCATGTTGTGCCCGATGAGGCCCACGTCGGCGCTGTCCTCGGCGACGATCGCCAGATGGGCGCCGTCCCCGGCCTCCACGATGAAGAGGATGCCGCCGTAGAACTCGGTCATGGACTGCCGCACCCCGCCGCTTCCGTCGCCGAACTCGATGGAGGCGCCGTGCGAGAGGCTCTGGATGCCGGCCGAGATCGCGGCGAGCTGGTCGGCCTGGTCCTCGGAGAGCTCCGGGGTCCGGCAGAGCTTGAGCCCGTCACGGGAGAGCACAAGTGCGTGCCGGGCGCCCGGGGTCCGGGCCAGAAGTCTTTCCAGCAGCCAGTTGAGCGATGCTCCGGTGGTTGCCGCGGTCATGGGGTGTCGTCCTCCGGAGAAGGTGTCGGGGCTGCGGACGCCGGGGGCGTGGTGTCGCCCTCACCTCGCATGGCGCGCCGGAACGCGCCGAAGCGGGCGGCTGACTCCGCCGGGGAGTGGGCCGCGGCCGTCGTCGGCCGGGACCGCCGTGCGGTGCTGGTGGTGCCGTTCTGGTGGGCGCTCGCCAGGGTGCGTCCCCTGCGGCGCTTGGGCAGGCCGCTGTCGCTGTACTGGACCAGGTCCTCGCCCGCGAGCACCTCCTCGCACGCCTCGCCCGCGGGCGCGTGGTCGCCGGTGGCGGGCGGCGCCTCGCCGTCCGCGGCGGGGCCGCCCGCCGCCGCGGGGGCCGCCTCGTCGGCGGGCGCGTCGTGGGTGGGCAGGTCACCGGGGTCGGGCGCGGTGGTCGCGGCCTCGGCGCGGGTGACGGGCGCGACGGGCGCGACGGCGTGCGGGGTGGGCGCGGGGGTGGCGGTGGCCTTCGGGCGGCTGACGAGCTCCTGCGGGATCATCAGCAGCGCACCGGTGCCGCCGCGGGCCGAGGGGCGGAACGAGACGGTCAGGCCGTGCTTGCGGGCCAGGCAGCCGACGACGGCGAGGCCGAGCCTGGTGCCGGAGAGGCGGGTGAGGTCGAGCGGCTCGCCCGAGACGGCCCGCTCGGCGCGGCGCAGGGCGACCTCGCTCATGACGAGGCCGCTGTCCTCGATGGTGAGGATGACGCCGGCGGGCACCTCCTCGGCGTAGACGTGGACTTCGGCCGTGGGCGGCGAGAAGTTGGCCGCGTTGTCGAGGAGTTCGGCGAGGGCGTGCATGACGCCCTCGGCCGCGTGCCCGGCGATGGAGACGGCGACGGCCGAGTGCAGCCGCACGCGCTGGTAGCCGCCGATGCGGCCCATGGCGCCGCGCAGGATCGACTCCATGACGATGGGCTTGGCCCAGCGGCGGCCCGAACGGGAGCCGGTGAGCACGGCGATGCTGTCGGCCAGCCGGCCCGCCTGCGCGGTGCGGTGGTCCAGGTGCAGCAGGTCGCCGAGGACGGCCTCGTCGGTGTGCCGGTGCTCCATGTCGCGCAGGTCGGCCAGCATGCTGGTGGCGAGCGCCTGCATGCGGCCGGCCGCGTTGGCGCTGGCGGCCATGGCGGCGGCCTTGCCCGCCTCGGCCCGGCCGATCTCGCCCGCCAGGGCGTGGAGCACGCGGCGGTGCGCGTCGTGGCGCGGGGGCGTGACCCCGGCGAGCGCGCTGTCGGCCGAGAGGCCGCCGCGCAGCCGCTCCAGGACGGCGGGCACGGTCTCCTCGGCGAAGCGCGCGGTCTCCGCCTCGCGCTCGGCGGTGGCGCGGGCGGCCTCGGCCTCGCGCTCAGCCAGGCGCAGGCGCATCGCGTCGGCGGCGCCGAGGCCGCGGACGGCGGTCACCACGGCGGCGGTCAGCAGGACCGCGGCGAGTCCGGCGCCCCAGGCGACCTCTCTTCGGAACGTTTCGGGGGAGGCGTACACCGCCCCCAGCCAGCCGAGTCCGGTGACGACCACCGATATGAGCAGGGCGAGCAACGCATGGCGCAGGGGGGGACGTTCCGTCATGAGCCGAGGAACCTCTGGTCGGGATATTGGGCCGGACCTGTCAATTGGGAAACACTAGCGGTCTCGTGAGGTTCGCGCAGCTAAAGTCTGTGATAAATACGAGGGTTGCATCTGTTCAAAAATGAACAACTGTGATCATGCGTGCCCGCGTGGACCCCGTGCCTCAAACCGCCCCCAACGGGCAGGCTGTCCGCCATGGACAACGGGAACGGTACGGAGCTGGCCGCCGCCCTGCGGGAAGCCGTGCGCGGCGAGGTCGCGTTCGACGCGGCGAGCAGGGCCCTGACCACCATGGACGCCTCGAACTACCGGCGCGTGCCCGTCGGCGTGGTCGCCCCCCGCGACGCGGACGACGTGGCCGCGGCCCTGGCCGTGTGCCGCGCCCACGCCACGCCCGTGGTGGCGCGCGGCGGCGGCACCAGTATCGCGGGCCAGGCCACGGGGACCGGCGTGGTGCTCGACTTCACCCGCCACATGAACCGCGTCTTGGACCTCGACCCGGAGGCCCGCACCGCCACGGTGCAGCCGGGCGTCGTCTGCGACACGCTGCGCGAGGCCGCGGCGCCGCACGGGCTGACGTTCGGCCCCGACCCCTCCACGCACAGCCGCTGCACGCTCGGCGGCATGATCGGCAACAACTCCTGCGGCTCCCACTCCGTCGCCTGGGGCACCACGGCCGACAACGTCCACGCCCTCGACGTCCTCACCTACCGCGGCGACCGCGCCGTCCTCACCCGCGGCGAGCGCGGCCTCGACGGTCCCGGGCCGCTGCGCGCCGCGGTCGAGGAACTGGTCGGCGGCCATCTCGCGCTGCTGCGCACCGGCTTCCCGGAGCTGCCGCGCCGTATCTCCGGCTACGCCCTGGACGAGCTGCTGCCGGAGAAGGGCCGCGACTGGGCGCGGGCGTTCACCGGCAGCGAGGGAACGCTCGGCGTGCTCACCGAGGCGACGGTGCGGCTGGTCCGGGCGCCCGCCGCCCGCGCGCTCGCCGTGCTCGGCTACCCCGACGAGTCCGCGGCGGCCGAGGCGGCGTCCGCGCTGCTCGCGCACTCCCCGCTGACCGTGGAGGGCATGGCCGCCGACCTGGTCGGCGACGCGGCGCTCACCGCCCTGCCGCGCGGCGGGGCCTGGCTCTTCGTGGAGACCGGCGGCTCGCACACCGGTGAGGCCGAGGCCAACGCCGCCGCGCTGTGCCGGGCCGCGGCGCCCGGCGGGACCACCGGGCACCTGGTGGTCACCGACCCGCTGGACCAGCGGGCGCTGTGGCGGGTCCGCGAGGACGCCTCGGGCGTGGCGACCCGGCGGCCCGACGGCGGCGAGGCGTGGCCCGGCTGGGAGGACTGCGCGGTGCCGCCCGCCCGTCTCGGCGCCTACCTGCGGGAGTTCCGCGGGCTGCTGCGAGACCACGGCCTGCGCGGCATGCCGTACGGGCACTTCGGGGACGGCTGCATTCACATCCGCATCGACTTCGACCTGCTGACGGCCGAGGGCATCGCCCGTTTCCGGGAGTTCTCCGGCGAGCTGGCCGACCTGGTGGTGGCGCACGGCGGGTCGCTCTCCGGCGAGCACGGCGACGGCCTGGCGCGCTCCGAGCTGCTGCCGCGCATGTACGGGGATGAAATGGTCGGCGTCTTCGGCCGGTTCAAGGACCTGTGGGACCCGGACGCGGGGCTCAACCCGGGCGTGCTGGCCAGGCCCGCGCCGCTGGACGCCGACCTGCGCTTCGCCGGGCTGCCCCGGCGCCCCGGACCCGTCGCGTTCGCCTACCCGGACGACGGCGGGGACTTCTCGGCCGCCGTGCGCCGGTGCGTGGGCGTCGCCAAGTGCCGCGAGACGACGGCGGGTCCGGCGCAGGTGATGTGCCCCTCCTACCGTGCCACCGGCGAGGAGAAGCACTCGACGCGGGGGCGGGCGCGGCTGCTCCACGAGATGCTGACCGGCGAGGTGATCACCGGCGGCTGGCGCTCGCCGGAGGTGCACGAGGCGCTCGACCTCTGCCTGTCCTGCAAGGGCTGCCGCGGCGACTGCCCGGTCCATGTGGACATGGCCACCTACAAGGCCGAGGTGCTGTACCAGGCGTACCGCGGGCGGTTGCGGCCCGCCTCGCACTACGCGATGGGGCGGCTGCCCCGGTGGCTGGCCCTGACGTCGGCGCTGCGCCTGGCCCCGTTCGCGAACGCCGCCGCGCGCGTCGGGCCGTTGGCCGCGGTGGCGAAACGGCTCGGCGGCATCGCGCCGGAACGCGCCATCCCGCCGCTGGCGCGGACGCCGTTCCGGCGCTGGTGGCGGCGGTCGGGGGCGGCGGTCGCGGGCATGGCCGGAACGGGGTCGCGGGGGCGCGAGGTGGTGCTCTTCCCCGACACGTTCACCGACCACCTCGCTCCCGAGGCGGGGCGCGCCGCCGTCGAGGTGCTGGCGGCGGCAGGGCTGCGGGCGACCGTGCCCGAGCGGCCGGTGTGCTGCGGGCTGACCTATGTGAGCACCGGGCAGCTCGACCAGGCGCGGGCGGTGCTGCGCCGCACCCTGGACCGGGTGCCCGGGGGGCTTCCGGTGACGGTGCTGGAGCCGCCCTGCGCCGCCGCGTTGCGCACCGACCTGCCCGAGCTGCTGCCCGACGACCCGCGCGCCGCCGAACTGGCCGGGCGGGTGCGGACGTTCGCCGAGACCCTGGACGCGTACGCGCCCGGCTGGGAGCCGCCCCGGCTCGGCCGTCCCGTCGCGGGCCAGACGCACTGCCACCAGAGCGCGGTGCTCGGCGACGCGGCGGACCGCCGGCTGCGCGAGCGCGCCGGGCTCACCGGGGGACTGACGGCGGGCTGCTGCGGCCTCGCGGGCAACTTCGGCTTCGAGCGCGGGCACTACGACGTCTCCGTCGCCTGCGCGGAGGACCAGTTGCTGCCCGCCGTGCGCGGCGCGGCCCCCGGCGCGGTGCTGCTCGCCGACGGCTACTCGTGCCGCACCCAGCTCGACCAGCTCGGCGGGCACCGGGCGCGGCACCTCGCGGAGGTGCTGGCCGAGGCCCTGCGGGAGGGCCGTTGACCGGATTTCCCCCGGCCGCTGCCCGGCCGCTCGTTCCGGTAGGGAGACGCCGTTCAGACTCTTGACGCGCCTCGGGGGCGCTCCTAAGGTTGCGACGTCTGTTCATGAGACTGTCCCCAATTCAGATATATGAATGGGCTGGATATGCGCATACGTGAGATCCACCTGACCCCCGTCGCCTTCCGGGACCCGCCGCTCCTCAACGCGATGGGCGTGCACGAGCCCTGGGCCCTGCGGACGGTGGTCGAGGTCGTCACGGACGAGGGGCTGAGCGGCCTCGGCGAGACCTATGGGGACCTCTCGCACCTCCAGCGGCTGCGGGCCGTCGCCCCCTCCCTGACCGGCCTGCGCGTCCACGCCCTCCACGAGATCCACGCGCGCGTGGCCGCCTCGATCGGCACCGACGTGGGGACCGACCAGCACGGCCTCACCGGCGCGGGCTCCAACCAGAAGACCGTGGACGCGGTCTTCTCCCCTTTCGAGGTGGCCTGCCTCGACATCCAGGGCAAGGCCGCGGGCGTCCGCGTCGCCGACCTCCTCGGCGGGCCCGTCCGCGAGGCCGTCCCCTACAGCGCCTACCTCTTCTACAAGTGGGGCGCCCACCCCGGTGAGGCCGAGGACCGCTTCGGCGCCGCGCTCGACCCCGAGGGCGTGGTCGCGCAGGCCCGGCTGTTCATCGAGGAGTACGGCTTCGGCTCCATCAAGCTGAAGGGCGGCGTGCTGCCCCCCGACGAGGAGGCCGAGGCCGTGGTGGCGCTCCGCGACGCCTTCCCCGGCCTGCCGCTGCGCATCGACCCCAACGCCGCCTGGACACCCGCCACTTCGGTCAGGATCGGCCAGGCGCTCGAAGGCGTCCTGGAATACCTGGAGGACCCGGCGCCGGAGATCGCGGGCATGGCGGAGGTCGCCGCCCAGGTGCCGATGGATCTGGCCACCAACATGTGCGTGGTCACCCACGACCACCTCCCCCCGGCCATCGAGCGCGGCGCCATCGGCGTCCTGCTCATCGACCACCACTACTGGGGCGGCCTGCTGCGCTCCAGTCAGGTCGCGGCGCTGTGCAAGACGTTCGGCCTCGGCCTGTCCATGCACTCCAACTCCCACCTCGGCATCAGCCTCGCCGCCATGACCCACCTGGCCGCCGCCACCCCCGGCCTGGACCACGCCTGCGACACGCACACCCCGTGGCAGGACGGCCAGGACGTCGTGGCCCCCGGCGCGCTCCGGTTCACCGACGGCGCCGTGCCGCTGCCCGACGGCCCCGGCCTCGGCATCGAACTGGACCGCGACGCCCTCGCGGCCATGCACGAGCAGTACCTCGCGTGCGGCATCACGCGGCGCGACGACACCGCGTACATGCGGCGCTTCGAGCCGAGCTTCGTCCCCAAGCGCGCGCACTGGTAACCCCGGCAGTCCCCACCCTCGTTAGGAGCCGCGATGTCCGCGTTGGACTGGATCGTGGTCGCTGGCTACTTCCTCGTCGTCGTAGCCATCGGCTGGTGGTCGAAGAACCGAGTGCACACGATCGCCGACTTCTTCACCGCCAGGGGCCAGATCCCCTGGTGGCTGTCCGGGATCTCGCACCACATGTCGGGGTACAGCGCGGTGATGTTCGTGGCCTTCGCCGCCGTGGCCTACAACCACGGCATCACCGTCTACTTCTGGTGGCCGCTCACCATCGGACTCGGCGTCGGCATCGGCGCGTTCATCTGGGCCGCCCGCTGGAACCGGCTGCGGGCCAAGCACGACGTCAAGTCCCCGCTCGAATACCTCGCCCGCCGCTACAACCTGCCCACCCAGCAGGTCCTCGCCTACAGCGGCGCGGCGCTGAAGGTCGTGGACATCGCCGCCAAGTGGGTGGCGATATCCGTCCTGCTCCAGGGGTTCGCGGACATCCCCCTGGAGTGGGGCATCATCTTCACCGGCATCGCCACCATGGCCTACATGGCCGTCGGCGGGCTCTGGGCCGATGTCCTCACCGACATGGGGCAGTTCGTCATCCAGGCGGTGGCCGGGATCGCGATGCTGATCGCCGTGATGGCCGAACTCGGCGCGGACTTCCCGTTCACCATGTGGGGCGACCTGCCCGACGGGCGCGGCGACCCGGTCGCCGGAACGGTCACCACCTGGCTGATCATCGCGTTCCTCTTCGTCAAGACCTTCGAGTACAACGGCGGCATGTGGAACCTGGCGCAGCGCTACATGGCCTCGCCCTCCGGCTCCGACGCCCGCCGCTCGGCGCTGCTGTCCAGCGCGCTCTGGCTGGTCTGGCCGCTGATCCTCTTCCTGCCGATGATCGCCGCCCCGCTGATCGTCCCCGGGCTGAGCAACGGCGAGGAGTCCTACATCGAGCTCTCCAAGGAGTTGCTGCCCGCCGGGCTGATCGGCCTGATGCTCGCCGGGTTCTTCTCGCACACCATGGCCATGGTCGCCTCCGACTCCAACGTCATCACCGCCGTCATCACGCGCGACATCGCCCCGGTGCTCGTGCCGAGGGTGCGGCAGCTGACGGAGGCCGCGCAGCTCACGTTCGCGCGGGTGACCACCGTGCTGTTCGTCACCCTGAGCATGACGATCGCGATCAGCACGGGAGGCGAGGGCTTCGTCCTCGATACGGTGGTGGAACTGGTCGCGGCGACCATGGGACCGATCTCGATCCCGCTGATGCTCGGGCTCCTGCCGTGGTTCCGCCGCAACGGGCCGACCGCCGCGATCACCTCCTGGGCGGGCGGGCTCGCGGTCTGGTACGTCGTCCGCTACATCGTCGAGGACGCCACCCAGGCCGCCATCGTCGGGCTGCCGCTGGCGACGTCGCTCGTCCTCTATATAGGTCTCGGCCTGGTGAAGCCGGAGAACACCCCCGAGCGCGACCGGCTCATCGACTCCCTGGAGACCGACCCCGACGAGGAGACCGCCACGTCCTCCCCCACCT
>NZ_LAVK01000032.1 GCF_001083795.1 Streptomyces sp. SBT349
CGCGGCCGACGGCGGCCGGGTCTCCCACCACGGCTCCCCGAGCGGGGGCTTCGCCGTCCCCGACCCCGGTGATGCCGCTCGCCGCGGCATCACCCCGCGGGGCATCCAGGACCTTCAGCTGCCCCCGGAGGAGCGGGTCGCGCGGCTGGCCGAGGCGCTGGACGCGGCGGCGGTGGGAGCCGTCGGCCCGCTGATCGGCCAGACGTACCCGCTGACCGCCGCGGCCGAGGCGCACACGGCGATCGAGACCCGCCGCACGACCGGCAAGACGCTGCTGCTCCCGTAAGCCTCCGCCCCACGGTGGCCGGCCACGGCCGCGCGCCCCTCGTCGCGCGCCCCTCGCGGGACGCGAGCGGTCCGCCGGGACGCGAGCGGTCCGCCGCCGGGGGGCGAACGCGCGCCCCGGCGGGCCGTCAGGCGTCTCTCGTGCGGAGGGCGGCCGTGGCGGCGAGGAGGGCGAGGGTGGTGTAGCCGGTGATCAGCAGCAGCGACGGCCAGGGGCCGAGCGAGCCCACCGCCTCCGCCGTCGCGTCCGAGGTCTGGATCAGCTTCTCCAGCGCCGCGGTCGGGGAGGTCCCGGCCACCCACCGTTCCGCGTCCCCGAACAGCGGCCCCAGCATCGACGGGAGCAGCAGCCCGGCCACCACGGCGGTGACGGCGCCCGCCGCGTGGCGGATCAGCGTGCCCACCGCGAGGCCGAGGAGCCCCGCCACCGAGAACACCGCCGCCACCCCGAACAGCGCGGGCAACGGGTCGCCCTGCGCGTAGCCGTCGTCCAGCATCGCGCCCCCGACCAGGTAGGCCCCCGCCGCGGACGGCAGCGCCAGCGCGAACAGCAGCCCCGCCAGCAACGCCGCCTTGGCCGCCAGCACCGTGGAACGTCGCGGCACCGCGGCGAACGTGGTCGCGATCGTGCCGCTTCCGTACTCGCCCGAGACCGTCAGCACCCCCACCACCGCGGCCAGCATCAGCGCGGGAACGGAGAGGGTCAGGCTGCCCCCGAGCACCGTGTCGTCCGGCTGGAGGCTCTCGGTCGCGGCGACGAACGCCGCTCCTGGCACCGGGAGCGCGGCCATCACCGCCGTGGTCCACACCGTGGACCGCACGCTGCGGAACTTGATCCACTCGAAGGCCAGCGCCCTCGGGAACGTCCTCACCGCGCCACCTCCGCGCCCGCCGTGGCCCGGTACTCGGCGGAGGCCGCGGCCATCGCCGTGTAGACCTCCTCCAACGAGGAGAGCCGCGGCGTCAGTTCGCTCAGCGCCACGCCGTGCGCGCGGGCCAGTTCGCCGATCGCCGCCGCGTCCAGGGCCTCGACCAGCCAGCCGCCGCGCGGGTCGGGGCTCACCCGGGCGCCCGCGCCTTCCAGCAGCGCCCGCATCCGTTCCGCCTCCGCCGCGCGGACCAGCGTCCCGCCCGCCGAGTGCGACTCGATGAACTCCCGCATCGGCATGTCCGCCAGCAGCCTGCCGCGCCCGATCACGACCAGGTGGTCGGCCGTCAGCTCCATCTCGCTCATCAGGTGGCTGGAGAGGAACACCGTCCGCCCCTGCGCCGCGAGCGACCTCATCAGGTCCCTGATCCAGCGGATGCCCTCGGTGTCCAGGCCGTTCACCGGCTCGTCCAGGATCAGCACCTCGGGATCGCCGACCAGCGCCGCGGCGATGCCCAGCCGCTGGCCCATGCCGAGCGAGAAGCCCTTGGCGCGTTTCCTGGCCGTGCCCGCGTCGAGGCCGACCATCCCCAGCACCTCGTCCACCCTGCGCTGCCCGATGCCGCTCGCCGCGGCCAGCCCGGCGAGGTGGTGCCAGGCGGAACGGCCGCCGTGCACGCCCTTGGCGTCCAGCAGCGAGCCGACGGTGCGCAGGGGCGCGGACAGCTCCCGGTAGGCGCGCCCGCCGACGAGCGCGCTGCCCGCGGTCGGGGCGTCGAGGCCCAGGATCATGCGCATGGTGGTGGACTTCCCGGCCCCGTTCGGCCCGAGGAACCCGGTCACCCGGCCCGGCCGCACCGTGAACGAGAGCCCGTCGACGGCGCGCTCGGCGCCGTACCGCTTGGTGAGCTCGTGTATGTCAATCACGGGAACGACGCTAGGCAGCCCTCGCTCCCCCGGAATCCGCCGCGGGGAGTCGGCCGCTACCCCGCCGGGAGTAGCCCGCACGCCGGCGGCAGCGGCGACGGCGGCGACCCGTTCGTCCAGCGGGCCGAGGGCGGCGTCCCGGGTGCCGGGGTCAGGCGGCGCCGCCGCCGGGCCGCTCGCCCGCGCGGACCAGGCCCGTCTCGTAGGCGAGGACCACCAGCTGCGCGCGGTCGCGGGCGCCGAGCTTGGTCATGGCGCGGCTGACGTGCGTCTTGGCGGTCAGCGGGGACATCAGCAGCCGCGCGCCGATCTCCTCGTTGGACAGGCCCGCCGCCACCTGCGCCATCACCTCGCGCTCGCGGACGGTCAGCGGCGCCAGCCGCGCGGCGCCGTCGGCCAGCGGGGTGCGCAGGCGGGCGAACTCCTCGATCACCCGCCGTGTCACCGAGGGCGCCAGCAGGCTGCGGCCACCGGCCACCGTGCGGATCGCCTCGCGCAGCTCGCCCGGTTCGATGTCCTTGAGCAGAAAGCCCGCCGCGCCGGCGCGCAGCGCCTCGAAGACGTACTCGTCGGCCTCGAACGTCGTCAGCACCAGGACCCGCACCGCGTCCAGCGCGGGGTCGGCCGCGATCCGCCGGGTCGCCTCCAGGCCGTCCACGCGGGGCATGCGGATGTCCATCAGCACCACGTCGGGGCGGGTGGTGCGGACCGCCTCGACCGCCGCCCCGCCGTCGGCCGCCTCCGCGACCACCACCAGGTCGTCCGTCAGATCGAGCAGCGCGCGGAACCCGGCCCGCACCACCGTCTGGTCGTCGGCGAGGACGACGCGGATCCGCGCGCCCCCCGGCTCGCCGGTCAACGCGCCTCCTGACGGGTCGGCAGGGTGGCGCGCACGCGGAACCCGCCCGAGGGCAGCGCGCCGTACTCCAGGCTGCCGCCCACCGCCGCGGCCCGCTCCCGCATCCCGAGCAGCCCGAACCCGGTGCCGGGGCGCGGCGCGGACGGCCCCTCGTCCACCACCTCGACCAGCAGGCTCCCCCCGGCCACCGTCCGCACCGAGACGGCGGCGTGCCGGGAGGCGGAGTGCTTCACCACGTTGGTCAGGGCCTCCTGGACGATGCGGTACGCGGCCAGCTCCACCACGGGCGGCAGCGCGTCGCCCGGCGTGTGGTGCAGGGTCACGTCCAGCGGAGCGCGCCCGACCAGTTCGGGGAGCTGTTCGAGACGCGGCGCGGGCGCGACCGGCTCGCCCGCCGTGCCCGGTTCCCCCGGCCCGCCCGGCTCGTCGCGCAGGATCGTCACCGTCGTCCGCAGCTCGCGCACCGCCTCCCGGCCCGAGGCGCGGACCTGGCGCAGCGCCGTTCTGGCCAGCTCCGGCCTGGTGTCGAGCGCTTCGAGGGCGACCCCGGCCTGCACGGTCATCGCCGTGACGGTGTGGGCGATGACGTCGTGCAGCTCGCGGGCGATCCTGACGCGTTCCTCCCTCACCCGGCGCGCGGTCTCGCGTGCGCGCTCCTGGTCGGCCCGGCGCGCCAGCTCGTGCCGCCCGCGGATCACCTCGCCCAGCAGCAGCGGGACCAGCGGGATCGCCATCTCCAGCACGGGCGAGGGCACCGGGCGGCCCGTCTCCTGACCCGCCACCACGGCGGCGGCGCCCGACAGCAGCGCGGCGACCACCGCGACCCGCAGGGTGCGGCGGCGGTCGCCGCGTTCCGCGACGTAGTAGAGGCAGACCATCGCGGGGAGGTTGAGCAGCTCCCCGAGGTGGCCGAGGACCGTCCAGGTCAGCGACCCCGCGCCGGTCACCACCGCCGCCGCGAGGGGGCGGCGGCGGTGACCGAGGAGCGCGACGGCCGAGACGGCGAACACGGCCCAGCTCACCCAGTCGTCCTCGCGGGAGCCGGTCACGTTGGAGGCCAGGTCGGCGGCGGTCAGCGCACCGACGGCCAGCGTGAGCAGCAGTTCCTTGCCCATCCCCCCACCGTAGGCGCGCGGGGCGACGGGCACGTACGCCGAGCGGAGTACGCGGGGGCCGTCACATGTTGATCATGTGTCCGGCCAGGCCGTGGATCGCCTCCTTCACCGCCTCGCCCAGCGTCGGGTGGGCGTGGACGTTGCGCGCGACCTCGTGGACGGTGAGGTCCCACTGCTGGGCGAGGGTCAGCTCGGGCAGCAGCTCGGTGACCTCGGGGCCGATGAGGTGCGCGCCGAGGAGCTCGCCGTACCGGTTGTCGCTGATGATCTTGACGAACCCGGAGGGCTGGCCGAGGCCGTGGGCCTTGCCGTTGGCCGTGAAGGGGAACTTGACGGCCTTCACGTCGAAGCCGCGCTCGCGGGCCTGCTCCTCCGTGAAGCCGAAGCTGGCGATCTGCGGCTGGCAGTAGGTGGCCCTCGGGATCATCGTGAAGTCCACCTCCATCGTCTCCGCGCCCGCGATGGTCTCGACCGCGATGACGCCCATCGTCTCGGCCGCGTGCGCCAGCATCAGCTTCGCGGTCACGTCGCCGATGGCGAAGATGTGCGGAACGCTGGTGCGGCCCCGGCCGTCGATGTCGATGGCCTTCCGCTCGGTGAGCGCGACCCCGGTGTTCTCCAGGCCGTAGCCGCTGACCCGCGGCGCGAAGCCGATGGCCTGGAGGACCTTGTCGGCCTCCAGCGTCTGCTGCTCGCCCTTGGCGTTGGTCACGGTGACGCGGACGGGCGCGCTCGTGTCGGAGTCGTCGATGGCGTCGACGCGGGTGGAGGTGAGGACCTGGATGCCGAGCTTGCGGTACTGGCGGGCGAGCTCCTTGGAGACCTCGGCGTCCTCCAGCGGCACCATGCGGTCGAGGAACTCGACGATGGTGACCTTCACCCCGTAGTTGTGCAGGACATAGGCGAACTCGACGCCGATCGCGCCCGCTCCCGCGATGACGATGCTGCCCGGCAGCGTCTCGCTGAGGATCTGCTCCTCGTAGGTGACGACGCGTTCGCTGAGCGAGGTGCCGGGGAGCAGCCGCGTGGTGGCGCCCGCGGCGATGACGCAGTGGTCGAACGTCACGGTCTCCGTGCCGCCCGCGGTCAGCGCCACCTGGAGGGTGTGCGGGTCGGTGAACGTGCCGAGCCCGTCGTACTCCGTGATGCCGTTCTTCTTCATCAGGTAGTGCACGCCGTTGACGCGGCCCTCGGCCACCTTGCGGCTGCGCTGGTACGCGGCGCCGTAGTCGAACGTGACATCGCCGGTCGACCGGATGCCGAACGTCGCGGCCTCATGGGTGAAGAGGTGCGCCAGCTCGGCGTTGCGCAGCAGCGCCTTGGAGGGGATGCACCCGACGTTCAGGCAGACACCGCCCCAGTACTTCTCCTCGATGACCGCGGCCCGCAGCCCGAGCTGGCTGGCGCGGACGGCCGCGGTGTAGCCCCCTGGCCCTGCGCCCAGGACGACGACGTCGTAGTGCGTGCTCATGAACCCTCACGCCTTCTCTCGCACTCGCACGGTGTTCGTGACCATTCTCCCGCACCATGAGACCACCCCCGCGGGCCCCCGCGCGGCCGGGGACCCCCGCCGCCGGTCACGGGCCGCCGAACGGCACCGGTCCCCCGCGCCTACGCCCACCACGCCTCGGCGAGCACCGTTCCCGCGGCCGTCGCGGCCAGGCCCGCGGCGAGGCTCGTGGCCGCGTTGGCCGCGGCGCGCGGGCGGGCGCCGCTCTCCGCGAGGCGGAGCGTCTCCCACGAGAACGTCGAGTACGTCGTCAGCGCGCCGCACAGGCCGGTGGCCAGGAGGAGGCGGGCCTCGGTGGCGACGCCCGTCAGGAGGCCGATCAGCGCGCAGCCCGCGACGTTGGCCGCGAGCGTCCCCCAGGGGAAGGCGTCGCCGAGCCTGGCGCGCACCGCCTGGTCGGTCAGGTACCGCAGCGGAGCGCCCACCGCGCCGCCCGCCACGACCAGCAGCCAGTGGTTCACCGCGCCACCCCGGCCAGCCTCCGTGTCGCCGCCGCGGCGAGCCACACCGCCGCCAGCGCCGCGAGCGGCGTCGCGCCCAGGTACAGCAGTCCGGCCGGGGCCGGGCCGCCGGTCAGCAGGTGCTCGGCGTCCTGCGCGTACGTGGAGAACGTGGTGAACCCGCCCAGCACGCCGGTGCCGAGGAAGGGGCGCACCAGCCGGTGCGGTGCGAACGCCTCGGTGGCCAGCACCATCAGCACGCCGATCAGCGCGCACCCCACCACGTTGATCAGGAGCGTGGTCCAGGGGAAGCCGTGCCGGGTCGTGGGCCACAGCAGGTAGGCGCCGTACCGGGCGGCCGTGCCGAGGGCGCCGCCCGCGGCGACGGCGGCGAGGACGGGCCCCCACGGGCGCGGCCCCGGCCCCGGCGGCGGAGGCCGCCGGGGCTCGGGGGGCTCGGGGGGCTCGGGCGCGTTCATCGCCCGGCATGCTACGCGGGCCGGGCGTCAGAGCGGGGCGCTTCCCGACCTGGCTCCCGACGCGATCCCGTCGTCGAGCCCGGGCTCGGGATCCGGGTCGGCCGCCATCGGGTCGAACGGCTCGGTGTCGGCGACCGCCCCGGCCGTGAACGCCTCGGCCCGGCGGCGCCGCTGGCGCTCCTGGCGCTCCTGGCGCCGCGAGCCGCGGCCGGGGCGCACGCCCCTGCGCGACAGCGGCCTGTCCCTGCCCTCGATCAGCGAACCGAGGCCCTGGACGGCGCAGAGCGCGGGCTCCTCGGCGATGTTGACGGGCATTCCGGTGCTGTCGCGGATCATGGTGTCGAGACCCGGCAGCTCGGCCGCGCCGCCGGTGAGCATCACGCCGCGCTCGGCGAGGTCGGCGACCAGGTCGGGCGGGCAGCGGTGCAGCACGGCGCGGATCGCGTCGAGCAGCCCGGTCACCGGCGGCTGGGCGGCGGCCCGCAGCTCCTCCGGGTCCACCTTCACCGTGCGGGCGAGGCCGGTGGCGACATCGCGGCCCGCGACCTCGGTCATCTGCGGCACCGCCCCCGCCAGCGCCCGGTGCAGGGGGCGGACGGCCTGGCTGGGCAGCAGCATCTCGTGCTGGTTCCGCAGGTGCTGGACCAGGGCGCGGTCGATGGTCTCGCCGCCCATGGCCACCTTGTCGGCGGCGACGATCGAGCCGAGGGAGAGCACCGCGATCTCGGTGGTGGCCGCGCCGACCTGGATGATCAGGGTGGCCTCCGGCTCCTCGACCGGCAGGCCGCAGCCCACCCCGGCGGTGATCAGGCTGTCGACCAGCTCGACACGGCGCGCGCCGAGGCCGACCAGGGTCTCCAGCGCCGCCCGCCGGGCGAGGGGGTCGGCGTCGTGCGGGATGCAGACGGCGGCGCGCAGCATCGGCCGGAAGCGCCAGGCCCGGCGGAGCTTGGCGCCGACCATGGCGCGCAGCATGCGCTGGGCCATGTCGATGTCCACCACGGTTCCGCCGACGATGGGGCGGACGACGCGGATGTTGGCGGGCGTGCGGCCCGACATCCGCTCCGCGGGCGTGCCGACCGCGATCAGCGCGCCGGTCTTGGTGTTCACGGCGACAACGGAGGGCTCGTCGACGATCAGGCCGGTCTGTTTCAGGTAGACACGCGTGCGCGCCGCACCGAGGTCGGCGGCCACGGTGCAGCGGCGCAGGTGATCAAGCGTGAGGGTCATACTGATCATGTTGTGTGCCCGGGACAGGGCCCGCCCGCTGGAGTGCGCCGACCGGGGGAGCGCCTTCGCCGGAGGCGGCGCGCACGCGCGACGGCCCGTCAGCCCGCGGGCGTCGCGGCGGGCTCCTCGCGTGGGTCGAGCCCGCCGCCGAGCCCGCCGTCGAGCCCCGTGTCGAACTGCGTCGTGTACAGCTCCTCGTACCGGCCGCCCGCGGCCAACAGGGACTCGTGGGTGCCGCGTTCCACGATCCGGCCGCCCTCGATCACCAGGATCTCGTCGGCCGCCCGCACCGTGGAGAGCCGGTGCGCGATGACCACCGAGGTGCGCCCGGCCAGCGCCTCGCCCAGGGCCTCCTGCACGGCGGCCTCCGAGGTGGCGTCCAGGTGCGCGGTGGCCTCGTCCAGGATCACCACCCGCGGGCGGGCCAGCAGCAGCCGGGCGATGGTGAGGCGCTGCCGCTCGCCGCCCGAGAGCCGGTACCCGCGCTCGCCGACCACCGTGTCGAGGCCGTCGGGCAGCGAGGCGACCAGCGCGTCGAGGCGCGAGCGGCGCAGCGCGTCCCACACCTCGGAGTCGTCCGCGTCCGGGCGGGGGAGCAGCAGATTGGCGCGGATGGTGTCGTGGAAGAGATGCCCGTCCTGGGTGACCAGGCCGAGCGTGGCGCGCAGCGAATCGGCCGTCAGGTCCTGCACGTCGACGCCCCCCACCCGGACGGCGCCCGCGTCGGCGTCGTACAGGCGCGGCGCGAGCTGCGCGATGGTGGACTTGCCCGCGCCCGAGGAGCCGACCAGCGCGACCAGCCGGCCCGGCTCGACGCGGAACGAGACGCCGTGCAGGACCTGGTCGCCGCCACGGGTGTCCAGCGTGGCGACCTCCTCCAGGGAGGCGAGCGAGACCCGGTCGGCCGCGGGGTAGGCGAAGTCCACGGCGTCGAACTCGACCGACACGGGCCCCTCGGGCACGGGCCGCGCGTCGGCGCGCTCCTCGATCAGCGGCCTCAGGTCGAGCACCTCGAACACCCGCTGGAAGCTGACCAGGGCGCTCATCACCTCGACGCGGGCGCTGGCCAGCGAGGTCAGCGGGGCGTAGAGGCGCGTCAGCAGCATGGCGAGCGCGACGACCGCGCCCGGGTCGAGGCTGCCGCGCAGCGCGTAGAAGCCGCCGAGCCCGTAGACCAGGGCGAGCGCCAGCGCGGAGACGAGGGTGAGCGCGGTGACGAAGACCATCTGGAGCATGGCGGTGCGGATGCCGATGTCCCGCACGCGCCCGGCCCGAGCGGCGAACTCGGCCGACTCCTCGGCCGGGCGCCCGTACAGCTTGACCAGCGTCGCGCCCGGCGCGGAGAACCGCTCGGTCATCTGCGTGGACATCACCGCGTTGTGGTTGGCCGCCTCGCGGGACAGGCGGGCGAGGCGGGCGCCCATGCGGCGCGCCGGAAGCACGAAGACGGGCAGCAGCGCGAGGGCCAGCAGGGTGATCTGCCAGCTGATGGAGACCATGACGCCGAGGGCGAGGAGCAGCATCACGACGTTGCTCAGCACGCCGGAGAGGGTGCCGCTGAAGGCGCGCTGGGCGCCGATGACGTCGGAGTTGAGGCGGCTGACCAGGGCGCCGGTTCTCGTTCTGGTGAAGAACGCCACGGGCATCCGCTGGACGTGGTCGTAGACGGTGGTGCGCAGGTCGAGGATCAGGCCCTCGCCGATGCGGGCCGACAGCCAGCGGGCGGCCAGGCCGATGCCCGCCTCGGCCAGCGCGATGGCGGCGATCAGCAGCGCGAGGCGGACGACGGTGGACTCGGCGGCGCCGTCGCTGATGGCGTTGACCACCCGGCCCGCGAGCACGGGTGTGGCCACCGCCAGCAGCGCGGTGGCGACGCTGAGCACCAGGAAGGCGACCAGCGCCCTCCGGTGAGGGCGTGCGAACCCGCCGATGCGCCGGAAGGTCTCCTTCGAGAAGGGCCGTTGGTCGTCCTTGGCGTGCCTGGCGTTGTACATCGCGTTCCAGGCGGTCATCTCCATGCTCATGAGGGGAAGCCTAGAACCTCAAGAATCCTTTAAGTCAAGCGCGGGTCAGCCGCCCGCCCCCCGGCGGGTCCCCTCGGCCCGCTCAGCGCGGCACGAACACCACCCACACCTGGCCCTCGGCGAACGTCATCGGCTCCCCGTCCGGCGTCGTGAAGTCCGTGCCCTCGTCCTTGTGGTCCCGGTCCCACTCGGCCTCGAACGCCTGCCCGCCGCGCAGCA
The DNA here is from genome assembly GCF_001083795.1 of Streptomyces sp. SBT349. GTDB lineage: Bacteria > Actinomycetota > Actinomycetes > Streptomycetales > Streptomycetaceae > Streptomyces. The sequence goes on from NZ_LAVK01000032.1 coordinate 9,957, forward strand.
CCGTCGCGTCCCCCGAGCCGACGGTCTCGGTGAACGGGGTGAAGTTCCCGTTGACGTCGTGCAGGTCCGACTCGGTGACCTCCACCTCCTGGAGCACCACCGTCGCCGGCGTCACATCCGTCTCGTCGCCGTCGAGCGCGACCCGCCACCGCTTCTCGTCCGGTGACCAGGTGAAGGTGAACTCGGCGTTGGGGTACGAGACGCTTCGCTCGGTCTCCGGGGCCCCTCCGCCGGGGGCCGCGCCGAAGCGGAAGCCGATGTCGCGGGCGTCGCTCGCGTCGGGCGCCGCGTCCAGGACGGCCCGGGGGTGGACGAACAGGTTGTGCGGGGCCTCCCGGTCGTCGTGGCGCTCATAGGCGTCGGGCAACGCGTCGGGCGGCTCGTCGAACACCGGCGCGTCGGCGATCGCGTCAAGCACCGCCCGCTGCGCGCCGGAGAACGCCAGCGCGGGCTCGCCGAACTGCCGCAGCAGGTCGAGGTCCGACTCCCGGGCGCTGCGCACCGGGCCGGCCAGGTCGGGCACGTCGGAGGAGTAGATCGCGACCAACCGGCTGAACCCGGCCTCGATCGGCTCCACATAGATGAGGTCGGCCGCGTCGAGCCCGGTGTGCGGGCGGGCCTCGGGCGCGTTGTCCACCTTGATCGCGAGCACGGGCCGCCCGGCCTCGGCCGGCTCCCCGGTGAACGGCGACCTGTGCCCGTCCGGCGACTCGGTCCCCCGGCCGCCGTTCTCCTCGGTGCCCGTGCAGCCGACCGCCAGCGCGGCGAGTGCGGCGGCGACCGCCAGGGCGTGCGCTGATCTCGTCACCGATATCACCCCTTCTGGCCGGTTTCGGCCAGTGGACCACGGATGGCGCGGCTGCGCCGCCCGAGTGAGTCCGTCGCGGTCGGGCCCGCCGCGTCGCCCCGCCCCGGCTCGCCGGGGCGGTCAGCGCACCACGACCGCCTGCGACTCCACGACCGGCACGGTGGTCCCCGCCCACGCGCTCTCCAGGGCGTCGGGGAGGGCGGGGAAGTCCAGCGCGTTGCCGTTCTGCTCGTAGTGGACGTCGTAGACCAGCCGGGCCCGCGCCGCGTAGCCCGGGTCGGACTCGGCCCGCTCGTAGGTGTGCGCGCAGGTGTCGGCCTCGGAGGTGACGAACGGGCACGTCACCGCGCCGCTGCCGTCGCCCGGATCCACCTCGATGTGGCTCGGGGTGCCCACCGCCCGGACGCCGAGCGCCGAACTGCCGACGATCTCGCCGCCCGCGCCCGCGGCCCACCACCAGGTCTCGACGAAGATCACCGACTGCTCGGGCGGGCTGAACGCGAGGCCGAAGTCCGGCGGGGCGAGCAGGCCGTACGCCTGCCGGGCCAGCTCTTCGAGCGACGGCCCCTCGGGCTCGTGCCAGGTCCACTCCGAGACGACGACCTCGCCCGCCGGGGAGCGGCACTCCTTGTAGATGTAGACCGACTCGGGAGTCGGCCGGCCCTCGGGCCAGTCCGCGGGGTCGGGGTAGACGGAGGAGGGGATGTTGGCCCAGCAGGCGTTCTGGCCCTCGCACCACCGGCTGGCGTCGGGCTTGCCGAGGCCCTCGACCTGGCTCAGGTCGCACGCGGGCGTGCCGTCCCCCGAGCCGTCGTCCCCCTCGTCGCCCGGGTCGTTCTCCCCGGGGTCCTCGCAGTCGATGATGACGACGTCGCCGGTGGGCCCGGGGGCCGTGCAGGTGACGGGGCCCTCGGCGGCGGCCAGGGCGGCGCCGCCCAGCGCGAGCAGGCCGGTGGTGAGCAGAGCGGTGGTGAGCAGAGCGGTGGTGAGCGGAGCGAGGACCCGCGGGCCGTGCGCCCGCCGCGGGGGCCCCGTTCGCGCGCGTCTCAACACGAGATCGTCGCTTGGTCGTTGCGCATGATCCGGCTGATCAGCCAGCCGTCCTCGGACCGTTCGGCGCCGACCACGTACGGGTGCGGCTCCATGAGCTCCTCGGGCAGCAACGCCGGGTTGACCTCGCCGTTCTCCAGGAAGGCCCAGTCGGCTTCGCTCTTGCAGGACTGGATGGTGGCCGCGTCGCCGTCGACCGCGACCGTGACACTCTCGATCACCGGCTCCCCCTGGCGGTGGATGTCGTTGTCCTTGAAGGCACTTACCCGCCCGAGCTGGGTCTCGACCACCCCGGTGGTGGCGATGCCGTCCAGCGCGGCGCTGTCCATCTCGGTGGCGTTCTCCAGGGCGGTCATGGCGTCCCAGTACCGGCCGTAGAGAGCGGTGAGCTCGGCCTCGGCCTCCGCGTCGCCGCTCTCCTCCCCGGAGGGCTCGGCGGCGTCCACCGTTCCGTCGATGTCCTCGGGCTCGTCCTCCGAGGAGCACCCGGCGACGGCCGTGGTCAGCGCGGCCAGGGCCGCGAAGGTGGCCAGTGTGGTCCGGATGCGTGGCATTGTCCCCAGCCTCTGAGTCCCGTGAGCCCCCTCATTACGGCCGTCAGGGTAGCGCGGGGGTCTGACGGGGAGGAGGGGCTCGGGAGGCACCGTGTCAGGGTCGTGACACGGCTCGGGCCCCTCCGGCGCGGGCGCGCACCCGCGGGGACGGCGACGCCGCGGGTGGTGTGATTCTCCTCTTATTGAAAATGGTTTCCGTTTTTGTATAGTGGATCCGGTCGTCGCGGGATCCGGCGCGAGCAGAGGGTACTCGTAGGCGGCCTTCGGAAACGGTGTGAGAGGAGAGCTTGGACGATGAAGGACGGAATCCACCCCGAGTACCGGCCGGTCGTGTTCCGGGACCGGGCCGCCGGCTTCGCCTTCCTCACCAGGTCGACCGCGACAAGCGACCGGACGATCGAGTGGGAGGACGGCAGGACGTACCCCGTCATCGACGTGGAGACCTCCTCGGCCAGCCACCCGTTCTATACGGGGACGGCGCGCGTGCTGGACACCGCGGGGCGCGTGGAGCGTTTCGAGCGCCGCTACGGCAAGCGCGAGGACGGCTGATGCCGTCCGCGGCACTGCCCGTCGTGCTCGTCGGCGGGCTGCACGCCGACGCGCGCGGGGCCGCCGTCCAGCGGCTGCTGCGCGCCCTGCCCGGCAGCGTCGCGCTCCACCACGACCTGTCCGGGGCCGCGGGGCACCGGGTCGCCAGCAGCGTCAGGGACGCCGGCGGCGTGCTCGGCAGCAGGACCGCCCCGCTGGTGAACGACTGCGCCTGCTGCGCGCTTCGGGCCGACCTGGTGCCGGAGCTGACGCGGCTGGCGGACGGCGGCGGGTGCACGGTCGCCGTCGTGGAGCTGTGGGACTCCGTGGAGCCGCGGTCCATGGCCGAGGTGATCGCCGCGAACGCCGCCGGGCGCCTGCGGCTGGCCGGGGTCGTGACGGCGGTGGACCCGGCCCTGGTGCCGGCCTATGTCGGCTGCGGCGACGACCTCGCCGACGGCGGCCTCGCCACCGCGGCGAACGACCGCCGCACGGTCGCCGACACCTGGGCGCGGCAGATCGAGTACGCCACGGTCCTGGCCCTCGCGGACGAGGGCGACGGCGGTGGCGGCAGTGGCGGCGGTGGTGACGTCGGTGACATCGGCGGCGGGGGGTCGTGGGCCGCGACGGACGAGGATGTGGCGCTGCTGGCCCAGTTGCACCCCACGGCGCACCGGGTGGCGGTCGCGTCGGGGGCGTTTCCCCGGCTGGCCCTCTCCGGGTTCGACGTGGCGGAGGCGGCGGCGCGGCAGCACCCCGCCAGCGCGCTGCTGCCCCAGGAGGCCGAGGAGCACGGGGTCTCGACGATGGTGTGGCGCAACCGGCGACCGTTCCACCCGGTGCGGCTGTACGCGGCGCTGGAGGAGCTGACCTGTGCGGCACCGCGCAGTCGCGGCCGATTCTGGCTGGCGGACCGCCCGGACACGCTGCTGTCGTGGGATGCTGCCGGGGGCGCCCTGTGCGTGGACAACGCCGGGCCCTGGCTGGCCGCACTGCCCGACGCCGCCTGGGAGATGGTTCCCCCGGTGCGCCGCGTCGCGGCGGCCCTCGACTGGGATCCGGAGCACGGCGACCGCGTCCAGCACCTGGTCTTCACAGGTCCGGGCCTTGACCGCGGCGCGCTGCGGGGCGTGCTGGCGTCCTGCCTGCTGACCCGGAGCGAGTACGCGGCGGGGCGGTCCTCGTGGCGCCGGCTGGCGTCGGCCTTCGACGATCTCCTGGATCCCGTCTCCTGAGCGGTCCCCGACGCCCCTCAACGGTCATGGAACGTGCGGTTCCGCGGCCGTCGTACCAGGAGCCGAATTGCGCCATTCGCTGGTGCGAGGGAACCCGGAGGGGGGTTCGGCCGTCTCACAGGTGGCCTGGACGACGCGTAGTGACATCGCAACGGCGTGTCGTGCACGTGCATTGTCCCGTGCATATGCAAGTGAACGAGGTTATGCTCAGGGATAGTTGGGTCCCATGGTGATCGTGGGGTCCCTTTGCACCACTCGCACGACCCGGGAGAGACCAGTGCCCGACGCGTACAACGGCATCGCCGCACACAAGCTCCGGGATGTGGTGTGGTTGAAGAGCAGCCACAGCAACTCACAGGGCACCTGCGCGGAGTTCGCCAAACTACCCAGCGGCGACGTGGCCATGCGCAACTCGCGCTTCCCCGAGGGCCCCGCGCTCGTCTACACCTCGGCCGAGTTGGAGGCGCTGCTGCGCGGCGTCAAGGAGGGCGAGTTCGACCACTTGATCGGCTGACACCCGCTCCCGGCCGCCGCGTTCCCGCCCGGTTCCGCGCTTGGCGATCCCCGCCTCAGCGATCCCTCGCCGATTCCTCACCCTCGGCGACCCCGGGCTTCCGGGCCCTCAGCCTCCTGGGCCGCCGGTTCTGAACACCGCCCAGACGACCTTGCCGTGCCGCTCGCCCGCGAGGGTGCGCCAGCCCCAGCCGTCACTGAAGCACTCCACCAGGTGGAGCCCGCGGCCGGACTCGCCGACGCCGTCCATCTCGCCGACGCGCGGCGCCGACTTGCTCGGATCGTGCACGGCGCAGATCAGCCGGCCCGAGCAGCGCATCAGCTCCAGCTCCACGGTCGGGTGCCCGGCCGGTTCGCGGCCCGCGGCACCGCCCGCGGACCCGTGGGTCCTGGGCTCGTACGCCGTCGGCCGGCCCGCGACGCCGTGCCGCAGGGCGTTGGTCACCAACTCGGAGACGACCAGGGCAACCGCGTCGAACTGCTCGGGGAGCCGCCATCCGTGCAGGGTGCTGCGCGTGAAGTCGCGGGCGCGACGGACGGATTCGGGCCGCGCCGCGAGACCGAGAGTCGCGGTGCCTGACAGAGTGTGAAGGTCCACGGGCGGGAACTGATGCCCTAATGAGTCGAGCATGGGCGTTCCTTTGGTCCCCATGGCGCGGCACTCCTGGCGTTGCGGCGGCACTGCTGTCAACGGTGGCCGACCGTCCGGAACAGCCCCCGTACCCCGTCCTCGCCCGGCGAGCGGTCGAGGCCGTACTGCCGCGCCGGCTGGCGGCGCGTAGAACTCATGCTTCCCAAGGCTTACGGCAAATGCAAGGGAAGATGCACGTGCACGAAAAAATTTGATCCACTGTAATCATGCGCACACCCAATGAAGCGCTGAGATGGCAGACTTCGCTCCGGCAGTCGATGAGGGCAGGGAGCACATGAGTACTCAGCGGATGGCGGGGGGAACCGATACCAACGTCACCGGCGGTGAGCAGGCCAGCGGGTCCATGGTCCGCCGGATCCTGCTCGGAACGCAGCTGCGGAGGCTGCGCGAGGCCTGCGGGGTGACCCGCGAGGAGGCCGGGTATTCGATCCGGGCGTCGGAGTCGAAGATCAGCAGAATGGAGCTGGGACGCGTCAGCTTCAAGCCGCGCGACGTCGCGGACCTGCTGACTCTCTACGGGGTGACCGACGAGGCCGAGCGCGAACCGCTGCTCGGCCTCGCGCGTTCCTCGGGCAGGTCGGGGTGGTGGCACAGCTACAGCGATGTGCTGCCGAGCTGGTTCCAGACCTATGTCGGCCTGGAGGCGGCGGCGGAGCGGATCGGGACCTACGAGCTTCAGTTCGTCCACGGCCTGCTCCAGACCGAGGCGTACGCGCACGCGGTCGTCGTCAGCGGGCACAAGGGGACACCGTCGCGTGCCGAGGTGGACCGCCGGATCGCGCTGCGGCTGGGGCGGCAGAAGCTGCTGGTCGCGGAGAGCGCGCCGCATCTGCACTGCGTGCTGGACGAGGCGGCGCTGCGGCGGCCGTTCGGCGGCAGCGAGGTCATGGACGAGCAACTGGGGATGCTGCTCGAGTTCTCCGAGCACCCCAATGTCACGCTCCAGGTGGTGCCCTTCAGCAAGGGCGGGCATGTCGCGGAGTCGGGCGCGTTCACGCTGCTGCGCTTCGCGGAGATGGAGCTTCCCGACCTGGTCTACGTGGAGCAGCTCACCGGCGCGCTCTACCTGGACAAGCGCGAGGAGGTCGCCGCCTACCAGGTCGTGCTCGACCGGCTCGGCGCGGAGGCGCTGGACGAGAGCGGCACGCGCCGCCTGATCCGCGACATCCGCCGGGCGCTCTGAGCGCCGCGGGGGGAGTAGGGCGAGAGCCCCTCCGCCCACCTCAGCCGAACGGGTTGTCCACGCCGTCCGGCAGCACGTCGACGCTGCGCCGCCCCTCGCCCGCCATCACATAGGCGCCGCCCTCGAGGCGCTCGATCAGGCCGCGTGTCCAGTCCGCACTGCTCTCGGCGTTATGGGTCCACAGGCGCATGATCTCCCCGATATGACCCCACTCGGCGGGGGTGGCCTCCGGGGTCCAGTGCTTGAGCACCTCCTCGCGCCAGGAGTCCAGCGCCGCGACGCGCTCCCTCAGCAGCGCGACCGCCTCGTCGCGGGGCAGGTCCACGATGAAGCCGACGCCCGTCGTCAGCACGTCGATCCGCTCGTCATGGGCGCGCAACGACTCCCGCAGCAGATCCAGATACGTCTCCTCGCCCGCGTCGGTCAGCTCGTACTCCGTGCGCGGCGGGCCGCCGGCCGTGCTCGGCGCGATCTCGTGGGCGACCAGCAGTCCCTGCTTGGCCATCGTCTTCAGCGCGTGATAGATCGACCCGGGCTTGGCGTTCGACCACTGGTGGGCGCCCCAGAACTCCAGATCGTTCCTGATCTGGTACCCATGGGCCCGGCCGTGCTGGCGAACCGCCCCGAGGACCAGCAGCCGCATGACCGACATCCGTGGTCGCCCCTTCTCCGTGTCCTGATCCGCTGTCCTGGTCTGGATCCGCGGTGAGAGCAGTCTCTCACCGCGATGGTAATCAAGTTTGACTAGTGAAGGCGGGTCGGCTACCCTCCCGGGGCTTGGCTAATCAAGTTTGACTAATGAGGGACGGTGGCCTTCCGGGGCCGCGCGAAAGGGGAACGGATGCGCACCCGCAAAGGAAGCGAAGCAACCGCCGTGAGCGATGTGAACGACACGAACGAAGGAGGCCCGGCGATCCTCGCCGAGAACCTGACGAAGATCTTCGGCACCGGCAAGGCGGCCAAGACCGCCCTGGACGGCCTTCACCTCTCCGTCGCCCGCGGCACCGTCCACGGCGTCCTGGGACCGAACGGCGCGGGCAAGACCACCGCGGTCCGCATCCTCACCACCCTGCTGCGCCCCACCGGCGGCCGGGCCGAGGTCGCCGGGCACGACGTGACGGTCGACCCGGACCGGATCCGCTACCGCATCGGGCTGCTCGGCCAGCACGCGGCGCTCGATGAGCAGCTCAGCGGGCGCCAGAACCTCGAACTCTTCGGCCGCCTCTACCACTTGGGCGGCTCCGGCGCCGCCCGCCGGGCCGACGAACTCCTCGACCGCTTCGACCTCGCCGACACCGGGAAGAAGGCCGTGAGCCGGTACAGCGGGGGCATGCGCCGCCGCCTCGACCTGGCCGCCAGCCTCATCCTGCGGCCGGCGATCCTCTTCCTGGACGAACCCACCACCGGCCTCGATCCGCGGGGCCGCACCGAGGTGTGGAACGCCATCCGCTCACTGACCGGCGCGGGCACCACCGTGCTGCTCACCACCCAGTATCTGGAGGAGGCGGACCAGCTCGCCGACCGGATCTCCGTCATCGACGGCGGACGCCGGGTCGCCGAGGGGACCCCCGACGAACTCAAGGCCACCGTGGGCGCCGACCGGATCGACGTCATCGTGCGCGACGCGGCCCGCGTCGACGCCGCCGCATCTGCCGTCGGCGCCGCCGTCGGGACCCCGCACACCACCACCGACCCCGACCGCCGCCTGGTGAGCGCCCCGGTCACCGACCGGATGGCCGCGCTGACGGCCACCGTCCGCGGCCTGGCCGACGCGGGGATCGACGCCGAAGACATCGCCGTCCGCAGGCCGACCCTGGACGAGGTCTTCCTCCACGTGACCGACGACCGGCGGAAGGCTGCCGCATGACCTCCCAGACCATCCCGCCCCTTCAGACCGTCCCGATCGGCCGCACCCGGCGCGCCGTCACCGATTCGGCCACCATGGTCCGCCGGGGTCTCGCCCATTGGGCCCGCCAGCCTGGACAACTCATCGTGGGCCTCCTTTTCCCGGTGATGATGCTGGTGATGTTCGCCTACTTCATCGGCGGCGGCATGGCGGTGGAGGGCGGCGGCGACTACACCGACTTCCTTGTCCCCGGCATGCTCGCCCTCACCATGGCCTTCGGCCTCGAAGCCACCATGATCGCCATCACTCAGGACATCGACCGCGGCGTCCTGGACCGCTTCCGCTCCATGCCCATCGCCCCCTCCTGCGTTCTCGTCGGCCGCAGCGTCCTCGACATGCTCAACTCCGCCGGCAGCCTGCTGTTCATGCTCTGCGCCGGCTGGGCCATCGGCTGGCGATGGCACGGCACGGCGGCCGAGGCGCTGGCCGCGATCGGACTGCTGCTCCTCCTCCGCCTGGCCATGCTCTGGGTCGGCATCTACCTCGGTCTGGTCGCCGGGAAGCCGGAGATGGTCCAGGCAGTCCAGATCCTGGTCTGGCCCGTCGCCTTCCTCTCCAACGCCTTCACCTCCCCCGACACCATGCCCGGCTGGATGGGGGTCATAGCCGACTGGAATCCCATGTCCGCCACCGCGGGCGCCGTCCGCGACCTGTTCGCCAACCCCGGCTGGGAGAGCGGCACCTGGGCGGCGGAACACACCATCGCCCTGGCCGTCGCATGGCCCCTGGTCCTGCTCGCGGTCTTCGTCCCCCTCGCCATCGGCCGCTACGGCCGACTCAGCTCCTAGCCACGCGCACCGCCCCCCTCGCCCGCTCCCACGAGCCCGGACTCGTAGGCGATGATCGCCGCCTGTACCCGGTTCTTCACGTGAAGCCTGCTCAGGATCGTGCTGACATAGCTCTTCACCGTGCCCTCGACCAGGTACAGGCGGCGGGCGATATCCGCGTTGGACAGGCCCTCGCCCACCATGCCCAGCACCGCGCGCTCCCGGTCGCTGAGCGCCGCCGTCAGCTCCGCCGCCCTGCGCCCCCGCGCTCCCGCTCCCGCCCGCAGCTCGCTGATCACCCGGCGGGCCACCCGCGGGGACAGGCAGGAGGCGCCGTCCGCCACCGCGTGCACGCCCGCGATCAGCTCCCGGGGATCCGACGCCTTCAGCAGGAACCCCGCCGCGCCCTCGTCCAGCGCCCGGGTGATGTACTCGTCCTGGCCGAACGTGGTCAGCATGATCACCGCCGTACTCGGCACGACCGACCTCAGCTCCGAGAGCGCGGTGAGCCCGTCCGTCCCCGGCATCCGGATGTCGAGCAGCACCACGTCCGGCCGGTGTGCCCGCGCCAGCTCGACGGCCTGGTGGCCGTCCCCCGCCTCCGCGACGACCTCGATCTCCGCGTCGGAGGCGAGAATCGCCCGCACCCCCGCCCTGATCATCGCCTCGTCGTCCGCGAGCAGCACCCGCAGAGCGCCTGTCATCCGTACCTCCTTTCCCCGGCTCCCCCTGTCATCTCTGGTGGAGCGTGTCCTTGGACACCAGCACATCCCCGTCGTCGAAGCACAGCCGGTAGGTGGTGTTCGACAGGTCGAAGACGTTGTCATCGACCCGGTAGTACTGGCACACCGCTCCCCGCAGGGCCGGCGGCTCCGCCAGCAGCGGCGACGGGTTGCTGAATCCTCCGGACAGCATGTCGGCCAGCTCGGCCCGCGGCTGCCCGACCCGGATGCGCTCGAACTCCGAGGGCTCCATCGAGGTGGTCATCACCGTGAGCACATACAGCGTCACCAGGACACCCACCAAGGCCGCCGCAGCCGCGAGCGGCAGCGTGGAGACCAGCAGCAGATGACGGCGTACCTGCCGCGCGGCCCCCGCCAGGTCCTCGGGCGGATCGGACCGCTCCTTCGGTGCCTCCCGTTCGCCCACCGCCGGAGGCGGCACCCGGGGCAGCCGGGCGACCACCTCGAAGCCCTCGCCGTGCGGCCCGGCCCGCAGGCTCCCACCCGCCAGGCGGGTCCGCTCGTCCAGGCTGATCAGCCCCGTCCCGCCCCGGACGGACGCCGGGGACGTGGTCTCCGTCGGCGGTCCGTTGACCACGGTGATCACCGCCTCGTCGGCCGAATCCTCCACCCGGACCCGTATGGGCCCGCCCGGCGCGTGCTTCACCGCGTTGGTCAAGGACTCCTGCACCACCCGGCGGGCGGCGTGCCGGGTCGCGGGTGGCCACTCCTCCGCCTCGTCCTCCCCCGCCGCCCCGGCGCGGTGGTCCCGCTCGAGGACCACCGGCACTCCGGACAGCCGGGCCCGCTCCACCAGGGCCGCGATGTCCTCGTCCGCCGTCCCCGTCGGCTCCTCGTGCCGCTCACCGAGCAGCCCGATGATCTCGTGCAGCCGCTCGGTGGCCGCCACAGCTCCCGCGCGCAGCCGGGCGGCGGTGGCCCGGTGCGTCTCGCCCAACTCGGGGGAGAGCTCCAGTCCCCCTGCGACCAGGGCCATCAGGCTGAGCTCGTGCCCCAGCGAATCGTGCATGTCCTGGGCGATCCTCGCGCGCTCCCGCAGCCGGGCCTGCTCGGCCGCGAGCACCTTCTCCCGCTGGAGCTGCTCGGCGCGAGCCCAACCGGCCCTGAGCAACAGCGTCCTCTGCTGCCACCAGCTCCCGGCCCACCACGGCAGCAGGACGGTCGCGAACTGGAGCAGCAGGACGTTGATCCATATGGTCAAGCCCCCGAGGAGGAGGGCGAAGAGCAGGCCGGCGGCCACCAGGATCGCGAAGATGTACTGCGAGTGCCGCAGCTCCTTCGTCCAGCGCCCGCCTATCAGACTGAGGATGCACGTCAGGACGATCAGCAGCGCGTGGCTCAGCCCGTCGACCAGGCCCAGCAGACTCGTCACGGCCGCGCTCGCCAGGTAGACGCGTCCGTCGGGAATGGCGGAATCGGAGAAAAGAACTCGGAGGAACCTGCGCTTCATTCCCGTCACGCTAGCAACGCGCCACCCGGCCCGGAACTGACGAAAGTAAGGACTATGACTGCCGATCGACCAGATGTCACGGGGGTGCGCCGTCCCTAGCGTGTGACCCGTGATTGTTCTGCGAGATCTCACGAAGAGGTACGGAGAGAAAGTGGCGGTCGCCGGTCTCTCCCTGGAAATCCGGCCCGGCCGGGTCACCGGATTCCTCGGGCCCAACGGCGCGGGGAAATCGACGACCATGCGCATGATCACCGGCCTGGACGCGCCCACCGCCGGCACGGCACTGATCGACGGGCGGCCCTATGCGACGCTGCCCCACCCGCTGCGGGAGGTCGGCGCCCTGCTCGAGGCCGGCTCGGCACACCCGGGCAGGACGGCCAGGAGTCATCTGCTCGGCATCGCCAGGAGCAACGGCATACCGGCCCGGCGGGTGGCCGAGGTCCTGGAGCTCGCGGGCCTGGCGGAGGTGGCGCGCAAGCGGGTCGGTTCCTTCTCCCTGGGCATGAACCAGCGCCTCGGTATCGCCGCGGCCCTGCTCGGCGACCCGCGCGTGTTGCTGTTCGACGAGCCGGTCAACGGCCTCGACCCCGACGGCGTGCGCTGGATACGGGAGCTGATCCGGTCGCTGGCCGCGGAGGGGCGCACCGTCTTCCTCTCCAGTCACCTGATGAGCGAGATGCAGGAGACCGCCGACCACCTCGTCGTCATCGGCCGTGGGCGGCTGATAGCCGACGCACCCATCGCCGAGGTCATCGGCGGGAGTGCACGCAACGCGGTGCGGGTCCGCTCCCCGAGGGCCGAGGACCTGGGGCGGCGGCTCCTCGGCTCCGGAATGACGGTCGAAAGTCCGAACGCGGGAGAAATCATGGTGGGCGGCGGATCACTCGACGCCATAGGCGAGTTGGCCTTTGCGGAGGGGATCCCTCTGCACGAGCTCAGCCCGCGCCAGGCCACCCTGGAACAGGCGTACATGGAGTTGACGGCGGACAGCGTGGAATACGGCGAACGGGAGGGGAAATGAAAGGCGCGCTCGCCTTCGAATGGACCAAGCTGTGGAGCGTGCGGTCCACACCGTGGAGCCTGGGTGCCGGCCTGGCCCTGACCGCGGGCCTCTCCGCCGTGCTCGGCCTGTCGGCCAAGGCCAGCGCGGAGAACGGGATCGACACCATCACCACGGCCCCGCAGGCCGCCGCCGACTCCATGCTGCTGGTCCAGCTCACCCTGGTCGCGCTGGCCACGCTCGCCATCACCGCCGAGTACTCCGGCGGGTCCATCAGGGCGACGCTGCACAGCGTGCCCGTCCGGGGACGGATGCTGCTCAGCAAGACCGCCGTCGTCACCGCCGTCATAGGCGGCGCGGGGCTCCTGCTCAGCGCGGTCGGCACGGCCTCGGCCGCGCCGTTCATGGGCGAGGTCGGCACGTTCACCGTCGGCGAGGCGCTGTCCACCGCCCTCGGCACCGCCGCCTATGCGGCGGGGTTGGCCATGCTCGCCCTCGGCCTCGGCACCATGCTGCGGAGCTCCGCGGGTACCATCACCGGCGTTCTCCTCCTGCTCGCACTGCCTCAGCTGCTGGGGATCACGGGCGTCGAGTGGCTGGAGCGCGCCGGGGACTTCCTGCCCTTGACGGCGGGATCGGTGCTGATGACGGGTCATGGTGACCCCTACGGCACGACGGCGGCGCTGGCCGTCATGGCGGCCTGGTCGCTTGCGGCCATCACCGGGGGATACGCGGTTCTCCGGGCCCGCGACGCCTGATCGGACCCGGACTTGCACCTCACGTTGGGTGAGGGACCACCGTGAGGCCGTACCCGAGAACAAGGAGACGGACGTGAGCTACTCGGTCGGCCAGGTCGCCGACTTCGCCGGGGTCACGGTGCGCACGTTGCACCACTACGACGAGATCGGGCTTCTGGAGCCCGGCGAGCGCACGCACGCGGGCCACCGGAAGTACGGCGACGCCGACCTGGACCGATTGCAGCAGATCCTCTTCTACCGGGAGCTCGGCTTCCCGCTGGAGGAGATCACGGTGCTGCTGGACGACCCCGACGCGGATCCCCAGGAGCACCTGCGCCGTCAGCACGGCCTGCTGACGGCCCGGATCGAGAAGCTGCGCGACATGGCCGCGGCCGTCCAACGAGCCATGGAGGCACGGAAGATGGGCATCAATCTCACCCCGGAGGAGAAGTTCGAGGTCTTCGGGGACTTCGACCCCGACGACCACGCGGAGGAGGCGGAGCGGCGCTGGGGGAACACCGAGGCGTTCCGGGAGTCGCAGCGCAGGGCCGCGTCCTACACCAAGGAGGACTGGGAGCGGATCAAGGCGGCGGCCGACGACCTGAACCGGCGCTGGGTCGCCGCCCTGGACGCGGGGGTCGCGGCCGACTCGGCGACCGCCATGGACCTGGCCGAGGAGCACCGGCAGCAGATCTGCGACTACTACTACGACTGTCCCTACGAGACGCACGCGGGAATCGCCGAGCTCTTCGCTTCCGACGATCGGTACGCGAGGACCACGGACCAGCTGCGGCCCGGGCTGTCCGCCTATATGAGGGAGGCGATCCTGGCCAATGTGGCCCGCCGCACCGAGCGGTGACGAGCGTCACGTCCTCGGGGCCCGGTCCTCTTTTTCGCTGAAAGGAGGACCATCCTATGCTCGCGAAGGGGTAGCCCATTCGGGTGCGGACCCTGAAGGTTCCGAGCAAGGAGCGCATCACACGTGGCCGGCGAGAGCATACGGCCGGGCGGTCAGGAGCCGACGGACCAGGAGACCACCTCCGGGTTCGTCGTACCCGAGGGGCTGGCGCTGCCCCCGTCCGACGACCACCCGACCTCCGAGTTCGCCGTCCCCCGGGGGCTGACGGTTCCCCTGCGCCCCGAGCCGCACAACGAGTTCACCCCGGCGCAGGGCATCCCGGCACTGGAATGGACGAGGACGGCTCCGTGGCAGGACCGCATGCGCAGTTTGGTGCGGCTCCCGCTCGCCGAGCGGCCCGCGCCGGAGAAGGCGGTGCGGGGCGAGGAAGAGACCGCCCACCCCGTTCCCCGCGTGCTCGACCTGACGCTGAGGATCGGGGAGCTGCTCCTCGCCGGTGGTGAGGGAGCGGAGGACGTGGAGGCGGCCATGTTCGGCGTCACCCACGCCTACGGCCTGGACCGGTGCGAGGCCACGGTCACCTTCACCCTGATCTCGGTCACCCACCAGCCGTCGCTGGTGGACGCGCCGGTCTCCCTCAGCCGCACGGTGCGCCGCCGCGGCACCGACTACACCCGGCTGGCGGCGGTGTTCCAGCTGGTCGACGACATCTCCTCCGGCACGGTCACGCTGGAGGAGGCGTACGGTCGGCTGGCCACCATCCGGCGCAACCGGCACCCGTTCACCAAGTGGCAGCTCACCGTGGCCTCGGGGCTCCTCGCCGGGGCGGCCAGCACGCTGGTCGGCGGTGGCTGGCAGGTGTTCCTGCTGGCCGCGCTGGGCGCCATGCTCGGCGACCGGCTGGCCTGGATCGCCGCCAGCCGTGGCCTGCCGGAGTTCTACCACTTCGTCGCCGCGGCGATGCCGCCCGCGGCGCTGGGGGTCACCTGGGCCGCGCTCCACACCACGGGCCGTGAGGAGGTCCAGGCCGCCGCCGTGATCACCGGCGGGCTGTTCGCGCTGATCCCCGGGCGGGCCCTGGTCGCCGGGGTGCAGGACGGGCTCACCGGGTACTACCTGACCGCCTCGGCCCGTCTCCTCGAAGTCGTCTACCTCAGCGTCGGCATCGTCTGCGGCGTCCTCGGCGTGCTCTACATCGGCGAGACCTCGGGGGTCAGGCTCGACCCCGACGTGGTCGAGCGCGCCGTCAGACCCGGCATCCAGCTCGGCGCGGCGCTGCTGCTGTCCCTCACGTTCTGCGTGCTGCTCCAGCAGGCGAGGAACACGGTCATCCCCGCCACCCTCAACGGCGGCATCGCCTGGCTGGTCTATGGAGCGATGCACGACACGGCCGGGCTCTCGCCGTTCGCGGCCACGGCCGTGGGCGCGGGCATGGTCGGACTCTTCGGGCAGCTCGAGTCGCGTTACCGGTTCACCTCGTCGCTGCCCTATGTCACCGCCGCCATCGGCCCGTTGCTCCCCGGCAGCGCCGTCTACCTGGGCCTGCTCGGCTTCGCCCAGGGCAACGTCAACACCGGCCTGGAGAACCTGCTGAGCGCCGTCACCCTCGCCCTCGCCATCGCCGTCGGGGTCAACCTGGGGAGCGAGACGGCCCGGCTGTTCATCAAGACCCCGGGCCTCACCACCCCCATCGGCCGCCGCGGCGCCAAGCGCACGCGCGGCTTCTGACCGCCGGGCCGTCGACTGGCGACTGGGCCGTCGAGGGGACCCGGCCGGTGGGTCGCGCACGCGCCATCCGCTAGTGGGCGAGCTTGAGGCCGATGACGCAGCCGACGATCCCCGCGAGCAGCAGCACCCGCAGCGGGCTGGCCGCCTCGCCGTCGAACGCCATCCCGTAGGCGGCCGTGAGCACCGCGCCGATGCCGACCCACACGGCATAGCCGGTGCCCACCGGCAGGGTGCGCAGCGCATAGGCCAGCCCCGACATGCTCAGGACCAGCCCCAGCACGAACACCACGGTCGGCGTCGGCCGGCTGAATCCCTCGGACTTGCTCAGCGCCGTCGCCCACACGGCTTCCAGAACCCCGGACACGATCAGGACCACCCAGGCCATCGCGCACAGCTCCCTCGCGCCGTCTTGTCATGACTGGGTACGACGCGCCTCGTCCAGGAGCCTGTCGAGCTCTCCGGCCAGGCTCTCACACCGTCCGGGACGGGAGGGGCGGGACGGTGCGAGACCCCGGCCGACTGTTCAGCGGCCGGTCAGTGGTGCTCGCCCGCGTCGGCCGCGCGCTTGAAGGACGCCTCGATCTCCACCTCGGCCTCGGTGCGGCCCACCCAGTTGGCGCCCTCGACCGACTTGCCCGGCTCCAAGTCCTTGTAGACCTCGAAGAAGTGCTGGATCTCCAGGCGGTCGAACTCGCTCACATGGTGGATGTCCCGCAGGTGCTCCATGCGCGGGTCGGACGCCGGAACGCACAGCAGCTTGTCGTCGCCGCCCGCCTCGTCCCGCATCCGGAACATGCCGATCGCCCGGCACTGGATGAGGCATCCGGGGAACGTCGGCTCGTCCAGAAGCACCAGCGCGTCCAGCGGATCTCCGTCCTCGCCCAGCGTGCCGTCCACGAATCCGTAGTCCGCCGGGTAGACAGTCGAGGTGAAGAGGTGACGGTCCAGTCGAATCCGTCCCGTCTTGTGATCCACCTCGTACTTGTTCCGGGAACCCTTCGGGATCTCGATGGTGACGTCGAACTCCACGGGGGACACTCCTTAAACGATCTGTGCACGCGACAGGTGGTTAAGTGTCCCTCACGCAGGTGTCCTGATGCGAAAGGGGCTGGTCCGGCAGTGCGCAGGGCAGCGGAATTGCTACGACGGCACCGGGCGACCTGGCGTCTGGCCGTGGGTGCGGCCGTCGTCGGGCTGGCCCTCGCCGCCGGGGTGGTAGCCCTGGCGGGGCCATGGGACGCCGGCCAGCGCACGGCGGAACGCGACCACGCGGTCGCGGACGCGATCCGTGAGGAGTCGGACACGGAGCGCATCGCGAGCACTGTACCGGCAGCCGCGCCCGTTCTCGACCCGCTGGACGGGCGGGCCCCCGAGAGCACCCCCGCCGCGGTCGAGCGCGCGATCTCCGAACTGCTGGACGCCCCGGCGCTCGGCGGCGGGGTGGCGGGAGCGGTCATCGACCTCTCCTCGGGCGACGTGCTCTACCGGGAGGACGCCCGCTCGCCCAGGGCCCCGGCCTCCACCGTCAAGATCGTCATCGGCGTCGCCGCCCTGAACGCGCTGGGCCCCGACCACCGGCTGGCCACCCGGGCGGTCCTCGACCCGGAGGGCGAACGCGTCTTCCTCGTCGGCGGCGGCGACACGACCCTCACCGACGACGACCTCGCCCGCCTGGCGCAACGCACCGCCGAGGCCCTGCGTGAACGGGACACCGGCCGCGTCCGGATCGCCTACGACACCTCCCTCTACCGCGATCAGCACCACCCGATCGGGGCAGGCAACACCAACATCGCCACCATCACGCCCCTCCAGCTCAACGCCGGCCGCACCGACGACAGCACCCACGGCCCCGCGCCCCGCTCCGAGGAGCCGGCCGCCGACGCGGCCGACGCGTTCGCCCGGCACCTGCGCGGCGCGGGTATCGACGTCACCGGCTCCGCCGACACCCGCGGGGCCGCGCCCGAGGGCGCCGAGGAGCTGGCCGTCCACCACTCGGCCCCGCTCTCCTCGCTGGTCGAACGCATGCTGACGCACAGCGACAACGACCTCGCCGAGGCCGTCGCCCGCGCCACCGCCCTCGCCGCCGGCGAGGAGGGCGACTTCCGCGGCGTCGGCCGCGCGGTCACCGGGCAGCTCGAGGAGCTCGGGCTGCCGCTGGGCAACGTCCGGATCGCCGACGCCAGCGGCCTGGACCGCGACGGGCGCGTCACCGCCTCGCTCCTCACCCACGCCCTGGCCGCCGCGGCCGACCCCGAGCGGCCCGAACTCCGCGCCGCCCTGACCGGCCTGCCGGTGGCCGGCTTCACCGGCACGCTCGAGGGCCGCTACGACGAGTCGGCGGGCGCGGGCGCCGGGGTGGTGCGCGCCAAGACCGGGACGCTGACCGGCGTCAACACCCTCGCCGGCACCGCGGTGACCCGGGACGGCCGCGTCCTCGGCTTCGCGTTCCTCGCCTCGGACACCGCGGCGGAGGCCGACGCCGAGGCCGCCCTCGACGCCGCCGCCGCCGCCCTCACCACCTGCCGCTGCCGTTAGCGGGCCCGCCGCGGCCGTGTTCCCGGTGGCGTTCCCGGCCCCCGGCGGCCGAGGGCGCCCGCGCGGTGCCCTGTGCCCTATCCGCTTTCGTCGCGGGCCACGTACCGTTGACAGCATGACGAGCTTCGGCGGAACGGACCTGGTCGACTGGAACCTCGCGGTCTCCACCGCGACCCGGATCACGCGGCCGGGACCTGAGGTGAGCCGCGACGAGGCGCGCGAGATCGTCGCCGAGCTGCGGCGCCACGCCGCCGCCGCGGAGGAGCACGTCCGCGCCTACACCGGCCTCGACGCGGGCACCGTGGACACACCGGTGCTCGTCGTCGACCGGCCCGGCTGGGTCAGGGCGAACGTGGCCGGGTTCCGCGAGGTGCTCCAGCCCCTGATGACCCGCATGCGCGAGCGCCGCTCCGGCATGCCCGGCGGCTCCGCCCTGACGATGGTGGGCTCCAAGGTCACCGGCGTCGAGGTCGGCATGCTGCTGTCGTTCCTGTCCTCGCGCGTGCTGGGCCAGTACGAGACGTTCGCCCCCGCCACCCCGCAGTTGCCCGGCGGCGAGGGTCCCGGCGCCGGCCGGCTGCTGCTCGTCGCGCCGAACATCGTCCACGTCGAGCGCGAACTCCAGGTCGACCCCCACGACTTCAGGCTCTGGGTCTGCCTGCACGAGGAGACCCACCGCACCCAGTTCACCGCCGTCCCGTGGCTGAGGGACCATCTGGAGAGCGAGATCCAGGCGTTCCTCGGCGAGGCCGACGTGGACCCGGCCACCCTGGTCGAACGGGTCAGGCAGGCGTTCCAGTCGCTCACCGGCCAGCGCGGCGGCGAGGAGCCGAGGAGCGAGGCGGGGAACGGGACGGGCGACGGCGTCGCGGACGAGCCCGGCCAGGCCCCGGGCGGCGGCGGCCTCGGCATCGTCGACCTCGTGCAGACCCCGCGGCAGCGGGAGATCCTCGACCGCCTCACCGCCGTGATGTCGCTGCTCGAAGGGCACGCCGACTATGTGATGGACGGCGTCGGTCCCGACGTGGTGCCCACCGTCGCGGAGATCAGGGAGAAGTTCACCCGCAGGAGGCAGACCGGTGCCGGGCGCCTGGACCGCGCGCTGCGCCGCCTGCTGGGCATGGACGCCAAGCTGCGTCAGTACCGCGACGGCGAGCGGTTCGTCCGCACCGCCGTCGAGAGCTCGGGCATGGAGGGTTTCAACCGGGTGTGGACCTCGCCCAACACCCTCCCGAGCAAGGATGAGATCGCCCACCCGGAGCAGTGGGTCGCCCGTATGTCACCCGGCGCCGCCTAGCCCTGGACCCCTTCCGGCGGCGCCGGTTGCGAAATCGTTCCGGAATCACTCGTACGAGGGACCGTGGCGGCATGCCTGGCGTGCGATGCTCGGGTAACAGACCTCCTCTGTCACCATTTACGCACTCAGCGTGACAGCGCTTCAGAGCCCCTCGCTCCCAGAGAGAAGTGATTCGGATATGGGTCCCCACCCCGCGGTCGCTGCGATACGCCTGGCGGTCCGCCGCGCTCTGCACGAAGTCCTCCACGACGCCCGTCCCGAGGTGGCCCCCCTGGTTCTCGCCGCCTGCTCGGGCGGTGCCGACTCCATGGCGCTCGCGTCCGCGCTCGCGTTCGAGGCCCCCCGGCTCGGCGTCAGGGCCGGCGGCATCACCGTGGACCACGGCCTCCAGACCGGCTCGGGGGCCAGGGCCCGCGAGGTCGCCGAGCGGCTGACCGCGCTCGGGCTCGACCCCGTGGACACCGTCGCCGTCGACGTCGGCCGTGACGGCGGCCCCGAGGCCGCCGCCCGCACCGCCAGATACGCCGCCCTCGACGCCGCCGCCGAGCGGTACCGCGCCGCCGCCGTCCTCCTCGGCCACACCAGGGACGACCAGGCCGAGACCGTTCTCCTCGGCCTCGCCCGCGGCTCGGGCACCCGCTCGCTCTCCGGGATGGCGGCCGTCTCCGGCGGCCCCTCGGGCCCGGCCGGGCCGCCGGGCCCCTCGGCCTGCGGCGACGCGGCGCACCACTACCGCCGCCCGTTCCTCGCCGTCGACCGCCAGACCACGCGGAAGGCGTGCCTCGTCCAGTCCCTGCCCGTCTGGGACGACCCGCACAACGCCGATCCCTCCTTCACCCGCTCCCGCGTCAGGCACGAGGCGCTGCCCGTGCTGGAGAAGGCGCTCGGGCGCGGCGTCGTCGAGGCGCTGGCCCGCACCGCCCAGCTCTCCCGGGACGACGCGGACGCGCTCGACGCCTGGGCGCTGGAGGCCCAGCGGGCGGCCACCCGCCCCGACGGGACGCTGGAGATCGCGGCGCTGCGCCCCCTGCCCCCGGCCGTCAGACGCCGGGTGCTGCGCCGCGCCGCCATCGCCGCCGGCGCCCCGGCGGGCTCGCTCTTCGCCCGCCACATCGAGGAGACCGACCGCCTCATCACCGCCTGGCGCGGGCAGCGTCCGCTCAATCTGCCGGGCCGGGTCGAGGCGAGAAGGCAGGGTGGCAGACTGGTGCTCCAACAGGCCAGCCAGTAGGCCGGGACGCGTAGGGCCAGTAGAGAGCAGTGGCACGGGTGCAGGACAGGGACCTGGGAGCCGACCTCGAGTCGGTGCTCATCAGCAAGGAAGAGATCGACGCCAAGCTCACGGAGCTGGCCGCGAAGATCGACGCGGAGTACGCGGGGAAGGACCTCCTTCTGGTGGGGGTCCTCAAGGGGGCGGTGATGGTGATGGCCGACCTCGCCCGTGCCCTGTCGTCCCGGGTCACCATGGACTGGATGGCGGTGTCCTCCTACGGCGCCGGCACCCAGTCCTCGGGCGTCGTCCGCATCCTCAAGGACCTGGACACCGACATCCAGGGCCGGCACGTGCTGATCGTCGAGGACATCATCGACTCGGGGCTCACCCTCTCCTGGCTCCTGTCGAATCTCGGCTCCCGCGAGCCCGCCTCGCTGCGGATCTGCACGCTCCTGCGCAAGCCGGACGCGGCCAAGGTCGACATCCAGGTCGAGTGGGTCGGCTTCGACATTCCCAACGAGTTCGTGGTCGGCTACGGACTCGACTACGCGGAGAAGTACCGCAATCTGCCGTTCGTCGGCACGCTCGCTCCCCACGTCTACAGCGGATAACCGGGAACACCGGACGATGCCCTACCGTTTAGTTGGGGAAGGCGAAGGCTCCCCATGCCCAGCAGCGCTGGGCGGCAGTGCTGGGGTACCGTCGCGGTAGGTCAGCTGAGACAAGGCCGGGCGCACATCGGCCGACACCGCGCGCACAGCGGATCCCATCCGGGGGCTGTGCCTCTAACGTGGCAGGAGGGACGGGGCCGCGCCGCCCCGTATGGATAGACGTGAAGCGTTATTTCCGTGGGCCAGTGATGTGGATCGTGCTGGCCGTCCTCGCCGTGATTCTGCTGATGCAGGTGTTCAGCTCGTCCGAGGGCTTCAAGAAGGTGGACACCGGCGAGGTCGTCCAGGCAATCAGTCAGAACCAGGTGAGGTCGGCCGAGCTCACCACAGGTGACGAGCAGACGGTCAGGATCGAGCTCAAGAACGGTCAGGAGATCGAGGGCAGCGACAAGGTCCAGGCCAACTACATCGACGGCCAGGGTGAAGACCTGGCGCGGGACCTCCAGTCCAAGTTCCAGGACGGCCAGATTCCCGACGGCTACACCGTTTCGCCCAAGTCGCAGAACCCGTTCGTCGGGATGCTCCTGTCGATCCTGCCGTTCCTCCTGATCATCGTCGTGTTCCTCTTCCTGATGAACCAGATGCAGGGCGGCGGCTCCCGGGTGATGAACTTCGGGAAGTCCAAGGCCAAGCTCATCACCAAGGACACCCCCAAGACCACGTTCGCCGACGTGGCCGGTTCGGACGAGGCCGTGGAGGAGCTTCAGGAGATCAAGGAGTTCCTTCAGGAGCCCGCGAAGTTCCAGGCCGTCGGCGCCACCATCCCCAAGGGCGTGCTGCTTTACGGCCCGCCCGGCACCGGCAAGACGCTGCTGGCCCGCGCCGTCGCGGGCGAGGCGGGCGTGCCGTTCTACTCGATCTCCGGTTCCGACTTCGTCGAGATGTTCGTCGGCGTCGGCGCCTCCCGGGTCCGCGACCTGTTCGAGCAGGCCAAGGCGAACGCGCCCGCGATCGTCTTCGTGGACGAGATCGACGCGGTCGGCCGCCACCGCGGCGCCGGCATGGGCGGCGGGCACGACGAGCGGGAGCAGACGCTCAACCAACTGCTGGTCGAGATGGACGGATTCGACGTCAAGGGCGGCGTGATCCTGATCGCCGCGACGAACCGGCCCGACATCCTCGACCCGGCGCTGCTGCGTCCCGGCCGGTTCGACCGGCAGATCGCCGTGGACCGGCCCGACATGCAGGG
This sequence comes from Streptomyces sp. SBT349, assembly GCF_001083795.1. Lineage (GTDB taxonomy): Bacteria > Actinomycetota > Actinomycetes > Streptomycetales > Streptomycetaceae > Streptomyces. The sequence continues at coordinate 32,575 of NZ_LAVK01000032.1, forward strand.
CCGCCTGGAGATCCTCAAGGTCCACCAGCGCGGCAAGCCGGTCGCCCCGGACGTCGACCTCTCGGCCGTCGCCCGGCGCACCCCCGGCTTCACGGGTGCCGATCTGAACAACGTGCTCAACGAGGCGGCGCTGCTGGCCGCCCGCGGGAACGCGACGATGATCGACAACCAGTTCCTCGACGAGGCGATCGACCGGGTGGTGGCGGGTCCGCAGAAGCGCACGCGGATCATGAGCCAGAAGGAGAAGATGATCACCGCGTACCACGAGGGCGGGCACGCCCTCGTCGCGGCGGCGTCGCCCAACAGCGACCCCGTGCACAAGGTGACGATCCTCTCCCGGGGCCGCGCGCTCGGTTACACCATGGTGCTGCCGGAGGAGGACAAGTACTCCACCACGCGGAACGAGATGCTCGACCGGCTCGCCTACATGATGGGCGGTCGCGCGGCGGAGGAGCTGGTCTTCCACGACCCGACCACCGGCGCGGGCGACGACATCGAGAAGGCGACGACCACCGCGCGGGCCATGGTGACGCAGTACGGCATGACCGAGCGCCTGGGCGCCATCAAGTTCGGCCAGGATAACTCGGAGCCGTTCCTCGGCAAGGACATGGGCCATCAGCGCGACTACTCCGAGGAGGTCGCCGGGCTGGTGGACGAGGAGGTCAAGAAGCTCATCGAGGGCGCGCACAACGAAGCCTGGGAGATCCTGGTGGAGAACCGCGATGTGCTGGACAACCTCGTGCTCGCCCTCCTGGAGCGGGAGACGCTGAACAAGGAGGAGCTGGCCGAGGTCTTCACCCCGGTCATCAAGCGCCCCCCGCGCCCGGCGTGGACCGGCTCCACACGGCGCACGCCGTCGACCCGGCCGCCGGTGACGTTCCCCACCAAGGAGATCAACCTGGCGAACGGGAGTCTGGACAAGGGCAAGCCTCCGCTGGAGCCGGTGCCCGAGGAGCGCACCGACGACTGACCCGCCCGGAATGCCCAGCCGCGCCTCTCACGTTCTATCGTGAGGGGCGCGGCCGTGCGTGAGGGACGGGGAGCGCCCGGCGACAAGGGAACGAGGAGCACATGACCGACCCGGTGACGCTGACGGGCGATGAGTCCGGCCACGGCCCGATCGGCGAGTTCGACGAGAAGCGCGCCGAGAATGCGATACGCGAGCTGCTGATCGCGGTGGGTGAGGACCCGGAGCGCGAGGGGCTGCGCGACACCCCGGCGCGGGTGGCACGGGCCTACCGCGAGATCTTCGCCGGCCTGTGGCAGCGCCCGGAGGACGTGCTGACCACCACGTTCGACCTGGGCCACGACGAGATGGTGCTGGTCAAGGACATCGAGGTGCTGTCGTCCTGCGAGCACCACCTGGTGCCGTTCGTGGGGCATGCCCACGTCGGGTACATCCCGTCGTCCAGCGGGAAGATCACCGGGCTGTCCAAGCTGGCGCGCCTGGTGGACGTGTTCGCCCGGCGGCCCCAGGTGCAGGAGCGGCTGACCACTCAGATCGCCGACTCGCTGATGCGGATCCTGGAGCCCCGGGGCGTGATCGTCGTCGTGGAGTGCGAGCACCTGTGCATGTCCATGCGCGGGGTCCGCAAGCCCGGTGCCAAGACCACCACCTCGGCGGTGCGCGGCCAGCTCAGGGACGCCGCCACACGCGCCGAGGCGATGAGCCTCATCCTCGCCCGCTAGCCTTCCGCGTCCCCTTCGGCTTGCCAGGACGGGAGCCGGGTCCGGTGCCGGGTCCGGTGCCGGGTCCGGTGCCGGTGCCGAAGAAGTCGAACCCGCCGGGCCGCTGCGGAGGCGGCGCGACCGCGGGCTGCTGCGGTCGGCGCTGCGGCGGCGGGGCACCCGTCTGCTCGGGCTCCGTCTGCGGGGGCGGGGCCTGCGGGGCC
>NZ_LAVK01000330.1 GCF_001083795.1 Streptomyces sp. SBT349
TCGCTCCACCGGCCCCACTGTCCCGCCCTCCCCGGCGCGCTGACACCCGTTCAGCGCGCCGGGTCTGTTACATCTCACCGGCACAGGGAACCCGCGGGTGGCCGAGGTCGCGGTGGACGACGAGGTGAACGAAGCAGAGGACGACGCGAAGGAGCGACCGCGTGCTGGTGCTGGTGGCCCTCCACCTCGTGGGTGCCGCGCTGCTCCCGCCGCTCGCCCCCCGCCTCGGCCGCACGGTGTGGGCCGTCGCCGCGCTCCCCTCCCTCGCCACGCTGGCCTGGGCGATCGTCCGCGCCCCCCGCGTCCTGGACGGCCACCCGGTGGACGCCACCCTCTCCTGGGCCCCCACGCTCGGGCTCCGCCTGGACCTGCGGCTCGACCCGCTGGCCCTGGTGATGGTGCTGATCGTCTCGGGCGTCTGCGTCCTCGTCCTCGCCTACTCCGCCTCCTACTACGGCAGGCGGCACGCGGGCCGCGAGGCCGCGCTGCTGACCGCGTTCGCCGGGGCGATGCTCGGCCTCGTCCTCGCCGACAACCTGCTCCTGGTCTACGTCTTCTGGGAGCTGACGACCATCGTCTCCTTCCTGCTGATCGCCGGGCCCAAGAGCGACCCCAAGCGGCGCAAGGCCGCCGAGCAGGCCCTGCTGACCACCGTCCTCGGCGGCCTCGCCATGCTGCTCGGCCTGGTGGTCCTCGGTCATGAGGCGGGCACCTACCGGCTCTCCGCGGTGCTGGCCGACCCGCCGCGCGGCGGGGCCGTCTCCGTCGCGCTGGTGCTGATCCTGCTGGGCGCGTTCACCAAGTCCGCGCAGGTGCCCTTCCACTCCTGGCTGCCCGCCGCGATGGTCGCGCCGACGCCGGTCAGCGCGTTCCTCCACGCCGCCGCCATGGTCAAGGCGGGCGTCTACCTGGTGGGGCGGCTGGCGCCCGGCTTCGCCGAGGTGCCGCCCTGGCGCCCGCTGGTCCTGACCTTCGGCACCGTCACCATGGTCCTGGCCGCCTGGCGCGCGCTGCGCGAGACCGACCTCAAGCGCCTCCTCGCCTACGGCACCGTCAGCGAACTCGGCCTGCTCACCGCCCTGCTCGGCGCGGGCACCCGCACCGCCGCCCTGGCCGGGATCACCATGCTGCTGGCCCACGCCCTGTTCAAGTCCAGCCTCTTCCTGGTCACCGGCGTGATCGAACGCACCGCGGGAACGCGCGACCTGCGCCGCCTCTCCGGGCTCGGCGCGCGCCTCCCCGCGACCTGCGCGGTCGCCGTCCTCGCCGCCGCCTCCATGGCCAAGCTGCCGCCGCTGCTCGGCTACCTGGCCGAGGACGCCCACTACGAGGCGTTCCTCTCCGGGAACGTGCCGGGCGAGGGCTGGGCGCTGGCCGGGGTGCTGACCGGCTCCATCCTCACCGTCGCCTTCACCGGCCGCTATCTGTGGGGCGCGTTCGCCGTCAAGCCGGTGGGTGAGCAACTCGCCACCCAGGAGGGCCGGGTGCCCCGGATCCGCTCCCCGCTGCGGCTGCTCGCGCCCCCCGCGGTGCCCGCCGCGCTCGGCCTGCTCACCGGCGTCTGGGCGGGCGGCGCCGACGCGCTGACCACCCCCTACGCCCACGCCTACCCGGGGGGCGGCGGAGGCGCCTACCACCTGTCGCTGTGGCACGGGTACACCGCCGCGACGCTGCTGGCCTGGGCCACCCTCGTCGCCGGCGGCGCGCTGCTCGCCCTCGGCCGGCGGCTCGGCCCGTTGCACCGCTCCCTGCCACGGCTGCCCGACGCGCAGATCGGCTACCGGCACACCATCAGGGGCCTGGGCGAATTCTCCGTGCGCTTCACCCGGTTCACCCAGATCGGCTCCCTGCCCGCCTACCTCACGGTGGTGCTCGCCACCGTCATGCTGCTGACCGCGGGCGCCCTGCTGGCCGGGGCCTCGCCCATCGGCGAGGTCCGCTGGTGGCGCACCGCCGCGGAGGCGCCGCCCGCCCTGATCGCCCTGGCCGCCGCCGTGGGCGCCACCCTGAGCAGGCAGCGGCTCGCCGCGGTCCTGCTCACCGGGGCCGTCGGCTACGGCGTCGCGGGCCTGTTCGTCGTGCAGGGGGCGCCGGACCTGGCGCTCACCCAGTTCCTCGTGGAGTCGCTGACCCTCGTCGTCATGGTGCTGCTGCTGCGCCAGCTGCCGCCCCGGTTCACCCCGGAGCGGCCCACCGCGCTGGCCCGCTGGCTGCGTGGCGCCGTCGCGCTCGCGATCGGCGCGGTGGTCGCGGTGTTCGCGCTGGTCACGACCAACGACAGGCGTCAGGGATCCACGGCTCCCGACTTCCTCGCCCACCTCGCGGAGACCGCCAGCAGCAACGCCGTCAACGCGATCATCGTGGACTTCCGCGCCCTGGACACCGTCGGCGAGATCTCCGTCCTGCTGGTCACCACCATCGGCGTGGTCAGCCTCGTCCGCATCTGGGGAGGCGAGGGCGCCGAGCCAGGACAGTCCGCCCCCGTCATCGGCCCCGACGAGCCCCCGGGGCCGAGGCGCGAGGCGGGGATCGCCGAACGCTCCCCGGCCGCCCACTGGGACCGGCCGCGCCAGCGCTGGCTGCCGGGCGTCGGCGAACGCCCCGGCACCGAGCGGTCCCTGCTGCTGGAGATCCTGGCCCGCACCCTCTTCACCTCCATCGTCGTCCTGTCGCTCTTCCTGCTCTTCTCCGGCCACTACCGGCCGGGCGGCGGCTTCGCGGGCGGGCTGACCGCGGGCCTCGCGTTCGTGCTGCGCTACCTCGTCGGCGGACGCGCCGACCTCGGCCTGGCCGCCCCCGTCGACCCCGGGTTCGTGGCGGGCGGAGGGCTGGTCGTCGCCGCGGGTTCCGGGCTGCTGTCCCTCGCGTTCGGCGCAGAGCCCCTGTCCGCCGCGGTCTGGGAGTTCCACGCGCCGCTGCTCGGCGCGGTGCACGGCAGCACCAGCCTCGTCCTCGACATCGGCGTCTACCTGCTGGTCGTGGGCGTGATCCTCAAGCTGATCGCCGCCGCGGGGCCGACCGTCGCCGAGAGCAGGTGAGCGCCCGGTGAACACGACCGCCCTCGACTGGACCATGGCCGTCACCGTCGGCGGCCTGTTCGCCACCGGCGTCAACCTGATGCTGCAACGGTCCCTCACCCGCGTTCTCCTCGGCTTCATCATCCTGGGCCACGGCACCAACCTGCTGCTGCTCGCGGCCGGAGGCCACGGCGACCCGCTGCCGCAGGCCATGGCCCTGACCGCCATCGTCATCACCTTCGGCGTCACCACCTTCCTGCTCTCCCTCGCCTACCGCTCCTGGCGGCTGTCCGGGCACGACGAGGTCCGCGACGACCTGGAGGACCGCCGCCTGGGGACCGTCGGGGAGCGCGACGACGCCGAGCCCGCCGCGATGCCCCCGGGTGCGGGCGGGCACGCGTACGCCGGTGGCGCCGACGACACCGAGGACGTGGACGACGTCGACGACATCGACGACGTGGACAGCGACGACGAGGCCGCCGACGGGGAGGGGCGGGCCCGATGACCCTGCTCATGATCGGCCCCGTGCTGCTGCCGCTCCTCGCCGCGGCCGTCTCCCTCGCCCTCGCCCGCACCTCGGCCGCCCAGCGCGTCCTGACCGTGGTCGTGCTCACCGCGGTCCTCGCCGACGCCGTCGCCCTGCTGATCATCGTGGACCGCGACGGCACCGCCGTGGTCGCCGTCGGCGGCTGGGCGCCGGGCCTCGGCATCGCCCTGGTGGCCGACCTGCTGTCCGCGCTGCTGCTGACCGTCGCCGTGCTGGTGGCGCTCGCCGTGCTCCTGTTCGCCCTCGGCCAGGGCACCACCGACCGCCCGGCCAGGACGGTCACGCCGTTCCACCCCGCCTATCTGCTGCTGGTCGGCGGCGTCGGCCTGGCGTTCCTCACCGGCGACCTGTTCAACCTGTTCGTCGCCTTCGAGGTCATGCTCGCCTCGTCCTACGTGCTGATCACGCTCAACGCCGGGGAGGGGCGGGTCGTGGCCGGGATGACGTACACCATGACCAGCCTCACCTCCTCGCTGCTCTTCCTCACCGCCGTCGGCCTGGTCTACGCGGCCACCGGCACCGTCAACCTCGCCGAACTCGCCGAGCGCACCGGGGGCCTCTCCGACGGCGTCCGCTCCGCGCTGGCCGCGTTCCTCCTGGTCGTCTTCGGCATCAAGGCGGCCGTGGTGCCGCTGCACTTCTGGCTGCCCGACAGCTACCCGACCGCCCCCGCGCCCATCACCGCCGTCTTCGCCGCGCTGCTCACCAAGGTCGGCGTCTACGCGATGATCCGCACCCAGTCGCTGCTCTTCCCGCGCGAGGGCACCTGGTGGCTGATCGGCTGCGCCGCGATCCTCACCATGCTGGTCGGCATCCTCGGCGCGATCGCGCAGGACGACATCAACCGGCTGCTGTCGTTCACGCTGGTGAGCCACATCGGGTTCATGCTGTTCGGGCTCTCGCTGTTCGACCTGGCCGGGTTCACCGGCGCGATCCTGTACATCATCCACCACATCGTCGTCCAGGCATCGCTGTTCCTGGTCACCGCGCTGGTCGAGAGCCGCACCGGCACGGCCGCGCTGCACCGGATCAAGCCGACCCCCGGGACCGCCCCCCGGGGCGGGGGCGCGCGGCTGCTGGCGGGGGCGCTCTTCCTGGTGCCCGCGCTGAGCCTGGCCGGGCTGCCGCCGTTCTCCGGCTTCATCGCCAAGCTCGCCCTGCTGCGCGCCGCCGTCCTGGACGGCGGCGCCATCGCCTACACCCTGGCCGCCACCGCGCTGGTCACCAGCCTGCTCACCCTCTACGCCATGGTCCGCGTGTGGCGCGTGATCTCCGTCTCCCTGATCGCCGCTGCGGAGACCACCGGCGGCAGGACCCTCACCGTGGGAACGACCGCGGGCATGGTCGCCGTCGGCCTGGCCATGGCCGCCTGCGCGGGCCCCCTGGTCGCCCTCACCGAGCGCGCCGCCGACGACCTGTCCCGTCCCGGCGACTACCGCGACGCCGTCTTCGCCGAGGAGCCCCGATGACGCGCCGCCCCGGGAACCGCCGTCCCTGGAACCGCCGTCTGATCGCGCTGCTGTGGCTCTGGCTGCTGTGGATCATGCTCTGGGGCTCGGCCGGGGGCACCGTCGTCCTGGGCGGCCTGCTGATCGCCGCGGGCGTGCTGGGCACGTTCTGGATGCCGCCCGTCCGCAACCGCGTGGCGGTCCGGCCGCTGCGGCTGCTCGGGCTGGCGGGCCACCTCCTGGTCGACCTCGTCGTCTCCGCCGTCGCCGTCGGCTGGGCCGCCGTCCGCCACGGGCCGCGCGCCCCCTCGGCGGTGATCGAGGTCCGACTCGCCGAGGACAGCGACCTGTTGATCGCCGTCATCGCCTACCTCACCACCATGACCCCCGGCAGCCTGGTCCTGGAGCTGGACCGGGACCGGCGCCTGCTCTACGTCCACGTGCTGCCGGTGGCCGGGCCCGCGCAGGCCGAGGCCCACCGCCGCGCCGTCGGGAAGGCGGAGCGCGCCGCGGCCCTGGCGATCAGGGACAGCGAGAACCACCGCGCCGACCGGCCCGAGGACCGCCGCGACCCCCCGGAGGAGCGCCCGTGAACGCCATCTACCTCGTCACCTTCGTCCTGGTCTCCGTCTCCGCCCTGCTGACGGTGGTGCGCCTGCTGATCGGCCCCGGCGTGCTGGACCGCATCGTGGCGCTGGACGTGCTGGTGACCCTGATCGTGGCCGCCGTCGCCGTCGGCATCGCCCGCCGCGACACCGGGTCCTCCGTTCCGCTGCTGCTGGTGCTCACGCTGCTCGGCTTCATCGGCTCGGTCACCGCGGCGCACCTGGTCGAGGAGCGGGAGGACATGCGGTGAGGATCCTGCTCGACACCGTCTCGGCCGTCTGCCTGCTGACCGGCGCCGTGTTCTGCGTGCTGACCGCCGTCGGCCTGCTCCGCTTCCCCGACCCGATCTGCCGCCTGCACGCGGCGGCCAAGGCCCAGACCCTCGGGGTGCTGCTGGTGCTCGTGGGCACCGCCCTCCAGGTCAGGGTGGGATACGCGGTGACGCTGGTGCTGGTCGCCCTGTTCCAGATCGCCACCGTGCCGGTGGTCGGCCAGATCGTCGGCCGCACCGCCTACCGCACCGGCGCCGTCCACCGGGAGGGCCTGGTCACCGACGAGCTGGAGGAACGGCTGACCGCGGACGAGAACGCGCGGGACGCACCCTAGTTCGGCGGCCCCGGGTCCCGGCTGCCCCCCGGTTTCCGGCCGTGTCCGGCGGGGGCAACCGCGCCTCGCCGACGGCCGCCGAACGCGGCGGACCCCCGCCAACTCGCCCCGGCCCGGCCGCCGCAGCGGGGCACCGTCAACTCCCCGGCCGCCCTCGACACCGGCGGCCGAGCCCGGCGGGGCCGTTCCCACCCCGCCTCCACGGCGCGTTCGGCGCGGCGTAACGATCCGTATGACAAGCAGACCTCCCCGTCGCCGCGTTCCTCGAAAGGTGGTGAGACGTAGGGCGAGCCTCCACCTGAATGTCACCGCCCCCCGCGATCGTGGCGGCCCGTCATCCACCGTGTACAGACGGGCAGGTCCTCGATGAATCTCAGCAGACGACGCCTCCTGGGCAGCGCCGGGGTGGGGGCCGGGGCCGCCGCCCTCGGCCTCCACGCCGCCGGCTTCAGCTCCGGCACCGCCTGGGCCACCCCCCGTTTCTCCGGCGACCCCTTCCGCCTGGGCGTCGCCTCGGGCGACCCCCTGCCCACCGGCGTCGTCCTGTGGACGCGCCTGGCCCCAGAACCGCTGGCCCTCGACGGCCGCGGCGGCATGCCCGAGCGGTCGGTCACCGTCGAGTGGCAGGTCGCCGAGGACGAGAGGTTCGGCCGCGTCGTGCGGGCCGGGGAGGTGGCGGCCGTCCCCGAACTCGGCCACTCCGTCCACGTCGAGGTCGACGGGCTCGCCCCCGGCCGCGGGTACTGGTACCGGTTCCGCTCCGGGCGCGAGCTCAGCCCCGTCGGCCGCACCCGCACCGCCCCCGACCCCCTCGCCGCGATCACGGGACCGGCCACGGACCCGGCCGCCGTCTCGTTCGCCTTCGCCTCCTGCCAGTGCTGGTACGACGGCTTCTACACCGCCTACCGGCATATGGCGGCGGAGGACCTCGACTTCGTCGTCCACCTCGGCGACTACCTCTACGAGTCGGGCGTCGGGCCCACCGCCGGGGTGCGCTGCCTCGAACTCGACGCCTCCTTCCAGCGCGAGACCTACACCCTGTCCGAGTACCGCAACCGGCACGCGCTCACCCGGCTCGACGCCGATCTCCAGGCCGCCCACCGGGCGTTCCCCTGGATCCTCACCTGGGACGACCACGAGGTCGAGAACAACTGGGCCGCGGACGTGGCCCAGTGGGACTCCGACGGCTTCCCGGACGCCGACCCCGAGGCGTTCCGCGCCCGCAAGGCCGTCGCGTTCCAGGCGTACTACGAGCACCTGCCGCTGCGCCTGCCGCAGCGGCCCGACGGCGCCGACGTGCGCATGTACCGGCGCCTCGGCTTCGGCGGCGTCCTCGACCTGCACGTCCTGGACAGCCGCTCCTACCGCGACGACCAGGTCTGCGGCGACGGAACGAAGCCGGGCTGCGACGTGGAACGCAGCGACCCGGCCCGCACGATGCTCGGCGCGGAGCAGGAGGCGTGGCTGCTCGACGGCGCGGCGCGCTCGGGCGCCACCTGGAACGTTCTCGCCAACCAGACCCTCGTCGCCCAGGTCGATCAGGACCCCGACCCGGCGGTCCTCGCCTCGGGCCTCGACATGTGGGACGGCTACACGGCCGCCCGCGACCGGCTGCTGACCGGCCTGTACGAGCGCGGCGCCGCCAACCCCGTGGTCCTCACCGGCGACATCCACCGCAGCGTCGTCGCCGACCTGAGGCTCGACTTCGCCGACGAGGCGTCCCCGGTGGTGGCCACCGAGTTCGCCGGGACCTCCATCAGCTCCGGCCGGGACGGCGCGGCGATGGACCAGGTCGGGTACGACTGGATGGCCCCGGGCGTCAACCCGCACCTCAGGTGGCACAACGCGCAGCGCGGCTACACCGTGCTCCGCCTGACCTCGGACGAACTGCGCGCCGACTACCGGGTCGTGCCCTATGTCACCGTCCCCGGCGCCCCCGTCGAGACGGCCGCCGCCTTCACCGTCGAGCCCGGACGCCCCGGCGCCCAGCCCGCCTGATCC
>NZ_LAVK01000331.1 GCF_001083795.1 Streptomyces sp. SBT349
GGGCAGCCCGGACCCTACCCGCAGCAGGCGGGGGCCCGGCCCCGGGGTAGGGCCCCGGCGCCCCCGCCTGCTGCGGGTAGGGTCCGGGCTGCCCACCCTGCGGTGGCTGGCCGGGAGGGGTCTGGTAGTTGCTCACGTCCGTGGGCTCCTCATGCGAAGTTCGACCATGACGCCGGGGAACGGCCACCCGGCCCGTGCCCGTCAGCGTGAACGCGCGAGCAAGGGCGCGTGCGACGGCCGGGGCGCCCCAGGGCGCCCACGCCGTGCCCCCCCACCGATTCGGCCCGGCCCGTCATTTGATCGCCGCGGGATCGTGGCTGTCCACCTGCGACCGGGGACTGTGGCGAACCTGCAACATCGCGGGGGACCGGATTCGTCGCCGGGGCCACCCATCCGCGAGGATGGGGGCATGAGCGCGAGAATTCTCGATGGCAAGGCCACCGCCGCCGCGATCAAAACCGATCTCACCGCCCGGGTCGCCGCCCTCAGGGCGCGCGGCGTCAGCCCCGGCCTCGGCACGCTGCTCGTCGGTGACGACGTCGGCAGCCAGAAGTACGTGGCGGGCAAGCACCGCGACTGCGCCGCCGTCGGGATCGCCTCCATCCAGCGCGAGCTGCCCGCGACCGCGACGCAGGAGGAGATCGAGGCGGTCGTCAGGGACCTCAACGCGGACCCGGGCTGCACCGGTTACCTGGTCCAGCTGCCGCTGCCCCGCGGCATCGACGCCAACCGGGTCCTGGAGCTGATCGACCCGGCCAAGGACGCGGACGGCCTCCACCCCACCAACCTCGGCAGGCTCGTGCTGAACGAGACCGCGCCGCTGCCCTGCACGCCGAACGGCATCATCGAGCTCCTGCGCCGCCACGGCGTCGCGATCGACGGGGCCCATGTCGTCGTGATCGGCCGGGGCATCACCGTGGGCCGCTCGATCCCGCTGCTGCTCACCCGCCGCAGCGAGAACGCCACCGTCACCCAGGTCCACACCGGCACCAGGGACATGCCCGCCCTGCTGCGCCAGGCCGACATCGTGGTGGCCGCGGCGGGCGTTCCGCATCTGGTCAAGCCCGAGGACGTCAAGCCGGGCGCGGCCGTTCTCGACGTGGGCGTCAGCCGTGACGAGAACGGCAAGATCGTCGGCGACGTGCACCCCGGCGTCCGCGAGGTCGCGGGGTGGATCTCGCCGAACCCGGGCGGCGTCGGCCCGATGACCCGCGCCATGCTCCTCCAGAACGTGGTCCAGGCCGCCGAGGCCGCCGAGGCCGCCGAGCGCCCGGTCGGCGGGTGAAGGGAGCTTGCGTCCCATGGGAGCGAACGGCGCGACGTGGCGCAGGCGGCGGCGGGTGAGCGACAAGTACCCGACGCGCGGCACCGCGAGGCCCGAGGGAGGCCAGCGCCTCGCGGGCGGTGACGCCCCGGCCCCGATACGCCAGTGGCCGCTGATGGCGGTGCTCGGCACCGTTCTGGTCGGGCTGCTGATCACCCTGGCCGACTTCCGCATCGGGCTGCTGGTGCTGGGCGGCGGGCTGCTGGCCGGCGCGGTGCTGCGCGGCTGGCTGCCGTCCGTGGGCATGCTGGCGGTGCGGTCCCGGTTCACCGACGTGGCGACCTACGGGGTCCTCGGCGCCGCCATCGTGCTGCTGACGCTGATGGCCGAGCCCGACCCCTGGCTCGAACTCCCGGTGCTCAAGGACCTGTTGCGGTTCTCGGCGGGCTGACGCGACGGGCTGACCCGGCGGGGCCGACCCGGCGGGGCGGGGCTCAGCCCGCGAGCCAGGCGTCCACGGCGTCCGGGTGCTCGGTCACCCAGCGTTCGGCCGCCGCGGACGGAGTGAGCCCCTCGTGGGCGATGAGCTCGGCGACCGCGTTCTGGTCCTGCTCGGTCCAGGAGAAGTTCCTCAGGAACGCGGCCGCCTCGCCGCCGTCCGCGGCGAACTCCGCGTTCAGGTACTTCCGCAGCTCTATCCGCGGGTAGTACCCGGGCAGCTCGACCTCGGCCAGGTCGACCTGGGTGGCCAGCCAGTGCGGCTCCCAGAAGTACGTCAGCAGCGGCGTGCCCCGCGTGCCCGCCCGGTGTATCGCCTCGACCAGCGCGTCCTCGCTGCCCGCGGGCACGGTGCGCAGGTCGAGGCCGAGCTCCTCGATGATGGCCTCGTCGCGGGTGGCGAACTGCGGGTCGCCCTGGAGGATCCGGCCGCCGAGCCGGTCGGCGAACTCGTTCAGGTGGTGCCAGTCGAGCGCCTGCGGATGCTCCTCGGCGAAGGCCCGCGGCACGTACCAGCCGACGTGCCCGGTGATCCCGAGCCCGCCGGCGTCCACCACGTACTCCTTGCGCTCGACATAGAGCTCGGCCTTGTCGGGCACGGCGCCCCAGTCCTCCAGGATCGCCTGGATCGAGCCGTCGCCCAGCGCGTCCCAGGCGCTCTCCTGGTCGGACTCGACCCGCTCGACCTCGAAGCCGAGCTCCTCCTCCAGCACATACGCGGCGACCGCCGCGTTGGCCTGGCCGCCCGGCCAGTCCGGCATGGCGATGAGCACCGGCTCCCTGGCCTCGTCCTCCAGCACCCCGCCGGCCAGGCTGCACGCGCTCACCGCGGCCAGACACAGGGCGCACGCCCCGGCGAGGAGTGGATGACGTATGGGCATGGTGCGCAGTGTTTCAGATGAGACCCAGGCCGCGTACCGCTTCGCGCTCCTCGGTGAGCTCCCGCACGGAGGCGTCGATGCGGGTGCGCGAGAAGTCGTTGATGTCCAGGTCCCGCACGATCGCGTACGAGCCGCCCGCGGTGGTGACCGGGAACGACGAGATCAGCCCCTCGGGCACGCCGTAGGAGCCGTCGGACGGCACGGCCATGGAGGTCCAGTCGCCGTCGGGGGTCCCGTTGACCCAGGTGTGCACGTGGTCCACGGCGGCGTTGGCCGCGGAGGCGGCGGAGGAGGCGCCGCGGGCCTCGATGATGGCGCCCCCGCGCTTGGCGACGGTCGGGATGAACGTGTCGGCCAGCCACGCCTGGTCGCCGATGGCCTCGGTGGCGCTCTTCCCCGCGATCTCCGCGTGGAAGATGTCCGGGTACTGGGTGGCCGAGTGGTTGCCCCAGATGGTGAGGCGGCTGATCTGGTCCACCGGGGCGCCGGTCTTCTTCGCGAGCTGCGAGAGCGCGCGGTTGTGGTCCAGGCGCGTCATGGCGGTGAACCGCTCGGCGGGCACGTCGGGCGCCGCGGCGCGGGCGATCAGCGCGTTGGTGTTGGCCGGGTTCCCCACGACGAGGACCTTGACGTCGTCGGCCGCGTGGTCGTTGATGGCCGCGCCCTGCGGCTTGAAGATGCCGCCGTTGGCCTCCAGCAGGTCGCCGCGCTCCATGCCCTTGGTGCGGGGGCGGGCGCCGACGAGCAGCGCGACATTGGTGCCGTCGAACGCCACGTTCGGGTCGTCGGTGATGTCGACGCCCGTGAGCAGCGGGAACGCGCAGTCGTCCAGCTCCATCGCGGTGCCCTCGGCAGCGGACAGGGCGGGGGTGATCTCCAGCAGCTTCAGGGCGACCGGGGTGTCCGGTCCCAGGAGCTGGCCCGAGGCGATGCGGAAGAGCAGGGCGTAGCCGATCTGGCCTGCCGCGCCGGTGACGGTGACGGTGACGGGGGTGCGGGGCATGTGGTGCCTTCCGAAGTCAGTGACGGCCGCTTCCCGGCCAGGTTATCCCCCGGTGACCGGCCTTCCGCTGCGGGGCCGGAAAGGCTGCTGACACGCGCGGGGGACCTGAGACAATGGGGGCCATGGCCACTCAACGTCTTCGCGTGCTGTCCGGGATCCAGCCCACCGCGGGCTCGTTCCACCTGGGGAACTACCTGGGTGCGGTCCGGCAGTGGGTGGCGCTCCAGGAGACGCACGACGCGTTCTACGCCGTCGTCGACCTGCACGCGATCACCATTCCGCAGGACCCGGAGGAGCTCAGGGCGTCCACGCGGCTGGCCGCCGCGCAGCTGCTGGGCACGGGCCTCGACCCGACGCGCTGCACGCTGTTCGTCCAGAGCCATGTGCCCGAGCACGCGCAGCTCGCCTGGGTGATGAACTGCCTCACCGGCTTCGGCGAGGCCGCCAGGATGACGCAGTTCAAGGACAAGTCGGCCAAGCAGGGCACCGAGGGCACCACGGTCGGCCTCTTCACCTACCCGGTGCTCCAGGCCGCCGACATCCTGATCTACAACGCCCACCGGGTCCCGGTCGGCGAGGACCAGCGGCAGCACATCGAGCTGACCCGGGACGTCGGCGAGCGGTTCAACGCGCGCTACGGACCCACGTTCACCCTGCCCGAGCCGTACATCCTGAAGGAGGCCGCCAAGATCTACGACCTCCAGGACCCGGCGATCAAGATGAGCAAGTCGGCGTCCTCGCCCAAGGGCATCGTGTGGCTGATGGACGAGCCGGCGAAGTCGGCGAAGAAGTTCCGCAGCGCGGTCACCGACACCGGCACGGAGATCCGCTTCGACCGCGAGACCAAGCCGGGCCTGAGCAACCTGCTGACCATCTACTCGGCGCTCACCGGGATCTCGGTCGCGGAGCTGGAGGAGAAGTTCACCGGCCAGCTCTACGGTCCGCTGAAGACCGAGCTGGCCGAGGTCTTCACGCACTGGGTGGCGCCCTTCAGGGCCCGCACCCAGGAGTACCTGGACGACCCGGCGGAGCTCGACCGCATTCTGGCCGAGGGCGCCGAGAAGGCCAGGGCCCACGCCGCGGCGACGCTGGCGGACGCCTACGAGAAGGTGGGCTTCCTGCCCGCCGCGCAAGCCTGACAGAGCACCGACAGGAGGTGGGATGGGTGGGGACCGTCACCCTTGGCGTGTCCATCGCGGTGCCGGAGCCGCACGGCAGCCGGCTCCAGCGACGCCGCGTGGGATTCGGGGATGCCGCCGCGTCCGGCATCCCCACCCATGTCACCCTGCTGCCGCCCACCGAGGTCGCCGAGGCCGACCGCCCCGCGATCGAGGACCACCTCGCCGGCATCGCGGCGGCGGCCAGGCCGTTCCCGATGCGGCTCTTCGGCACCGGCACCTTCAGACCGCTGTCGCCCGTGGTCTTCGTGCAGGTGGTGGAGGGCGTCTCGGCCTGCGGCTGGCTCCAGGAGCGGATCCGCGAGGAGGGCGGGCCGCTCGCCCGCGAGCTGGGATTCCCGTACCACCCGCATGTGACGGTCGCGCACGGCATCTCCGAGGAGGCGATGGACACCGCGCAGACCGAGCTCGCCGCCTACGAGGCGGCCTGGACCGTCGGCGGGTTCGCCCTCTACGAGCAGGGGCACGGCGGCGCCTGGCGGCTGCGCCGGGAGTTCCGCTTCTCGCCCTACCCGCGCCAGCGGCGCCCCTCCGCCACATCGAGGCAGCCCGCCCCCGAGGCGGCGTAGGGCGGAGCGGCGGCGTAGCAGCTCAGGAGCGTGTCAGGCCCGGGGTTCGGGGCACACGCACTTACCGTGGGCGGCGTCATGGAGAGACTGACCCGGCTGCCGTGGCTCGGCCCCGCGGTGGCCCGGTTCCTGCGCAGCCGCGCCTGGCGGGTGTACCGGCACCTGGACGACCGGCAGTGGACGCGGCTCGCGGCGGCCATGACGTTCACCAGCTTCCTCGCGTTCTTCCCCGTCCTGGGCCTGGCCGCCGCCGTCGGGGCGGCCGTGCTCCCCCGGGGGCAGCTGGACGACCTGGAGGGCTGGTTCTCCGACCAGGTCCCCGGCATCTCCGAGCGGGTCGACCTGGAGGCGTTCTTCGACAACGCCGGGACCATCGGCCTCGTCTCGCTGGTCCTCGTGCTGCCCACCGGCGCGAGCTGGGTGGACACGCTGCGCGGCTGCCTGCGCGCGCTGTGGGACCTGCCGGAGCCGGACGAGAACGTGCTGCTGCGCCGGGTGCGGGACGTGGGCGTGCTGGCCGGGCTCGGCGCGGTCACGCTGGTGTCGCTCGGGGTCTCGGCGCTGGGCATGAGCGCCGTCCACTGGGCGGCGCGCTCGGTGGGCACCGGCCTCCCGATCCGGTACGTCGCCTATCTGCTGGCGATGGTCGTCACGTTCTTCCTGCTGATCTACCTGCTGGTCCCGCTGCCGGGCGTCAGGCCGCCGCGGAACGCCGTGGTGACGGCGTGTGTGATGGGCGCGGTCGGGTTCGAGGCGCTGAAGCAGCTGCTCGGCAGCTATCTGACCGAGGTCGCCACGCGCAATGTCTACGGCGCCTTCGGGGTGCCGATCGCGCTGCTCGTCTGGATGAACCTGATGGCCAAGCTGCTGCTGATCTGCTGCGCCTGGACCGCCACCGCGGTCACTCCTTCCGAGCGTCCGGACGCCGACGCCCTGGACGGGGCAGCGGAAGCTGCGGGAGCGGATGGCGGCGGTGGAACAGATAGCCCGCCGCGGCCAGCACCGCGAGGCCCGCGGCCGTGAACCCGAGCACCCTGAGCCCGGTGGCCGTGCCGTCGCCTCCGCCCGCGGCGCCCTCCATCGCCACCTCCCCCGAGCCGGCGTCCCCGCTGCCGCTGCCGTCCGCGGTCTCGTCGGTGTCCAGCCCCCCGGCGTCGCCGGACGCGTCCTGCGGCACCTCGCTGAGCGGCGGCACCAGCTCGCCGACCGGCTCGGCGGTGCCGGCCGCGGAGAACCCCCAGTCGAACAGCGCCGCGGTCTCCCGGTAGACCGTCATGCCGTCGCCCTCGGGGTCCATGACGGTGGCCAGCAGCACCCGGCCGCCGCGCTCGGCGACGCCGGTGAACGTGTAGCCCGCCCCCGTGGTGTAGCCGTTCTTCACCCCCGCGACGCCCTCGTACCGTTCGAGGCCGGCGGCGCCGACCAGCAGCCGGTTGGTGTTCTGGATCTCGTAGGTCTCCCGGTCCTCGCCCTCGCCCTCGCCGGGGAAGTCGGCGCTGGGCGTGGAGGCGTACTCGCGGAAGTCGGCGTTCTGCATGCCGTGCCGGGCGATCAGGGTGAGGTCGTACGCGGAGGAGGTCTGTCCCTCGGCGTCGTAGCCGTCCGGGTTCACCACGTGGGTGTCACCCGCCTGAAGGTCCTCGGCCCGCTCGTTCATCTCCGCGACGGTCGGCTCCCGGCCGCCGTTCATGGCGGTGAGCGCGGCGACCGCGTCGTTCCCCGAGGCCAGGAAGACGCCGTGCCACAGGTTCTCGACGGTGTAGCTGGCGCCGTCGTCCAGGCCCACCGCGCTGCTGCCCGCGCCGAGGTCCGCCATGTCGTCCGGGTCGGCGACATACGTCTCCTCGCGGTCGAACTTCGGCAGCAGCGCGTCGGCGAACAGCATCTTGATGGTGCTCGCCGGCGGCAGGGGCCAGTGGGCGTTGTGGGAGGCGAGCACCTCGCCGCTCTCGGCGTCGGCGACGATCCAGGACTTGGCGGTCAGGTCCTCGGGCAGCTCGGGGACGCCGTCGCCGGCGTGCACCTGGGTGCCGGGCCTGGCCAGCAGCTCCCCGCCGACGGCCGACATGGCGGCGGGCGGTTGGTCGGCCCCGGCGGCGAGGGTCGGGGAGAGCAGCGCCGGGGTGACTATGGCCACCACGAGCGCGCGAACGGGCATCCGAAGGGAGGACGAGCGAGTGAACGACACAAGCCGAACCTACCGTTGGCCCCTGGGAGTCCCGCCAGTGGAGCGGCCCAATCCGGTGAGCGCCCCCGGTCAGGGAGTGAACGCCGCTCCCGTCCATACTGGTCGGAGGAGAACCTGAGAGGACGTTCACCATGGGTGTCTTGATCGTCATCCCGCTGACCGTGATGACGGCTGTCCTGGGCGGGATCCACTGGTATCTGTGGAAACGTCTGGTGAGGGATGTCACCCAGCCCGGCAGCCGGTACCGGCGGGTGGGGGCCGTGGTGCTGGCGGTGCTGCCGTTACTGTCCCTCTTCTCGCTGGGAGGCCGCGAGATCGGGGTGCCGTTCGGGGTGCAGCGGGTCACGGCCTGGCCCGGGTACTACTGGATGATCGCGATGCTCTACCTCATCCTCACCCTGCTGGTCGCCGAGGTCGTCCGTCCGCTGATCCACCTGGCGCTGCGCCGGGGGGCCGCCCGCGCCGGGAGCGGTCCGGGCGACGGCGACGCGCTGTCCCCGGCGGACCCGGTGCCCGGCGGGGCGCCGGTGACCGCGGGCGCGCCCGCGCCCGCCGCCGTCGCGGCGGTGGGCGGGGAGGCCGACGCCGAACGGGCCGGGTCCGCGGGGGGCGGCGTGGCCGTCGCCGAGGAGCGGG
>NZ_LAVK01000332.1 GCF_001083795.1 Streptomyces sp. SBT349
GGGGGTGGGTTGGTGGTGGGTGGTGAGGGGTGCGATGCGCGGGGGGGGGGGGGGGTGGGTGGGGGGGGGAGAACGTCGGGGGGCGGGCGGGGGCAGTGCTGCCAGTGGGACGCGGGCGCGGCCAGACCTTCGAGCGTAGGCCAGAGCTCCTCGGGGATCGGCAGGCGAGCCAGGCGGACCGTTTCCGCGACCCGCTCGGGGCGGGTCACGCCGATCACGGTGGAGGCGATGCGCGGGTCCCTGGTCGAGAACTGGATGGCGGCGGCGGCCGGCGGCACGCCGTGGCGCGCGCAGGCCGCCTCGATCGCGCGGACCCGGTCCAGCACCACGTCGTCCGCGTCCGTGTAGGCGTACCGGCCGTGGGCGTCCGCGCCCTTGGCGAGGATCCCGCCGCCGAACGGGGCCGCGTTGACGACGGCGAGCCCGGCGCCGTGGGCCGCGTCGATGAGCTGGTCGGCCGAGCGGTCGATGAGCGTCCACCGGTTATGGGTGAGCAGCACCTCGAAGACGCCGGTCGCCACGTAGCGCGCCATCAGCCCGGCGGGCCCTCCGGCCACGCCGATGTGCTCGGCCAGCCCCTCCTCGTGCATGCGCACCAGCTCCTCGACCGGCCCGCCCGAGGCCATGGCCTCGTCGAACGAGATGTGCTCGGGGTCGTGGAGGTACAGCAGCTGGACCCGGTCGAGGCCGAGCCGTTCCAGGCTGCCTTCCAGGGAGCGCCGTACCTGGGCGGCCGAGTAGTCGCCGCTGGCCCCGTCGCGGTCCACCTTGGTGGCGAGCACGAAGCCGGGCGGCAGGCCGCCGGTCTCCGCCAGCGCGGCGCCGATGATCCGCTCGCCGCGGCCCTCGCCGTAGCCCGCGGCCGTGTCGAGGAACCCGGCCGGGGACCGCAGCACCGCACGCACGGTCTCCACGGCCCGTTCCTCGGGCACGTCGTAGCCGAACGCCGCGGGCATGCTGGACATGGGTCCGCCGCCGAAGCAGATCTCGGGGACCCGCAGCCCGGTCCTGCCCAGTCGGCGCCGCTCCATCGCGGGCTCGTCGGCGCTCATCGGACCGGTACCAGGCGCAGCGGGACCCCGTCGGGGTCGGTGGCGGCGTCGCCCGCGGCGTTCTCCGGGGGTGCCTCGACCGCGAGGCCGATGCCGCGCAGCCCGAGCCGGTCGCGGTCGCCGGGCGGCGCGGGCACCGTGGGCTCGGCGAAGGTGAAGACCTCCAGGACGGCGGGGCCCGCCTGGAGGTAGTCGATGACGAAGCCGCGCGGGTCCTGGTCGTGCACCAGGCGGCCGATCACCGGGTAGCCGAGGTGGTCGCGGTAGTAGGAGAGCGTGTCGTCCAGGTCGGCGACGGTGACGGCGACATGGTCGAAGACCGGGCCCGCGTCCGGCGACCTGGCGCCAGCCAGCCGCCGTTCGCGATCGGCCAGTTCGGGCGTGGTCACGGAGTGGTACGACAGATGGCCGTCGATGATCTCCAGCAGCGTGCCGTCCGGGTCGCGGAAGAAGGCGAGGTTGACGTCGCCGACGGCCGCCGTGGGCTCGACGGTGAACGCGACGCCGCCCGCCCGCAGGCGCTCCGCCTGCCGGAAGACGTCCCCGACCTTCATCCCGAAGTGCCGCATGCCGCGCTGGAGATCGTCGCCGACCCAGCCGTTCAGGGTGCTGCCCTCGGCCGCCTCGACCAGTTTGACCAGGGCGCCGTCCGCGCTCAGCCAGTGCACCCCGGGCACGGCGGGCTCCGGCGGGGCCTCGGCGGGCGCGAGGCCGAGCAGCCCCCGGTAGAAGTCGAGCGACCGCTCGGCGTCGGTGACGCCTATCTCGACGTAGGCCATTCCCGGTGGGGAGGTGGACATGGGCGGGATCCCTTCGTAGTGCGTGGGCCTGGCCGGGCCCGGTGGGGCCCGGTCGGGGAGCGCCGGCTCAGCTCTTGACCGCGCCGAGCGTCATCCCCGCGACAAAGCGCCGCTGCATCCGCATGTAGACCATGATGATCGGCAGGATGGACATGGTCAGTGAGGCACACAACAGCGGCCAGTCCGTCGAGTGCTGGCCGACCGCGGCGTACAGCACGGGCTGGAGCGGCAGCGTGTCGGGGGACTGGAGGAACGTCTGGGCGAAGAGGAATTCGTTCCAGGTGTTCATGAACTGGAAGATGACCACCGTCGCCGCACCCGGCGCCGCCAGCGGCAGCATCACCCGCGCGAAGATGGCGAACTCGCCCGCGCCGTCCACCCGCGCCGCCTGCACCAGCTCGTGCGGCAGCGTCTCGAAGAAGACCCGCATGAGGAACATGGCGAACGGCACCGAGGTGCCGATGTAGACGAGCACGAGTCCGCTCTGGCTGTCGAGCAGCCCGAGGGCGTCGAGTTCGAGGAAGAGCGGGATCACGATCGCGGTGACCGGCAGCATGATCGTGGACAGCAGCGTCACATAGATGACCTGCTTGCCCCGGAACTCCAGGTGGGCGAAGGCGTATCCGGCGAGCGTGGCCAGCGCGACCACGCCGATGACGGTGATCACCGTGATCACGAGGCTGATCAGGAAGTGGCGCGGGAAGTCCAGGCTCGTCCACGCCTGGCGGTAGGCGTCGAACGTGATCTCGTCGGGGAGGAAGCCGCCGCCGAAGACCGTGTTGCGCTCCCGGACGGACGTCAGCAGCATCCACACCAGGGGGAACGCGGAGACCGCCGAGAGCGCGACCAGCGTGAGGTACCCGGCGACGCGACCGGCGCGCACGCGTGGTGAGCGCACGCTGGGTGGGCGCACGCGGGGCGCGCGCCGGGGGAGGCGGCTAGTGGTGGACATCGCGGGCCTTCCGGTTGACGCGGACCTGCACCACCGTGGCCACCAGGCACAGGACGAAGACGACCATGCTGATGGCGGTGGCATAGCCGAACGACGGCACGGCGCCCGCCGAGGAGCCGAACGCCAGCCCGTACAGGTAGGTGCCCAGCACCTCGGAGGCGCGGTTGGGCCCGCCGCCGGTCATCACGTAGATCACGTCGAACGTCTTGAAGCCGTTGACGAGGTTGAGCAGGACGACCACGGCGGTCACGTTCCGCAGCATCGGCACCGTCACATGCCGGAACCGCTGCCGCGCCGTGGCGCCGTCGATCTTCGCGGCCTCGTACAGCGCGGGGTCGATGCCCTGGAGCCCGGCCAGGAAGATCAGCATGTAGAGCCCGGCGGCCTGCCACAGCGACACCAGGATGAGCGCCGGGATCACGGTCGTGGTGTCGGCCAGCCAGGGCGTGGCGAGCGAGCCGAGGCCGAGGGAGTCGAGGAGCTCGTTGAGCGTGCCGAAGTTGGGGTCGTACACCATCTGCCAGAGCGAACCGGTGACGACGAACGAGACGACCGCCGGGATGAAGATCACCGTGCGGAAGAGCGTGCCGAGACGCCAGCCCCGGTTCAGCAGCACCGCGAGCAGCAGCGGCAGGACGGTCTGGAGCACGGTGGTCGCCAGGGTGAAGACGAACGTGGTGCGCAGCGCGTCCCAGAACACCGGGTCCGAGGCGAGGTTGGTGAAGTTCTCCGCGCCGACGAACTCCGGTTCGCCGAACCCGGACCAGCGCGTGAGGCTCAGATACATCGAGCGCAGGAACGGGAACGCCACGAACAGCGCGAAGAACGCGACGGTCGGCAGGATGAACAGGTAGCCCGCGACGCTCACCGACCGGCCGCGTCCGCCGGGGCGCGCGCCCCGGCGGACGCGGCCGGCGCGGCGACCCGCGCGGCCGGGGCGGCCCGCGCGTTCCCCGAGCGCCGTCGCCATCAGCGGTCCGCCGCCCGCTCGACGCCGCTCTGGATGTCGGCGGCGGCGCCCTCCGGGTCGCTCTGCCCGTCGAGCAGCGCGGAGAAGGCGTTCGCGGCGGAGTCGGACGAGCCGGGGCCCATCAGGATGTGCGGGGCGCCGTCCCCGTCGACCAGCCAGGACGTCATCTCGGCGAGCACCGGGTCGGCGACCCGCTCGGCGGCGGCCTGGGTGGCGGGCATGGAGTTGGACTCGTTCATGACGCCGGCGTAGCGCTCCGGCTCGTACAGGAACCGCAGGAACTCCAGCGCCTCCTCCTTGTTCCGGCTGGTCTCGCTGACCGCGAACGCCGCGCCCGCCTGGTTGGAGCACCAGTGCCTGGCGCCCGAGGAGAGCGCCGGGGTCCTCATCACCCGGTAGCTCTCCACGAACTCCGGCGGCGCGTCCTGGACGAAGTCCTGCGGCACCCACGAGCCCATGAACAGCATCGCGGCCCGGTCGGTGTACAGCATCTGCTCGCCCTGCGCGGTGGTGATGCCGTTCGGGTTGGGGGCGAACGCGCCCTCGTCCGCGAGGCGTTTGGCCAGCGCCAGCGCCTCCACGACCTCGCGGGAGTCCCAGGAGGCGCCGTCGCGCTGGAGGTCGAGGTCGAGGAGGAGCTTGGGGTCGTCGGTGACCTGGGTGATCAGCGGGAGGAAGAAGTCCAGGCCGTTGGTGCCCGGGCTGTTGGACAGCACGCAGGGCTCGATGCCGCCCGAGCGCAGCGCCTGGGCGGCGTCGATCAGGTCGTCCCAGGTCTCGGGGACGTCGAGGCGTGCCTCCTCGAAGTGCTTGGGGTGGTAGAAGATCCCGAACGTCTGGGCCATCCAGCCCAGCGCGAACTGCTTGCCCTCGTCCACGAACAGGTCGTTGGCCGACGGGAAGAACCCGCCGAGGAAGTCCTCGCCGAGCTCCGCGCGCAGGTCCGCCGAGATCCCGGCCCTGCCGTACTCGACGGCCAGCACGTGCGGGGCGAAGATCTCCGGCGGGTCCCCGGCGGCCACGGCCGACTGGAGCGCGGGGAGGTATGCCTCGGGATCGCCGAACTGCCGGTTCTCCACGGTGATGCCGGGGTTCGCCTCCTGGAACTCCTCCACCAGCCGCGGGAACTGATCGCGCTGCTGGTCGTACCAGTGCCAGATCCGGACCGTGCCCTTCGGGGAGGAGCCGCCCGAGGAGCCGCCTCCGCAGGCACTGATCAGGGGGGCGGCGGCGAACGCGGCGGCCCCCAGCGCGGACCCGCGCAGGAGCTGCCGCCGGCTCGGTCGCCGGGGCTGTGTGTGCGAGACCATGACGCCCTCCGACTTCGATGTCGATGAGTCTTGATGAGCCCTGATGAGCTCTGAAGAGCCTTGAGGAGCGACAGTCGGGGCGCGGGCGTGGGCGTGTCATCGGTTATCGCGGCAGCGGATGACACCTATTCGCTCGCAGGGGACCGCGCCGACGGGCGGGGAACGGCGGGCGGGCGCGGCGTTACGGTGACGGCCATGTGGGCCGTGAGATGGCACGGACGCGGAGACGTCCGTCACGAGACGGTGCCGGACGCCCCGGCGCCGGGGCCGCGCGAGGTGCGGATAGCGGTCGCCTGGTGCGGACTGTGCGGCAGCGACGTGCTGGAGTACCGGGAGGGGCCCTTCCAGGTGCCGGTCGGCGCGGAGCACCCGGTCACCGGGCGGCGGGCGCCGATCGTGCTGGGCCACGAGGTCTCGGGGCGGGTCAGGGACGTGGGCGCTGAGGTGCGTGCCGAGGCGCGCGACATCGCGGAGGGGGCGCTCGTAGCGCTCAACGCGCTTATCCCCTGCGGAACGTGCCGGGAGTGCCGCTCGGACGCGGAGCATCTGTGCCCCGACTTCGGGCACATCGGGATGTCCGCCGACGGCGGGCTCGCGCAGTACGTCACGGTCCCCGCGGCGATGGTCGTGCCCGCGCCCCCCGGGCTCGACGCCGAGACCGCCGCGCTGGCCGAGCCGTTCGCCGTCGCCTGGCACCTGGTGCGCCGGGTCGGCTCACCGCGCGGGCGGGCCTGCCTCGTCGTCGGCTCGGGCTCCATCGGCCTGGCCGCGGCGCTGATCCTGCGCGCCGGGGGCAACGAGGTGGCGGTCGCCGACGTCTCAAAGGAGCGGCTCGCGCCGGCGCGGACCCTCGGACTCGCCGCGTTCGCCGAGGGCGGCCCCGGCGTGGACGTCGTCCTGGAGTGCTCCGGCGCCGCCGCCGGGTTCGCCCTGGCCTGCCGCGCCGCGCGTCCGGGCGGAACGGTCGGGCTCGCGGGACTGCCGGGCGCGCCCGTCCCGTTCGACGTCTCGGCCGCCGCCCACCGCGAACTCACCCTGACCGGCAGCATGTCGCACCGGGCCGAGGCCGATCTGCGCCCGGCCCTCGACTTCCTGGCGGCCCACGCCCCCGCCGCGCGGGCGCTCATCACGGGCCGGGTGGACCTGGCGGCGGCCGTCACCGGGGGGCTCGACGTGCTGGCCGGACCGGCGCGCGGCCGTCACACCAAGATCCTGGTGCGGGCCGGTGGCGACGCTGCGTGAGCGCCGGGGGGTTGCAGCGTTGCAACGGGGTGCGTCAGTGAGGCGGTCGGTAATTCTCCGCCTTGTCCAGGATGGCGGTGAAGCGCTCCCACTGGGCCGCCGCCTCCGCCGTGGGGCCCACGGTGAAGTCCTCGGGGTCCAGGAAGTTCAGGCGCTCGCGCGTGGCCGGGTCCAGGTCCCGCCACGCGGCCTCATCCTGCGGTGACCGCGCCACAGCCGTCGCACACCCAGTTGCCGTTGTTGAGTCTGCGGCCCTCGTTCGACCCGCACGATGGACATTCCACAGGGCTGCCCCCTCACACATCCCAGCTGTGGGGGAACGACTGTAGCGCGCGGCGGGGACACGCGGCAGCCCCCGGTGACGGCTCGTCCAACAAGCGCGTCCCCGGGGGCCGCCGGCGGCTCACGGGAGGTCAGGCCACCCGCACCAGCCGGTCGGTGAAGGCCGGTTCGCCCAGGTCCTCGGCGAGCGCCACCGGCACGGTCACGCCCTCGGGCCCGTCGCCTATCGTCAGGGAACCCACCTCGGTCCCGGCGGCGCCGGAGCCCGGCACGCCGTCCTCCGGCTCGTTGAGCTCAAGGCCCACCTCCAGCCCCGACCAGCCCACCGCCTGCACGTCCTGCGTGACCACCACGGGCGTCCGCCCGCCCAGCCCGTCGTCCACATGGCCGACGACGTCGCCCTCGGACAGAACCGTCTCGGCCGTCAGCTCGCCCTGCGCGAACCTGATCAGCTGATCGCTCATGTTGAGCGCCTGGACCAGGATCGACCGGTCCACCGGGTCGGGGCCCTGGCCGAGCACGGCGCCGACGATGAGGCGCGTGCCGTCGCCGGCCTCCTGCTCGGCGGCGAACATCAGGTTCCCCCCGGCGGCGGTCGAGGTGCCGGGCTTGATGCCGACCACGCCGTTGACGGGCACGAGTCCGTTCCAGTTGTTCCACTCGGTGCCCTGGCTGTCGACGTAGGACGGCATGCGGACGATCTGGCGGAACACCGGGTCGTCCATCGCCGCCTTGGCCAGCAGGACCTGGTCCTCGGCGGTGGAGACGGTGTCCTCGTTCAGGCCGCTGGGGTCGGTGTACGTGGTGTTCTCCATGCCCAGTTCGGCCGCCGCCTCGTTCATCTTCTCCACGAAGGGGTCCTGCGAGTCCGACTGCGAGTCCCAACGGGCCACCAGCCGGGCCACGTTGTTCGCCGAGGCGATCATGATCGCCTGAAGGGCCTCCCGCTGGCTGATCGTCGACCCCGACTCCACGTCCACCGTCGACTCGTTGTCCGTCTCCGCGAGACCCGCCTCCTCCTCGGCCAGGTCGTCCACGGGGATGGACGCGCCGTCCCCGTCCTCGTCCATGGGGTGCTCCTGGAGGAGGACATAGGCGGTCATCACCTTGGCGACCGAGGCGATCGGCACCGGCTCCTGGTCGCCCGACGAGCCGAACGTCCCGACGCCCTCGACCTCCAGCGCCGCCTGTCCCTCGCCCGGCCACGGCACGGACGGGGCGTCACCGTCGAACATGAACGTCTCCGCCGCCGTCAGTTCGAGGCTCGGCTCCGGCAGCGGGCGCAGCCACTGGGCGACGACGAAGGCGATCACCAGCAGGACGGCCAGCGGGGTCCAGATCTTGATCCGGCGCACCACGGCGCGCAACGGCGTGGGCGCGGGCGCGGGCTTGTTGGTGAGCGCCGCCAGAAGCTCCAGCGGGTTTCGGGGGTCCTCCTCCGGCTCCCGCGCCGGTCCGGCCGCCTCGGGCCCGCGCAGCGGCGTGAGCTTGGGCGCCTCCGGCGGGGGCGCCGCCTCGGGCTTGGGCGGCACCTCGGGCCTGGGCGGTGTGGTGGGTTTGGGCGGCTCCGGCGGGGGGGCCGCCTCGGGCTCGGGCGGGGTGGTGG
>NZ_LAVK01000333.1 GCF_001083795.1 Streptomyces sp. SBT349
CACCTGGCACAGCCCCGCCGCCCCCCCCCGCCCGCCGCGCTCCACCCGCACCGCGCGCGTCGCCGTCTCCGCGGCGCTCCTGGCCGCCGCCACGCTCGCCGTGCTGCTGGTCCCGCCGCTCTTCCCCCTCGACCAGCAGGCCGTCGACCTGACCGCCAAGCTCGAACCACCCGGCGCCGCACATCCCTTCGGCACCGACGAGGTCGGCCGCGACGTGCTGCTCCGCAGCGTCTACGGCCTGCGGGTCTCGCTGCTCGTGGGCCTCGTCGCCGCCCTGGTCGCCAGCGCCATCGGCCTGGCCGTCGGCTGCGCCGCGGGCGCGCTGGGCGGGCGCGCCGACCGGCTCGTCATGCGCCTGGTGGACGCGTTCACCGCCGTCCCGCACCTGCTGATGGGCATCTTCATCGTCGCCATGTTCCGCCCCGGGATCTGGCCGGTGGTCGCCTCCGTCGGGCTCACCCACTGGGTCTCCACCGCCCGCATCGTCCGCGCCGAGGTCCTCTCGCTGCGCGACCGGCCGTTCGTCGACGCGGCGATCTCGGGCGGCGCCTCCCGCCGGCGCGTCGTGGTGCGCCATCTGGCGCCCGCGGTCCTCCCGCAGGCCGGGCTCGCGGCCGTCCTCATGGTGCCGCACGCCATCTGGCACGAGTCCGCGCTGTCCTTCCTCGGGCTGGGCATCCCCGCGCACGAGGCCAGCCTCGGAACCATGATCAACGGCGCCCGCGGCTCCCTGGTGACCGGCGAGTGGTGGCCCACCCTCTTCCCCGGTCTCCTCATCGTCCTGCCCACCCTCGCCATCGCCGGACTCGCCGGGGCCTGGCGGGAGCGGATCAACCCCCGCCGCCGATCGGAGCTCGTCCTGTGAGTGAGCCGCTGCTGTCCGTCCGCGGGCTGTCCGTCCGCTTCCTGATGCCCCGCGGGCGCCACGTCGCCGCCGTGAACGACGTCTCCTTCGACCTGGCCGCGGGGGAGTGCCTCGCCCTGGTCGGCGAGAGCGGCTGCGGCAAGTCCGTCCTCGCCTCCGCGCTGCTCGGCCTTCTCCCCGGCAACGCCAGGACCCGCGGCCGGGCCCTCCTCGGCGACGGGCCCGACCGGCTCGACCTGCTCACCGCCGGGGAAACGGTCCTGGCCCGCACCGTTCGCGGCCGCCGCGCGGGGCTCATCCCGCAGAGCCCCGCCGCGCACCTCACGCCGGTGCGGACGGTCCGCTCCCACCTGGAGGAGACGGTGCGTGCGCTGAAACGCCCCCCGCCACGCGCCCTGCGCGCCGCCGCCGAGGCCGCCGCGGAACGGGCCGCGTTCCCCGCCGACCACCTCGACCGCCACCCGCACCAGCTCTCCGGCGGTCTCGCCCAGCGGGCCGCCACCGCCCTGGCGCTCGTCGGCGACGCCCCGCTCCTCATCGCCGACGAGCCGACCACGGGCCTGGACCGCGATCTGGTGGACCGCACCGTGGGCGAGCTGCGCCGCCACGCCGACGAGGGCCACGCCCTGCTCGTCATCACCCACGACCTGGCCGCCGCCGAGCGCATCGCCGACCGGGTGGCCGTCATGTACGCCGGCCGCCTGGTCGAACTCGCCCGCGCCGCCTCGTTCTTCGGCGCCCGGGGACCCCGCCACCCCTACGCCGCCGGGCTGCTCGACGCCCTCCCCGAGCGCGCCTTCACCCCCATCCGCGGGCTGCCGCCCGAGCTGGACGACCTGCCCGCGGGGTGCGCCTTCGCGCCCCGCTGCGACCGCGCCACCGACCGGTGCGCCACCCTGCCCGCCCTCGGCGGCGGCGTCGCCTGCCACCATGCGCTGGAGTCCGCCGATGCTTGAGCTGGACCGCGTCACCGCCGGATACGACCGCCGCGTGCCCGTGATCACCGGCCTCTCCCTCGCCGTCGCGGACGGCGAGGCCGTCGGGCTCCTCGGCCCCAGCGGCTGCGGCAAGTCCACGCTGGCCCGCGTCGCCGCGCTGCTGCACCGCCCCTGGTCCGGCACCGTCCGCCTCGAAGGCGAGCCGGTGCGCGATTTCCGCTTCCGCGCCCCGCGCGAGCGGCGCACCCGCGTCGGCGTCGTCTTCCAGCAGCCACGGCTCGCCGCCGACCCCCGCCTCACCCTGCGCGACCTGATCGCCGAGCCGGCCCGTGCCGGCGGCGACGCCCGGGGCCGCGCGGGCGGTGCAGGGGCCGCGCTCGGTGACCGCGTCGGGGAGCTCGCCGACGCCGTGGGGCTCGGCCCCGCCCTGCTCGGCCGCCGCCCCCACGAGGTCAGCGACGGCCAGCTGCAACGGGCGTGCCTCGCCCGCGCGTTGCTCCTGCGGCCCCGGCTGCTGATCTGCGACGAGATGACCGCCATGCTCGACGCCTCCACCACCGCGGCCCTGGTCGCCCTGGTCGAGGACTACCGCCGCGAACACGGCGCCGCGCTCCTGGCCGTCGGGCACGACCGGGTGCTCCTGCGGCGCTGGTGCGAGCGGGTCGTGGACTTTCCGGCCGCGCCCTGACCGGCGCGCCGACCTCTGGCTACCGTGGCCCGCATGACCATCCGCGTGCTCCTTGTCGACGACGATCCCCTGGTCCGTTCCGGGCTGCGCCTGATGCTGGGCGCGGCCGACGACGTGGAGATCGTCGGCGAGGCGGCCGACGGCGCGGAGGTCCCCGCCCTGGTGGAACGCCACGCCCCCCACGTGGTGCTGATGGACATCAGGATGCCCGGCATGGACGGCCTGGCCGCCACCGAGCGGCTGCGCGCCGGCTCCGCGCCCCCGGAGGTGCTGGTGCTCACGACGTTCAACGCCGACGACCACGTGCTGCGCGCCCTGCGGGCGGGGGCCGCCGGCTTCCTGCTCAAGGACACCCCGCCCGGCCGGATCGTCGAGGCGGTCCGCCGCGTCGCCGCGGGCGACCCCGTGCTCTCGCCCGCCGTCACCCAGCGGCTCATCGCCCATGTCACCGGCGCCACCCGGGAGACGGGGCAGGCCAGGCGGCGGCTCGACGTCCTCGGCGGCCGGGAGCGCGAGGTCGCCGTCGCCATCGGCCAGGGCAAGTCCAACGCGGAGATCGCCGCCGCCCTCTACATGAGCGTCCCCACGGTCAAGACCCATGTCTCGCGCATCCTCGCCAAGCTCGACCTCAACAACCGCGTCCAGATCGCGCTCCTCGCCCACGACGCGCGCCTCGCGGAGGGGGAGTGAGGAAGCGACGGGGAATCCTGAGCCGCCCCGCGTGTTGAACCAGGCATGAACGACACCACGGCCCGGCTGCGGTCGGTGCGCTGGTCGGTCCTGGACCGCGCGCTCACCCGCCGGGGACAGCGCCCCGAGGAAGCGCTCCGCGCGACCGTGCGCTTCGCCCGGCAGGTCGAGGACTTCGGCTTCCACCGCTTCTGGGTCGCCGAGCACCACGGGGTCCCCGGCGTGGCGGGCTCCGCGCCCACGGTGCTGGCCGCCGCCGTCGCCGCCGCGACCGACCGCATCCGGGTGGGCACCGGCGGGGTGATGCTGCCCAACCACAGGCCGCTGGTGGTGGCCGAGCAGTTCGGCGTGCTCGCCTCGCTCTTCCCCGGTCGCGTCGACATGGGACTCGGCCGCTCGGTCGGCTTCACGGCGGCCGTGCGTGACGCCCTCGGCGCCGGCAAGGAGGCGGCCGACGGCTTCGGCGACCAGCTGACCGAGCTCCTTGGCTACTTCGAGGGCGGCGGCCCGGTCGACGCCCTGCCCGCCGCCGGGCTCAGGGTGCCCGCGTATGTGCTGGCCGTGGGATCGGGCGGGGAGATCGCCGCCGCGCACGGGCTTCCCCTGGTGATGGCCCACCTCAGCGACGAGGACCGCATGATGACCGCGATCGACCGTTACCGCGCGAACTTCGTGCCGTCCGCGCAGGGTGAACGGCCGTATCTGATCCTCGCGGTGAACGTGGCGGTCGCCGGGACTCCGGAACGCGCCGGGCTGCTCCAGCTGCCCGAGGCATGGGCGACCACCTGGTCCCGCACCCGCGGAGTCTTCCCGCCCCTCGAACCGGCCGAGGAGATACTGGCCCGGGAGATGACCGAGCGCGAGCGCCGCTACGTCGAGGAGGCCCGCGCCGGGCAACTGCACGGCGACGAGGAGCTGATCGCCGAGCGCCTGGCCCGCCTGATCGACCGCACCGGGGCCGACGAGATCCTGGTGACCCTCGGTGCCCACGACCACGCCGGGCGCCTCGACTCCACCCGGCGGCTGGCCCGGCTGGCCGGACTCGGCGCGCCCGGCGCGCGGGGGGAGCCCGGCGGAACCGTACAACCCGGCGGCCCCGACGACGCGCGCCCCGAGCCACCCGCCGCGGCGCGGGCCGTGGCCCCGGCCACCGCCTGAGCACCGGCCCGCGTCCCTGCCCCGCGCACGGTGGTTCAGACCGGGACGATGCCCCGGGCGATGCCCAGCTCCACCAGGTCCTGCGGTCGCAGCCGCAACTGATCGGCGGTCGTGCGCACGTCGCCCGAGCCGCGCTTGAGGATGGCGACGGCCAGCTCGGGGGCGATCACCGAGTAGTAGCTGTCCGGCGTCACCCAGGTGTGGCCCGGCGAGGTCAGCGCCACGGCGCCCCCCGAGCCGCCCTCCCCGATGAGCAGCGTGGTCACCGGGATCCGGCAGCCCGCCACCGCCGTGATCGTCTCGGCGATCGCCGCCCCGACGCCGTCCCGTTCCGCCTCCGCCCCATTCTCCGCGCCCGGCGTGTCCACCAGGGTCAGCACCGGGATGGAGAGCCGGTCCGCCAGGAGCACCAACCGCGTCGCGGCGCGGAACCCGGCCGGTGAGGTGGCCGTGCCGCCCTGGGCGACGAACGCGACGCTCCGCCCGTCCCGCAGCCCGAACCCGCACCTGAGGCCCGGATCCGTGCTCGCCAACGGCGCGCGGGCGGAGAAGTGCGCCGCCAGATACGCGTCCGCGCGCGGGCGGTCCGCCTCCCGCGCCCGTTCCACCGCCTGCCAGCCGGTGTCCGGCAGCGGCACCGCGCGCAGCGCCCGGGGCGGCTCGACGGGGCCGGGCGCGGGCCGGGTCAGCAGCGACAACCAGCGCGCCACGGCGGGCCCCAGGCCGGCGGCGGACACGATCTCGTCCACCTGCCCGGCCGCCAGCTGGCCCTCCGCCGTGTAGGCGTGGGGGTCGGCGCCGGGCGGCCTGATCCGCGAGCCCGCGAAGCCGACCTGCACCCCCGGCAGGGCCACCCGCGCATCCGCGCCCGCGCCCAGGGTCGCCCAGCCGCCGCCGGTGACCGGCCCCGCGAGCACCGCCAGGTGCGGCAGCCCGGCCGCCCGCAGCCGCACCAGCTGCCGGGCGATGCGCTGGAGCTGCGTCAGCGCGTGCATGCCCTCCTGCATCCGGCTGCCGCCGCTGGCGATGAGCGACACGACCGGAAGCGACAGGTCCCGGGCGGTGATGAACGCGTTCTCGATCCGCTCGCCGGTGTCCTCGCCGATCGAGCCGCCGAGGAAGCCGAACTCGAAGGCGATGAGCACCGCCTCGGTCCCGCCCGCGTCGCCGATCCCGCAGACCACGGCCTCCGACTCCCCGGTCCTGGTCCGCGCCCTCGCCCGCGTGTCGTCGTACCCCGACCAGCCCAGCGGGCCGCCGGTGGCGAACGCGTCCCGCCCCGGCAGCTCGGTGAACACCGGCGCCACCGCCGCGATCAGCTCCCTGGCCGTCGCGCTCGAACCGGTGAGGGCGGCCGTCACGTCAGCTCCCGCTTGAGGACCTTGCCCATGTCGTTGCGCGGCAGCGCGGACAGGAAGCGCACCTCGCGCGGTCGCTTGTGCGTGGCCAGCTGCCCGGCCACATGGTCGGTGAGGTCCTGCGGGGACGGCTGGCTCCCGGCGTCCCTCGGCACGATCCACGCGATGATCCGCTCGCCCAGGTCGGGGTCGGGCGCGGCGGTGACGGCGGCCTCGGCCACCCCGGGGTGGCTCAGCAGCACATTCTCGATCTCACCCGCGCCGATCTTGTACCCGCCGCTCTTGATGATGTCCGTGGACTTGCGGCCGACGATGCGGTAGCAGCCCTCCGTGTCCCGGATCGCCATGTCCCCGGTGCGGAACCAGCTCCCGTCGAACGCCTCGGCGGTGGCCTCGGGGCGGTTGAGGTACTCGGTGAACAGGTTCGGCCCGCGGACCTGGATCTCGCCCACCGTCTCGCCGTCGTCGCCGGTGATCGGCGCACCGGCGTCGTCGACCAGCCGGACCTCCACCCCCGGCAGCGGAACGCCGACGGTGCCGGTGGCGGGCGGGCCGTCCGAGCGGACGCTGGTGTTCATCATGGTCTCGGTCATGCCGTACCGCTCGATGACGCGGCGCCCGGTGAACGCCAGGATCCGCTCGTGGTCGGGCAGCGGCAGCGGGGCGGAGCCCGACACCAGCAGCCGGGCCCCGGCGAGGGCCGCCGCGAGCCGCTCGTCGGTGGCCGCCGTCTCGGCGAGCCGGTGGTACATGGTGGGCACGCCGAAGAGCATGGTGCCGTCGCCCGCCAGCGCCTCCCGGACGCCCTCGGGCGAGAAACGGCCCAGGTGGCGCACCGTGCCGCCGCGCCGGAGCGGGCCGAGGACGCCGAGCACCAGCCCATGGACGTGGAAGAGCGGCAGCCCGTGGACCACGATGTCCCGCTCCGTCCACTGCCAGGCGTCGGCCAGCGCGTCCAGGGTGCTGGCCACGGCCCGGTGGGAGAGCACCACGCCCTTGGGCGGTCCCGTCGTCCCCGAGGTGTAGACGATCAGCGCGGGGCGTTCGGCGTCCACGTCCGGCAGGTCCGCCCCCGTGGCGGGGTCGTCCGGGGCTCCGTCCGCCCCCGCGCCGCTGCCGATCCGGGGGAGGGCAGCCAGCGCCGGGGGGAGCTTTGCCCCGGCCGGGGCCAGGAGCGCGGAGGGGGTGGAGTCGCCGAGGATGTGGTCGAGTTCCCCCGTGCCGATCTTGGGGTTGACCGGGATCAGGGGCACGCCCGCGAGCAGCGCGGCGACGGCCGCCACCGCCGTCTCCCGCGTGGGCGTGGCCCAGACGGCGGCCCGCTCCTGACCGGCGAGCCGCCGGGCCAGGGCGCCGGCCTCCTCCCGCAGGTCGTCGTAGCTGAGTATCTGGTCGCCGAAGCGGATGGCTGGCTTGGCGGCGGCACTCGCCAGGGCCGGAAACAGAGGGCTCATTCGCATCATGCTAGGTCCTGCCGCCCCGGCCGGGGCGGCTCACTCGGCGGCCCCCACCTGAGGGAAGAAGGTGGTGAACGTCTCGGTCGAGTCGCCGAGTCCATGGGCGAAGGGGTTGTCGAAGTACCAGATCAGGAAGAGCAGGAAGGCGATCAGCGCGCTGAACAGACCGGCGAGCACCATCTCCCGCCCCGAGCGCTGGATCTGGAGCGCGAAGACCATGCCCACCGCGACCGCGCCGCCCGCGATCAGCCCCGCCCACACGACCAGGGGCATGGTGGGCTGAGCGCTCTGTCCCCGTGCGACGCGGGCCTCGTCGGCCGCGGCCACCTGGTCGACCATTCCCTGGAACGCCTGCATCTCGCGGACCGTCACCGGCTCGGGCGCGAGCACGGCCTGCCGCAGGTCCGTCAGCAACGCGTCGCCGCGTTCGGTCAGTTCGCCGTTCTCGACCATGTGCGGCCACTCGACGTCGACCGTGTGGCCGACATAGGCGGTGAGGCTCGCGCGGATGGCGTCACGGGACTCGGCGGGGAACACCCCGGCGAGCTCGTCCACCTCGTGCAGCGCCTGCGCCTCCTGCCTGACCCAGTCGTCCGCGGCGCCCCGCGCCTCCCAGACGCCCGCGATGGCCAGGCCCAGCACGATGGCGTAGACCACGCCGATCATCATCGTCATGTACTCGATGACGTCGGGCGTTTCGGACGGGTCGTCCTCGTCCCCGACCCGGCGCTGCCGCAGGACCGCGGCGACGAGGACGACGGCACAGGTCGCCAGGATGGCGATGGTCAGCACAAGCCATTCGGACACCGGGACCTCCTAGCCGGCGCCGGAGCGGGAGCCGGAACGGGAACGGGGACGCAGCGCGGCGGCGGCCAGCACGGCGGGGGCGGTGATGAGGAGCGTGCGGGTGACGAGCGATCCGCCGCGCTCCTGCGGGTCGTCGTCGGGGGTGCGCGGCAGCGCCGTCGGCAGGGGGTCCGGGGACGGCAGCGGCACCGGCGAGGGTGGCTCTTATACACCTTCGACGCCGGCGGCGAAGAGGGT
>NZ_LAVK01000334.1 GCF_001083795.1 Streptomyces sp. SBT349
GGGACTGTTTCGAAACGGCGCACGGTTTGTTTTCAACACTCTGTTTAAAACGAAGTGTTTCGCGTTTCAGAACAGTCCCCACCTCCAGATGCCCGAAGGGGCAGACGACCGCGCACCGCCACCACTGCCCGGTTGGGCAACGACCCCCACCGGCCCGGGGGATGACCAGCAAGGGAACACAGAGGCGGCAGCAGCTGCGCGCCACCCCAGCCACAGCGAACAGACCGACCCAAGACGAACGTCATCCGCTGCGCCCGTTCGGACACCCACCTCTTCCACCCACAAGCCGGCCGGTCACCGGGACGGCGAACACCCACGAACCCTCCCCCCGTAGGTGCCTCTTTTCGTGCATCCGCATGAGACGGACACCCGGGCAAGCGCCGGCCACCTAGGCCAAGCGTCGAAGCCGCCCCACCCACAACCCGACGCACGGCAGGGCCGGGTGGCGGCGGCCAGGAAGGACGGGGTGGCCAGGAACAGGCGGTCGGCGTCGGCACGTTCGCGCTGGTCGGCGAGCCAGCGTTCCGCCTCCGCCCGCGTGACGGCACCCGCCGCGACCCCGGCCCCGGCCAGCCCGGTGAGGACCTGGACGGCCGCGCCGTCGGTGCGCACCGGCGTGTGGAGTGCGCGCTGAGCTGCGAGCACGAGGACATCAGGACGCGGTCAGTCGCCGGGCGCGGGCCCCGCCTCGGCCGCCTCGGCGCGGAGGGAGACCCCGACCGCGGCGAGGGAGAGGAGGCCGCCGCAGACCAGGGCCAGCGGCAGCAGCATCCACACGAACACGACGCACATCCCGCAGGCGAAGGCCAGCAGCACCGAGCCCGGCAGGTCCCCCCGGGCGCGTTCCGCCGCCTCGCGCACCGTCCCGGCCGCGTCCAGGCCCGGGTGCCACGCGTCGGCCGCCCGCAGGACGAGCACCGCGAGCGCCGTGAGCAGCGCCCCCGTGATCGCGAGCACCCCGCCGGAGCCGGGGATCACCCCGGCCTGGGCCAGCGACAGGTTCCACAGCAGGATCAGCGCGGCCGCCGGCACCGCGAGGGCCGCGGGCCACAGCGAGCGGCAGGCCGCTCCGAAGTCCCGCAGCAGGTCGGCCACCCGCACGCTCTCACCGGTGAGGTGGCGCCGCAGGTGGGCCGTGCCCGCGGCCAGCGCGGGGAGCGCCGTGACCATCGGCACCGAGAGCACCGCGACCAGCGCCCCGGTGATGACGACCTCGCCGAACAGGGCGAACCCGGCGCTCCACCGCTTGCCGCTCATCCCCGGAGGCCCTGTGTCGAGACGCCCTCGACGATATAGCGCTGGAAGAGGACGAAGAACAGGATCACCGGCACCAGGGCCAGCATCGCCGCCGCCATCTGCGCGCCGTAGTCCGAGGTGCTCGTCTGGTCGGCGTACTGCCGCAGCATGAGCGGCAGCGGGTAATTCTCGGGGCTGCGCAGATAGATCAACGGCGCGAGGAAGTCGTTCCAGCTCCAGATGAACGCGAAGATGGACGCCGTCGCCAGCACCGGCCGCATCAGCGGCAGCATGATCGACCAGTAGATCCGGAGATGCCCGGCCCCGTCCAGACGCGCCGACTCGTCCAGCGACTTCGGCACCGTGCGCATGAACTGCACCATCAGGAAGACGAAGAACGCGTCCGCCGCGAGGAACTTGCCGATCAGCAGCGGAATGAACGAATCCGTCCAGCCCATCTCGTTGAACATGATGAACTGCGGGATGATCACCACGTGGAACGGCAGCAGCAGCGTGCCGATCATGATGGCGAAGAATATCTTCTGGCCGGGGAAGACGATCCGCGAGAAGCCGTATGCCGTGACCGAACACGACAGGCAGACCCCCACGACCGAACCCACGCCCAGGTAGACGGAGTTCATGAAGAACGTCCAGAACGAGACGCCGCCGATGCCCTCGAAAACGGTCCGGAAGTTGTCCAGCGTCGTGTTGTCGGGAATCAGCCCCGTCTCGCCGAGAATCTGGTCCGTCGGCCGGAACGACGACAGCAGCAGCCACGCCCCCGGATAGAGCATGACCAGGCACAGAGCCAGGACGGAGGCGTGGAAGAGCACGGTCCTGCCCGAACGGCGGCGCCTGACCCGCCGTTTCAGGCTCTGGGACGCCGCCGTGGCCGTCATCGTGCCTCCCCTGAGTAGAACACCCAGTACCGCGAAGTCCTGAAGAAGATGAGGGTGATGGCCCCGACGACCATCACCAGCAGCCACGCCATCGCCGCCGCGTAGCCGAGCTGCCCCTGCCCGAACCCGCGTTGGTACAGGTACAGCGTGTAGAACAGCGTCGAGTTGGCGGGGCCGCCGCGCCCGCCGGAGATGATGAACGCCGAGGCGAACACCTGGAAGGAGTGAATCGTCTCCAGCACCAGGTTGAAGAAGAGCACCGGCGACAGCATCGGCAGCGTGATCCGCGTGAACTTGCGCCACGCGCCCGCGCCGTCCACCTCCGCCGCCTCGTACAGCTCCCCGGGAATCTGCTTCAGACCGGCCAGGAAGATCACCATCGGCGCGCCGAACTGCCAGACCGCCAGCAGGATCATCATCGGCATGCTCAGATCGGGATCACCGATCCAGCCGCCCTCCGACATCCCGAACAGCTGCCCGGCCTCGTCGACGATGCCGTCGTCGTTGAACATCGCGCGCCACACGATCGCGATGGACACGCTCGCGCCGATCAGCGAGGGTGCGTAGAACGCGGAGCGATAACCACCCTGACCGCGCCGCCTGTTGTTCAGCAGCATCGCCACACCGAGCGCCGCGGCCAGTTTGATGGGCGTGCCGACCACCGCGTAGATGGCGGTGACCTCGACCGAGTCCAGGAAACGCGGATCGTCGAAGAGGCGCTGGTAGTTCTCCCAGCCGATCCAGTCACCGCCCCGGACGGGGTGGTAGTTGGTGAAGGACAGGTAGGCGGAGGCCACCATGGGCCCGGCCGTCAGGGCGATGAAGCCCAGCAGCCAGGGGGCGAGAAAGGCGTAACCGGCCCGGGTCTCGGATGCCCGCCGCGACGGCCGCGTGGAACGCGGCCGTCGCGGGGGCTTGCCGAGCCCCGGAGCCCGGGACGCCTCACGCGTCAGAGCCATGAGGAAGGTCCGTTCGGAAGGTCGTCAGGTCGGGCGGGGGAGTGGGCGCCGCGAAAGCGCGTCACCGGGGGCGCGGTAAGCGGCGGTCACTCGACCACCAGCAGGTTCTCGGCCTCGCTGAACCAGCGCTCCACGAAGTCGTCCACGCTGATCTGCCCGTAGGAGAACTCGTCGCCCAGCACCTCGACGTACTCGGTCTCCACCGCGCCGAAGCCCTCCGGGTGGAGCGGCACGGTCTCGGTCATGTAGCCCTCGTCCTCGACCCGCTGCTCGTACTCGATGGCACGCTGCTCCAGGCTGCCCTCCTCGACCTCCAGCGCGTCCAGCCGCCCCTGCGAGGCGGGGACGCCCAGGTCGGTGCCGATGATCTGCCCGGCCTCGGGGTCGTTGATGAGGAAGTCGATGAGCTGCGCGGCCTCTTCGGGGTGCTCCGTGTTCGCCCCCATCGACAGCTGCATCGACGGCTTGAAGAACATGTGCTTCTCGCCGTCGGGGCCGCTGGGCATCGGCATGAGCTGGATATTGTCATTGCCCAGGTCGTTGGCGTAGGAGTGGATGAAGTTGTCCCAGTGGAACTCCACCGCCGCCTCACCGGAGTTGAAGCCGCCCAGCGGGTCGAGCTGGTCAAGGCGCTCGATCGGGAACGTGACGCCGTCCTCGCGCAGCCCGTCCGTCGTGGACAGGAACTCGCGCAGGTCGTCCTCCGTGAAGTTCTTCTCGCCGTTCTCCGCGAACGGTTCGATGCCCTGCTGGACCAGCCAGTTGAGGAACACCCACCAGGTCATGGTGTAGTCCGTCGCGCCGTAGACCTGTGGGTCCGAGCCCGCCCCGGCCTCACTGATCTCGGTGATGAAGGCGTGGTACTCCTCCCACGTGTAATCCCACTCCGGCGGCTCGATGCCGAGCTCGGCCAGCAGGTCCGGGTTGTAGAACAGCGCCCAGGTGTTGGTGCCGGTGGGTATGCCGAGCAGCTGCTCCTCGATCTCGCCCGAGGCGAGCAACTCCTCATTGATCTGGGAGGTGTCGAGCTGATTGTCCACGAATTCATTCATGTCATACAGCAGTCCGGCATTGGTGTACTCCAGCAGCCGGGAAAGATCCATCTGCATGACATCGGGAAGTTCACCGGATGTGGCGTCCGTACTACGCTGCGTCCAGTAGTCCTGGAACTCGGCGAACCCGGTCTGCACATCGATATCGGGGTTCGCCTCTTCGAACAACGCGATGGCCTCTTCGTAGCGTTGCGATCGCTCGTCGGCTCCCCACCAGGTGAACCGCAGGGTGACCTTGCCACCATCGTCACCGTCACCACTGTCGGAACCGCACGCGGTGAGTGCCAGGGAACCGACAAGGGCAAGGGCGAGACCGCTCTTGGCGGCCTTCGAGATTGACATGAGAGCCCTCCTGCTCTGTCAATGCGTAACGGCACTTCAAGGGCGGTGTCACCATTTTTCTCATCCCCCGGCTCCACCTGAAGTGAATCGTTACAATACCGTCGGGCCCTCCTTGGGCAACCGGACGGCGGGTAACTTTTCGGAAACGCCGGAGGGGTCAATTCGCCCCCTGCCGGCGGTCTTCCATCCGATCCCCGCGACGGGCCCGCCGCTAGCGCGACGTGTAGCGGATCGCCGGCCGCGCCGGCTCACCCATGCCCGCCCCGATGAACCAACTCGGGTGCGGCGGCTGGTTGTAGGCCACGTTCTGCCAGGCCACGGCCAGCCGGTACTGCGGGTCGTGCATCAGCGTGGGCAGCCGCAGACCGGTCTCCTCGGTCGTGGTGAACAGCCGCAGCGCCGACTCGTCCTGGGCCCGGTAGACGACCTCCTCGCGCCAGTCGCCGTACAGGTCGGCCTGGATCGCCGGGTTGCCCTTGGTCCAGTTGCTCGTGTACGTGCCCTCGGGGCGGAAGATCTCCCGCTGTTCGCCGTTCTCCCAGTCCCACTC
Organism: Streptomyces sp. SBT349; assembly: GCF_001083795.1. Taxonomy (GTDB): domain Bacteria; phylum Actinomycetota; class Actinomycetes; order Streptomycetales; family Streptomycetaceae; genus Streptomyces. The sequence goes on from NZ_LAVK01000334.1 coordinate 5,039, forward strand.
GGCGACATACGGCGTGCCCGCCGGGTCCGCCGCCTCGTCGAAGGTGTGGTCCAGGATCTCGCGGAGCGGGTCGCCGTCCCACCAGATCATGAAGTTTGCCGACGGGATGTCAGTGCCCAGCAACGTGCCGTCCGCCGCCCGCAGTTCACCCTCACGGGAGTTCCACGCGCCGGTGGCCGTCACCGCCCAGCCCTCGGCCCCCGGGTGCGTCGGGTCGATGTCCCCGGCCGCCCCGCGACCGATGTCGCGGCTCGCGGGCATGCCGTAGAGGACCTCGCCGGTCGCCGCGTCGCGGAACGTGGCTCCTTGGCCGCCCGACATCGTCATGTTCTCGTGCGCCGCGAAGACTTCAAGCCCCTCGCGGCCCGGGTCCAGATCGCCCACGTGCAGCGCGTCCCCGTGGCCGAGGCCCGTGTTGTAGAGCGGGGAGCCGTCCTCGTCCAGGGTCATCGACCCGTAGACGATCTCGTCCCTGCCGTCGTCGTCCACATCCGCGACGGACAGGTTGTGGTTGCCCTGCCCCTCGTACTCCTCGCCCGACTCGTCCGAGTCGAACAGCCAGCGCTGGTCGAGGGATTCGCCGTCGAAGTCGAACGCGGCCACGGTGGCGCGCGTGTAGTAGCCCCGCGCGAAGACCACGCTCGGGTGCTCGCCGTCCAGATAGGCCACGCCCGCGAGGAAACGGTCGGCACGGTTGCCGTAGCAGTCCCCCCAGGCGCAGGTGTCGCCCCGGGCCGGGACGTAGTCGACGGTGTCCACCGCCGCGCCCGTCCGGCCGTCGAACACGGTCAGGAACTCGGGCCCGGAGAGCACGTATCCGTCCTCGTTGCGGTAGTCGGCCGCCGTGTCGCCGATGACCTCGCCCGCGCCGTCCACCGTTCCGTCGGCCGTCTTCATGACGACCTCCGACCGGCCGTCGCTGTCGAGGTCGTAGACCATCAGCTGCGTGTAGTGCGCGCCCGCCCGGATGTTGCGCCCGAGGTCGATGCGCCACAGCTGGTCGCCGTCGAGCGTGTAGGCGTCGATGATCACATTCCCGGTGTAGCCGGAACGGGAGTTGTCCTGCGCGTTGCTGGGCTCCCACTTCTGGACGATCTCGTAGACGCCGTCGCCGTCCAGGTCCCCCACGCTCGCGTCGTTGAGGTGATAGGTGTACTCCTCGCCGGTCGGAGTCACGCCGGGCGCCGGGCGGTTGACCGGGATGTCCCGGTGCTGCTGGTCCCATACGCCGAACCGCTCGGTCCGGTCGCCGGCGTGGCCCCTCGTGACCGTGGCGACCTGGTACACCGAGTCCTCGGTGCCGTCGGGGTCGGTGAGGCTGGTGGTGTCGCGCAGCGGGGTGCGGGTGATGCGCTCGCCGTCGCGGTAGACGTGGAAGGCGATGCTGTCGCGGTCGAGTCCCAGCAGCCGCCAGCTGACGAAGACGCCGCCCTCGGTCTTCACGGCCACCGGCGCGCGGTCGAGGCGCTCCATGTCGCGGAGGGGACGGTGGTGTTGACGGTCGCCGGAGTCGGCGGCCGGTGCCGCGCCCGCCGGAGCGGGGAGCGTCACCGCGACGGCGGCGAACACGGCGAGGCCGACGGTGGCGAGGGTGCGGGGCCGGGCGCGTCTGGCGACGGGGGCGGCGGCTCTGCTGCCCATCCGGTGCTCCTTCGGGAGAGGGATATGAGACGAGGGGAAAGACGTGGGTGAACCGAGGGGGTGAATCGATTCATTCCTGATCCGCGCGATGGCCCGGGTTGATGGCAAGCGCTTGCGGACGCACCGGAGTGTGGCAACGCTTGCTCGCTTCCGTCAAGGGAGACGTGTCCCGGCGCTGGGGGTGGCGGGCCGTCCGCGTGGGGGTCGTGGTGTGGTCGAGGCGCGGGGGAGGGACGCCCTGCGGGCGGCGCGGTGGAGTGCCGGGCCGGCGGTGCCGGGGCGTGCGCATCGACCGGTGAGGCCGACCGGTCGGTGTATTCAAATTTGACTAGACTGGCCGCATGACCGAGAAGACCATTCCCCTGCTGTCCTGCCGGACGATCCAGCCCGTCATCGACTTCTACACCGCGCTGGGCTTCGAGGTGACCTACCTCCAGAAGAGTCCCTACGCCTACGTCGTCGTCGAACGCGGGGCCGTCGAGCTCCAGTTCTTCGGCATGAAGGAATTCAACCCGGAGGAGTCGCTGAGCGGCTGCTACATCATCACGGACGAGGTGGACGCGCTGTACGAGGCGTTCCGCGCGGGGCTGCGTGAGGAGTACGGGAAGATACCGACCCGCGGCATCCCGCGCATCGGGCCGGTGCGTGAGATGTCCTACGGCGTACGGCAGTTCATCATGACCGACCCGGGCGGCAACTCGATTCGCGTCGGCCAGCCGACCGGCGGGGACTCGGCGCATCAGCCCGCGCCGAAGGAGACGTTCGCCCGCGCGCTGCACTTCGCCCTCACCTTCGCGGACTCCAGGGAGGATCCGGAGGCGGCGGCCAAGATCCTGGACCGGGTGCTGGTGCTGCGCAACGAGAAGCCCACGCCGGGGCAGTTGGTGCGGCTGCTGGTCCTGCGGGGGGACATCGCGCACCGGCTCGGGGAGCCGGAGGTGGCGGCCGAACTCCTTGAACGGGCGGCGGGCGTGGCCCTCCCTGAGGAGGAACGGGCGCTGCTCGCCGATGACTTCGCCCGCCTCGATGAGCTGCGCGAGGCGTTGGGCGGCGAGTGTGCTTCCTCCGTTGGGCGGCGCCCCACCTGAATCCTTGTGCCTCGCGCTGTGGGGGGCTGGGGTTTTGCGGCTTCTACGCCTGGTCTAGGTGGCGCGGGCTTGGCCGGGTGTCTGTTTCGTGCGGATGCACGAGGGAGGCACCTACGGGGGGAGGGTTCGTGGGTCGGGGTCGTCCCGGTGACCGGCAGGGTTGTGGGGTGGATGAGGTGGGTGTCCGGACGGGCGCAGCGGATGGCGGTGGTCTGGGGTCGGTCTGTTCGCTGTGGCTGGGGTGGCGCGCACCCTTCGGGCCTGCTCTGGCCGCACGTATTCGTCGTCGTCCGCGCGCCGCCTGGGCTTATGTAGCGGGCCGGTGGGCTCGGTTGCCCTATCGGGCATCGGAGGGCGGGGACTGTTTTGAAACGGCGCACGGTTTGTTTTCAACACTCTGTTTAAAACGAAGTGTTTCGCGTTTCAGA
>NZ_LAVK01000335.1 GCF_001083795.1 Streptomyces sp. SBT349
GGCGGGGGCGACGGCTGGCTGGTCGGCTGGGAGTCGGCGGTGGTCCACCCGCGGCTGGCCGAGGGCCGGACGCTGGTCCTGACGCGGGGTGAGTCCGAGCGCGCGACGATCCTCGCGGCGGACGGCAGCCCGCTGGCCGGTCCCTCGACCGTGTGGGACGTCAGCGTCCGGCCGGCGCGGCTGACCGATCCGTCCGCGGCCTGGGAGGCGCTGGACGCGCTGGACGCGGGGATCGACACCGACGCCCTGGCCGACCGGGTGGCCGCGGCCGAGCCGGACCGGGCCGTGCCGGTTCTGACGCTGAGGGAGGCGGTCTTCCAGGAGCACGAGGCGGACCTGCGGGCCGTGCCGGGCCTGGAGTTCGCGGAGGACACCCGGCCGCTCGCGCACGCCGCGCGGGCCCTGGTCGGCGGGCTCGACCCGGAGACCGGCGCCGGGGTCTCGGGGCTTCAGCAGCGGTACGACGAGCAGCTGGCCGGGACCGCGTCGGCGGCCGTGGTGATCGCGGACCGGGACTCGGGGGAGGCCGTGGACACCCTCTACCGGCGGGAGGGCGGCGCGTCCGGCAGCCCGGTGGAGACGACCGTCGACCCGGAGGTGCAGCGGGCCGCCGAGGAGGCGCTCGAACGGCTCGGCAGGGACGGTTCCATCGTCGCGGTACGGCCGTCGACCGGCCATGTGCTGGCCGCCGCCGACTGGCCGGTGGAGGGGTTCAACCGGTCGCTCCAGGGGCAGTTGGCGCCCGGCTCCACGTTCAAGGTGGTGACCACGGCCGCGCTCCTGGAGAGCGGCGGGGCGCCGGACGACGTGCTCGGCTGCCCTCGGACGGTCACCGTCGAGGGGCAGTCCTTCGAGAACCAGGACGAGTTCGAGCTGGGCCCGGACACCACGCTGCGCGAGGCGTTCACCTCGTCCTGCAACACGGCGTTCATCGACCACCGCGACCTCTTCGCGGACGACACCCTGAGCCACACGGCCGAGGCGTTCGGCATCGGCGGCGAGTGGAGCGTCGGCGCCGTCACGTTCGACGGCAGCGTGCCGGTCGCGGAGAGCGACAACGAGCTGGCCGCCTCGCTGATCGGCCAGGGCCGGGTGCAGACCAGCCCGCTGGGGATGGCCTCGGTCGCCGCGACGGTCGCGGAGGGGGCCTTCCGGCAGCCGGTGCTCGTCCCCGCGGCCGTCGACGAGCCGCACCGGGCGCCGGCGGAGCTCGGTCCCCGGACGGTCGACGCGCTGCGGACGATGATGCGCGAGACGGTGACGGACGGCTCGGCCTCCGCCCTGGCGGGCGTCCCCGGCGCGCCGCACGGCAAGACGGGCACCGCCGAGTTCGAGGACGAGGAGGGCGAGATCTCCACCAACGCCTGGATCATCGGCTACCTGGGCGAGGGCGACCTGGCCTTCGCCGTGGTCCTGGAGGACGGCGGCTCCGGGGGCAGCGACGCCGGACCCGTCGCCGCCGACTTCCTCGACGCCCTGTGAGGGCGCGGTGCGTGGCGGCGGCTATGCCGGGACGGCATGGAACCGCGCGTCCGCGTCTTGGACGGCGGGACTCCGGGGAACGGAGAGTGGTCCGAAGCCCCGGGGTCCTTCCCGGGGTTGGCGGTCGCAGCGATCCTTTCAAGGCTTGGAGTCTCCTCACATGACCTACCTGCTCCGTTTGCGCCGGAACGCCGCGCGGGCGGCCGGCGTGCTCGCGCTCGTCGCACTCCCGGCGTGCGGCCAGGACGCCGAGCCCGCGCCCGACGACTCCGCGCGGTCCGCGTCGCCCGCGGAGTCCGCGCCGGCGGCGGAGTCCGCGGAGTCCACCGACCGCGCGTTCGGCGAGCTTGAGCGCGAGTTCGACGCGCGGCTCGGCGTCTACGCCCTGGACACCGGAACGGGCCGGGAGGTCGCCCACCAGGCGGACGAACGGTTCGCGTACGCGTCCACGTTCAAGGCCCTGGCGGTGGGTGCCCTGCTCCAGGAGTACGGGCTGGACGGGATCGAGGAGGTGATCACCTATGCGAGCGACGAGCTGATCGACAACTCGCCCGTGACGGAGAACTTCGTCGAGACCGGGATGAGCCTGCGCGAGCTGTGCGCCGCCACCCTCTGGTACAGCGACAACACGGCGGCCAACCTGCTCTTCGAGGCGCTCGGCGGGCCGGACGGCCTGGAGGCGGCGCTGGAGGAACTCGGCGACGACGTCACCGAGATGGACCGGTACGAGCCCGAGCTGAGCGAGGGGACGCCGGGCGACATCCGCGACACGAGCACGCCGCGCGCGATGGCCGGGAGCCTGCGTGCGTTCCTGCTCGGCGACGCCCTGGAGCGGGACGAACGCGAGCTCCTGCGGCAGTGGATGGTGACCAACACCACCGGCGAGACGCTCATCAACGCGGGCGTGCCGGACGGCTGGACCGTGGCCGACAAGAGCGGCACCGCCGGGTACGGGGGGCGCAACGACATCGCCGTGGTGTGGCCGGACGACGGCGGGGACCCGATCGTCATGGCGGTGATGTCCAGCCGCGACGAGCAGGGCGCCGAGCGCCGCGACGAGCTGATCGCCGAGGCCGCCACCGCGGCCGTGGAGGGGCTCGGGCGGTAGGGGCCCGGCGCGGGAGGCCGCGCCGCGTGGCCGCGACCGATGAGTTCCGCCGCCTCCGGTGGTCCCCATGCCCGAGCAGTGAGTTCGAGCAGTGAGTTCGAGCAGTGAGGCGGGAGAGCCGGAGATGAGTGCGTTCGTTCTGATTCCCGGGGCCGGGGGCGCGGCCTGGTACTGGCATCGCGTGGTGCCCGAGTTGCGGGCCAGGGGGCACGAGGCGGTCGCCGTCGATCTGCCGGGCGCCGACGAGTCGGCGGGGCTGCCCGAGTACGCCGACGCGGTGGTCGACGCGATCGGGCGGCGCGAGGATGTCGTGCTGGTGGCCCAGTCGATGGGCGGCTTCACCGCTCCGATGGCCTGCACCCGGGTGCCCGTGCGCCTGTTGGTGCTGGTCAACGCGATGGTGCCGCTGCCGGGCGAGACGCCGGGAGAGTGGTGGGGGAACACCGGCTCGGAGGCGGCCCGCGTCGCGGCGGCCGAAGCGGGCGGATACGCGGCGGAGTTGGGCCTGCCCACCTACTTCTGGCACGACGTGCCGGCCGAGCGGGCCGCCGCCGGCGCGGCGCACGACCGGCCGGAGGCCGACATCGCGTTCGGGCAGCCCTGCGCCGTCGAGCGGTGGCCGGATGTGCCCACGCGCGTGCTCGCCGGCGCCCAGGACCGCTTCTTCCCCCGGGAGTTCCAGGCCCGGGTGGCCCGCGAGCGCCTCGGGATCACGGCCGAGGAGGTCCCCGGCGGCCATCTGGGCGCGCTGTCGCGGCCGGTCGCCCTCGTCGACCGGCTGATCGGGTACCTGCCGTGACGCCGATGGGGGCGGCATGATCAGGCCACCGCCTACGATGGCCGGAGGCCCGCCACGCCGCGCCGGCATGGCGCGAGCCGCGGCCCCGGCGGGGCGAGGACGAGTGTGCCGACGGGCACGCGCCTGGTGGGCGGGAGCGGACGATGACAGACGGACCGGACGACCGGAGGGCCCTCGCCGGATCCGTGCAGTCGGTGGACCGGGCGGTGACGCTCCTGGAGGTCCTGGCCAGGAGCGGCGGGGCCGGGGTGACCGAGATCGCGGACGAGTTGGGGGTGCACAAGTCGACGGCGTCGCGGCTGATCGGCGTGCTGGAGAGCCGCGGTCTCGTGGACCAGGAGAAAGAGCGCGGCAAGTACTTCCTGGGGGCCGGAATCCTGCGGCTGGCCGGGGCCGCCGCGATGCGGCTCGACATCTCGCAGGAGAGCGCCCCCGTCTGCCGGTGGCTGGCGGACGAGACCGGGGAGACCGCCAATGTCGCCGTCCTCGACGGCGACGCCGCGGTCAACATCATGCAGGCGCGCGGCACCGCGGAGATCTCGGCGTACAACTGGCTCGGCCGCCGCACCCCGTTGCACGCGACCGCCAGCGGGAAGGTGCTGCTCGCCGCGCTGCCGACGGCCGTCCGCGACGGCCTGCTGACGGGTGAGCGGGAGCGGTACACGCCGCGCACCGTGACCGTTCCCGCGGACCTCCGCGCGCAGGTCGACGAGGTCGCGGCCGCGGGGTTCGCGGTGACCCGGGAGGAGTTGGAGGACGGGCTGAACGCCGTCGCGGCCCCGGTGCGCCGATACGACGGGACGGTGATCGGGGCGATCGGCGTCTCGGGGCCGGTCTACCGGATGGGCGAGGAACGGCTGTCCGCGCTGGCCGAAAACTGCACGGCGGCGGGGGACGAGCTGTCCCGGCGCATGGGGTACGGCAGCTGACTTCCGGCCGTTTCCGCGCTTCGGCCGGCCGTCGTTTCCGCTCTCTTGACAGTGACCGCAGACATTCTCACCATGTTCCGCAGGGCGCAACACACTGCGCCATGCGCAACGCATCGGTGAGAGGAGCGGGGCATGGTGGCAGAGGCAGAACGGGCGGGGGCGGGATCGGCGCAGGCGGGACCGCGTGTGGTCGTCATCGGCGCGGGCATCGTCGGATGCGCGCTCGCGGACGAGTTGACCGCCCGCGGCCTGCGGGATGTCACCGTGCTGGACCGGGGGCCGCTGTTCGCCGGGCCGGGATCCAGCTTCCACGCCCCGGGGCTCGTCTTCGCGACCAGCCCCGCCAAGGTGCTGTCCGAGTTCGCCCGCTACACGATCGACAAGTACCGCTCTCTCGGCTGCTTCACCTCCGTGGGCGGCCTCGAAGTCGCCACCACCGAGGAGCGCCTGGCCGACCTGTCCCGCAGGGCCGGGCTCGCCGCCTCCTGGGGCGTCGCGGCCGAGCCCGTCACCCCCCGCCGGTGCGCGGAGCTGTGGCCGCCGCTCGACGCCGGTCTCGTGCTCGGCGGCCTGCACACCCCGGACGACGGGCTCGCCGACGCGGCCCTGGCCTGCCGCGTGCAGGCCGAACGCGCCATCGCCCGCGGCGCGGCGTTCCACGGCCACCACACCGTCACCGCGGTGGAACGCGGCCCGCACGGCGTCACCGGCGTGCTCACCGACCGCGGCGCCTTCCCGGCCGACATCGTCGTCTCGGCCGCCGGATTCTGGGGCCCGGTGATCGGCGCGATGGCGGGCGTCACCGTGCCGCTCCAGCCCCTCGCCCACCAGTACGCCAGGACCGCGCCGCTGCCGGACCTCGACCCGGCCGCCGGCCTGCCGATCCTGCGCCACCAGGACCGCGACCTGTATGTCCGGCAGCACGGCGACCACCTGGGCATCGGCAGCTACGCCCACCGCCCCATGCCGGTCGACCCGTTCGCCCTGACCGCCTCCGAACTCCCGTTCAGCGCGGAGGAGTTCGCGCCCTCGTGGGAGGACGCGGCCCGGCTGATCCCGGCCCTGGCCGACTCGGAGGTCGCGCACGGCTTCGACGGGGTCTTCTCGTTCACCCCCGACGGCATGCCGCTGATCGGCGAGGTCCGTGACGTGCCGGGGCTGTGGCTGGCCGAGGCGGTCTGGGTGACGCACTCGGCCGGGGTCGCCCGCGCCCTCGCCGCCCGGCTGGCCGACGGGCGGCCGTCCACCGACGTCCACGCCTGCGACGTGCGGCGGTTCGAGGAGGTGCAGCTCTCCCCGCGCTACATCGCCGAACGCGGCGCGCAGAACTTCGTCGAGGTCTACGACGTCATCCACCCGCTCCAGTCGATGGAACGGCCCCGGCCGCTGCGCACCAGCCCCTTCCACCCGAGGCACCTCGAACTCGGCGCCCACCACCTGGAGTCCGCCGGCTGGGAGCGCCCGCACTGGTTCGAGGCCAACGCGCCGCTCGCCGACGCGCTCCCGCCGGGCGCCGCCCCGGCGCGCGACCCCTGGGCCGCGCGCCACTGGTCGCCGATCGCCGCCGCCGAGGCGCTGGCCACGCGGGAACGGGTCGCGCTGTTCGACATGACCCCGCTGAAACGCCTCGACGTCACGGGCCCCGGCGCGCTCGCGTTCCTGCGTCGGCTGACCACGGGGCGCGTGGAGCGCAAGCCGGGCGCGGTGGTCTACGCCCTCCTGCTCGACCACGGTGGCGGCATCCGCTCCGACATCACCGCCGCCCGCCTGGCGAAGGACCACTGGCAGATCGGCTGCAACGGCCCGCTCGACCTGGACTGGCTGCTGCACCACCTGCCCGCCGACGGCTCGGTCGTGGTCCGCGACATCACGTCCGGCACCTGCTGCCTCGGCGTGTGGGGCCCGCTGGCCCGGGAGTTGGTCGCGCCGCTGGCCGACATCGACGTCTCGCACGGCGCGTTCCGCTACTTCACGGCCAGGCGCGCGCACATCGGCCATGTCCCGGTCACCGCCATGCGGCTGAGCTATGTCGGCGAGCTGGGCTGGGAGTTGTACACCAGCGCCGACCTCGGCCCGCGCCTGTGGGACACGCTGTGGGAGGCCGGGCAGCGGCTCGGCGTCATCGCGGCGGGGCGCAGCGCGTTCACCAGCCTGCGGCTGGAGAAGGGCTACCGCGCCTGGGGCGTGGACATGACGCAGGAGCACGATCCCTACGAGGCCGGGCTGGGCTTCGCCGTCCGGCGGGACGCCGGGGACCCGGGCGACGCCGGGGGCTTCATCGGGCGGGACGCCCTCGCGGGGCGCTCCGACGCGACGGCCCGGCGGCGGCTCGCCTGCCTCACGCTCGACGACCCCGCCGCGATCGTGCTCGGCAACGAGCCGGTGTACGCGGGTGGTTCACCGGCCGGTTATGTCACGAGCGCCGGCTACGGCTACACGGTCGGCCGCGCCATCGCCTACGCCTGGCTGCCCGCCGACGTCGCGGTGCCGGGCACCGGCGTGCACATCGAGTACTTCGGCGAGAAGGTGCCCGCCACCGTCCGCGCCGAGCCCCTGCTGGATCCCGAGATGTCCCGTATCCGCCGCTAGCGCGTCAGCACCTCACGACCTTCACGACCTCACGACCTTCACGAGACCACGAGGAGGGAGAGTCATGGCCACCGGTTACGACGTCATCGTGCTCGGCCTCGGCGGCATGGGAAGCGCCGCCGCCGACCACCTGGCCGCGCGCGGGGCGCGCGTCCTCGGCCTGGAGCGGTTCGGCCCGGTCCACGACCGCGGTTCGAGCCACGGCGGCTCCCGCATCACCCGGCAGTCCTACTTCGAGGGCCCCGACTACGTTCCCCTGCTGCTGCGCGCCTACGAGCTGTACGCGCGGCTCGAACGGGAGGCCGACCGCGAGGTCGCGCTGCTGTGCGGCGGGCTGATGATCGGCCACCCCGACAGCCTCACCGTCTCCGGCAGCCTCCGCTCCGCCACCGCCTTCGACCTCCCGCACGAACTGCTCGACGCCAAGGAGATCCGGGCCCGCTTCCCCACCCTCGCCCCCAGCGACGACGAGGTCGCGCTCCACGAGTCAAGGGCCGGGCTGCTGCGCCCCGAGGCGACGGTGGCCGCCCAGCTGAAGCTGGCCACGGCGGCGGGCGCCGACCTGCGGTTCAACGAGCCGGTCACCGCCTGGGAGGCGCTGCCCGGCGGGCGCGGGGTCCGCGTCACCACTGCTGAGGGCACGTACACGGGGGGCCATCTGGTCGTCTCCCCCGGCGCCTGGGCGCCCGAGCAACTGGCCGACCTCGGCGTCCCGTTCACGATCGAACGGCAGATCATGTACTGGTTCGAGCCGGACGGCGGCACCGGCCCGTACCGGCCGGACCGGCATCCCGTCTACATCTGGGAGGATCCGGCGGGCGTCCAGGTCTACGGCTTCCCCGCGATCGACGGTCCCGGCGGCGGCGCGAAGGTGGCGTTCTTCCGGAAGGGCACCGTGTGCACGCCGGAGACCATCGACCGCACCGTGCACCCCCGCGAGGTCGCGGAGATGGCCGCCGCGGCCGGGGCCCGGCTGCCGACCCTGCCGGGGCGATTCCTGCGCGCGGTGACCTGCATGTACACCACGACGCCCGACGAGCACTTCGTGATCGCCCCGCACCCCGCGCACGAGGCCGTCACCGTGGCCTGCGGATTCTCGGGACACGGCTTCAAGTTCGTCCCCGTCGTCGGCGAGATCCTCGCCGACCTGGCCCTCACCGGCTCCACCGCACACCCCATCGAACTGTTCCGTCCGGGCCGGCTGGGAGGCCGGTAGCCATGACCACACAGCCGCTCGCCCCCACCGGCGCCCCCGCCACCACGCCCACCGGCCTGC
>NZ_LAVK01000336.1 GCF_001083795.1 Streptomyces sp. SBT349
CGGCTGGTCCAGGGCGCGTCGCTGGCCGGGGTTCTCGCCCTGGCGACGCTGGCCGCGTCGCCGGGCGCGGAGCGCGCGCGGGCCCGGCGGCTGGCCCGCGGGCCTCGGGCTGCCGGCGTCGCCCAGGTCCAGGGCGGCAGCCATCTGATGTTCGACGCGCTCGCCGTCGGCCTGCGCGCCGCGGCGGGTGCCGTCCCCGGTTCCCCTTGCCCCGACCCCGCCGTCGCGGCGACGCGCGCCCTGGCCCTTGGCTCGGCGGCGCTCACCCTGTCCGCGCTGCGCCATGAGGCCGCGGCGGACGCGGCGAGGGCGCGTGGAACGAAGGCGGCGGGGCGGGCGGCGGATGCCGCGGGGGCGCGCGCCGCCTCCGGCGCGCAGCGGCCCGCCGGGCGCCCGGCCCTGCGGGCGTGCGGGTATGCCGCGTTCGCGCTGTCGATGCCGTACCCCGTGGTGAAGCTGGCGTGGGAGTGCGGCAGCGACGTGGGGATCACCCGGCCCGAGGTGATCCACGCGATCCCGGGAGGCTGGCTCCCGGTGGTGCCCGCGCTGGCGGGCTCGGCGCTGTCGCTGGCGCTGGTGCGTCCCTGGGGGCGGGTGGTGCCGCGGTGGGTGCCGGGGATCGGCGGCGCCGGAGTGCCGCGGTGGCTGGTGCTGGGGCCCGCGGGCCTCGGGGTGGCCGTCCTCGCCCAGGTCGCGCCCGCCGCGTTCACCGCGGGCATCCGTTACCACCGCGACCCCACCAAGCCGCCGATCGAGGAGATCGGCCTGCGTTCCTGGGTCCCGCTGACCTTCTACACCTGCTGGCTGCTGTGGGGCGGCGCGCTGGCCGGTGCCGCGTGGGAGTACCACCGCGCGACCGCCCCCGCTCTCGCCGGCCCCGCCCCCGGCGCCTCGCGCTGACGGCGCGCCACGGCCGCGCTCCGGAAGACCAGAAGGCCAGGAGCGCGGCCGTGGCGTGGGTATCGCCCGGTTCACCCGGGCTCAGTCCACCAGGACAGGCAGCTTCAGCAGCGTGCGCGCGATCGGGTTGGGGATGTACGGCAGCTCGCCCTCCTCCGCGAGCCGCAGCCGCGGGAAGCGGTCGAGCAGCCGCCCGATGGCGATCTCCCCCTCCATGGCGGCCAGCGGCGCCCCGATGCAGCGGTGGATTCCGTAGCCGAAGGCGAGGTGGCCCGACGCCTTGCGGGAGACGTCGAGGGTGTCGGGGTCGGGGTAGCGCTCCGGGTCGCGGTTGGCGGCGCCGAGCGACAGGAGCACCGGTTGCCCCTTGCGGACCCGCACCCCGGCCACGACGGCGGGCGCGCCGCAGATCCGGACGTTGGTCAGGAAGAGCGAGGGGTCGAAGCGCAGGAACTCCTCGATCGCGTGGGGCATCAGCGTCGGGTCCTTCTCCACCAGCGCCCGCTGCTCGGGGTCGCGCAGCAGCGCGTACACCCCGTTCCCGAGGAGGCCGACGCTGGTCTCGAAGCCGGCCAGCAGCACGATGAACGCCGTGGACAGCAGCTCCATCTCGCTGAGCCGCCCCTCCTCGGCGTCCCGGGCGTGCACCATCCGGCCGAGCAGGTCCTCGGTCGGCTCGGCCCGCCGCTCCTCGACGAGCTCCTTGATGACGTCGATGATCCGGTAGGCGATCTCCTCGCGGCCCTCGTGCGTGGTGCCGCCGGTGAAGTCGCGGGCGTTCTGCGCCCAGTCGTGGAAGACCTGGCGGCGCCCCACCGGCACGCCGAGCAGCTCGCAGATGAGGATGAGCGGCAACTGCCAGGCGAACTCCTCCATCAGGTCGACGGGTTCGCCGCCGGCGCCCTTCGCCGCGATCGTGTCGAGGAGTTCGTCGGTGGCCTCGGTGATCCTGGGCCGCAGCCGCTCGGTCTGCCGGGCGGTGAAGGCCGAGCTGAGCAGCTTGCGCAGCCGCGTGTGCTTGGGCGGGTCGGAGACCACCGGGTGCTCGTTGTAGATCCGCCAGATGCCGCCCTCCTCGTCGCTGACCGGGTCATCCTCCGGGTCCGGCTTCTGGCGCAGCACCGGGTCGAGGTGCGCCGCGCGGATGTCCTCGTAGCGGACCGGGACCAGCCAACGGCTGCCGTCGGGCAGTTCGGCCCACCACACAGGTGCCCGCTCCCTCAGCCGGGCGAAGAAGCCGTACTGGTCCTTCACCAGCTCGGGGTCCATCAGCTGGAAGGCCGGGATTCCGTCGTCCTGCTGCCCGTCCCCGGTCGAGGGTGGTGCCGCTGCCTTCATCTGGGTGTTCCTCATCCGTGAGTAGGTGGTTGTCGTCGTTGCGGGCCGGGGCGGCAGCCGCCGCGGCGGCCCCCGCGCGTGGTGGTCAGTGAGCGTCGCGCAGGGAGCGCGAGATCGCCGGCGCGATCTCGGCCCAGGCCGCCGCCTTGGTGAGGTCGTTGTGGGTGCAGGCGACATCGATGCGGGTCACCCGTCCGTCGACGTACGGCTCCCACAGCTCCGGGGTGTACGCGGAGCCGGACTTGCCGACGGTGGCGAAGAAGACCAGCACCTCGCCGCGGAACCGGTCCAGGGTGAAGTCGGAGGTGATGCGGGCGATGTTGGTGCCGACCCGGGCCAGCGCCTCGATGTGCCGCTCCTCGAGACCGGCGATGGCGCTGTCCCCGCTGTCGAGCAGCGCGCGCGCCCGAGCGTGGTCCAGCGGCTCGTCGCCCTGCTCGGACAGGTCGTGGCCGAGGTAGGCCAGCAACTGCCGCAGCACGTCCTCCGGCCGCTCCTCGACAGCCTCGTGCTCGTTGACGACCGGGTAGGCGTCCAGGACGGCCAGGGTGGCGACCCGTTCGCCCGCCGCCTGGAGCCGGGTGGCGATCATGTGGCCGAGGACGCCGCCGAGGGACCAGCCGACCAGATGGTAGGGGCCGTGCGGCTGAAGGGCCCGGATCTGCTCCAGGTAGTCCTCGGCCATGGCCTCGACCGACTCGGGCAGCGCCTCGCCGTTCCCGGACAGGCCGCGCGCCTGGAGGGCGTGGACCGGGTGCCGGGGGTCGATGTGCCGCAGCAGGCCCGCGTAGGTCCAGCTGAGGCCGCCGGCCGCGGGCAGGCAGAAGAGCGGTTCCGCGTCGCCGGTGCCGCGCAGGGTGAGCAGCACGTCCAGCGGGTCGCCGTCCTCATGCCCGCTCGCCATCCGCTCGGTCAGGCCCTCGACGGTCGGGCCCTCGAAGAGCGCGGCGATGCTCAGCCGGGCGCCGAAGGTGAGGTTGACCCGGCTGACCAGACCCGCGGCGGTCAGCGAATCGCCGCCCAGGTCGAAGAAGTTGTCGTCGATCCCGACCCGGCGTACCTGGAGCGCCTCGGCGAACAGCCCGCACAGCACCTCCTCGCGGGGCGTGCGCGGCGCGGCGGACGCGGCAACGCCCGCGGCGTCGGGCTCGCGCAGCGCGAGCAGGTCCAGCTTGCCGCTCGCGGTGACCGGCAGCGCGTCCAGCGCGACGATCGCCGCGGGCACCATGTAGTCCGGCACCTGGCCGCCCAGGTGCTTGCGCAGCACCATCGGGTCGGGCTCGGCGCCCTCGCGCGGCACCACGTACCCGACCAGCCGCCGGGCACCGCCCTGCCGCGGCTCGCGCAGCACGACCGCGGCCTGGGCGACGTCCGGGTGACCGAGCAGCACCGACTCGATCTCGCCGGGCTCGATCCGGAAGCCGCGCAGCTTCAGCTGGGCGTCGGCGCGGCCGACGAAGACCAGCTGGCCGTCGTGTGTCCAGCTGACCAGGTCGCCGGTGCGGTACATCCGCTCGCCCGGCGGGCCGAACGGGTTCGCGAGGAACCGCTCGGCGGTCAACGCGGCCCGGCCCAGGTAGCCGCGGGCCAGCCCCGGACCCGCGACGTAGAGCTCGCCCGCCACGCCGGGCGGCGTCGGGCGCAGCCGCGCGTCCAGCACATAGGCCGAGGCGTTGGCGATCGGCCGGCCGATGGGGACCGGCGCGCCGCCGGTGAGCGGGTCGCTCATGGTCGCGCACACCGTCACCTCGGTGGGCCCGTAGGCGTTGATCATCCGCAGCCGGGGTGCCCACCGCTCGACCAGATGGGGCGGGCACGCCTCGCCCGCCACCACCAGCGTGTGCAGGCCGGGCAGCCCGTCGGGGGTGACCGCCGCGAGGACGGTCGGCGGGATCGTGGCGTGGGTGACGCCGTGGCGGCGGACGGTGCCGGTGAGCGCCGCGCCCGGCATGAGCTCGGCGTTCGGCGCGAGGACCAGCGCGGCGCCTGCCACCAGGGCGGTGACGGTCTCCGAGACAGCCGCGTCGAAGCTGAGCGAGGCGAACTGGAGCAGCCTGCTGTCCTCGTCGATCGCGAAGCGGTCGATCTGCGCGTGCGCCAGGTTGCCGATGCCGCGGTGGGTGACGGCGACGCCCTTGGGCCGTCCGGTGGTGCCCGAGGTGTAGATGACATACGCGGTGTCGTCGGAGGAGAGCGGGCCCCGCGCCACCGGCACGGTCGCGGGCTGCGCCGCCCACCGCTCACGCACCCCCGGGTCGTCCAGGACGAGCACGGGGACGCCGGAGCGGGCCTCGTCCACCAGGTGCCGCGTGGCGGAGGCCGCCACGACCAGCGAGGGGCGGGCGTCGTCCAGGACGTAGGCGCACCGCTCGGCCGGGTAGCGCGAGTCCACCGGGAGGTAGGCGGCGTTCGCGCGGGCCACGGCCAGCACGGCCACGGCCGTGTCGATGCCCCGTTCGAGCACCAGGCCGACCAGGGACCCCTGGGTCGCGCCCTGGTCGGCGAGCAGCCGGGCCAACTGGTTGGCGCGTTCGTCCAGTTCGCGGTAGGCGATCCGCCGGTCGCCCTCGATCAGGGCGACCCGGTCGGGGTGGCGGCGGGCCCGGTCGGCGACCAGCGCGTCCCAGCGGCCCGCGGGAACGGGGCGGGCGGTGGCGTTGAACCGGCGCAGCACGTCCTCGCGGCGCTCGGCGCCGAGCAGGTCGATCGCGCCGACGGGCTGCTCCGGGTCCGCGACCAGGGCGCGCAGCCAGCGCACCAGCTGGTCCAGGAGCCCGGTCACGGCGCGGTCGTCGAAGACGTCGGGCCGGTGGTCGACGCGCAGCCGCAGCGACGGGCCGCGCATGGAGGCGCAGAGCGCCAGCGGGTAGTGCGTGGCGTCGTTGGTGCCGTCCTCGCCGACCTCCACGTCGCCCGGCTCCTCGGCGAGGCCGCCCGGCGGGGCCGGGTAGTTCTCGAACACCGTTGCGGTGTCGAAGAGTTCGCCGAGCCCGGTGAGCCGCTGGACGTCGGAGAGCCGCACGTAGGAGAGGTCCATCAGGGCGGACTGCTGCCGCTGCACCCGGTCGAGGAGGGCGCCCACCGGCTCGCTCTGGTCCAGCAGGACCCGGACCGGGAGCGTGTTGATGAAGAGGCCGACCATCGCCTCCACGCCCGGTACGTCGGCCGGACGCCCCGAGACGGTGGCACCGAACACCACGTCGTCGCGGCCGGTGAGCCTGCCGAGCAGCGTCGCCCACGCGCCCTGCACCACGGTGTTCAGGGTCAGGCCGCGACCGCGGGCCAGGTCGGCAAGCGCGGTGCTCAGCTCCTCACCGACCTCCAGCACCCGGCGGACGGGCGCGGCGGTCTCCCGCAGCCCCGCCGGGGCGAGCAGCAGGGGCTCCTGAAGCCCCTCGAGTGCCTCCCGCCAGGCGGTGGCGGCCTCCTCGGTGTCCCGCCCGGCCAGCCACGCCAGGTACTCGCGGTAGGGGGCGGGCGCGGGCAGGCCGTGGTCGTCGCCGCGGGTGCCGTACAGCGTGGCGAGCTCGCCGAGCAGTACCGGCATCGACCAGCCGTCCACCAGGATGTGGTGGTTGGTGAACAGGAAGCGGTACGCGGCCTCGGCGACTCGGATCAGGGTGCAGCGGATCAGCGGCGCACGGCCCGGGGCGAACCGCCGCTCCCGGTCCTCCTCCGTGATCCGCGCCACCTCGGCGTCGAGCTCGGCGCCGTCGAGGTGCCGCAGGTCGTGCTGCTGCCAGGGCACCTCGGGGTCGTCCACGACGACCTGCACCGGGCGGTCCAGATCGTCCTGACGGAAGGCCACCCTGAGGTTCGGGTACCGGCGCAGCAGGGTGCGGGTGGCGGCGCGCAGCGCGTCCGCGTCCACGTGCCCGCCCAGCGACCAGGTGAACTGGACGGTGTACGGGTCGGGTCCTTCCTCCGCGTAGCGGGCGTGGAAGAGCAGCCCCTCCTGGAGCGGGGAGAGCGGCAGAACGTCCGTCAGCGCGGGCAGGTCGGCCTCAAGGCGTTCCACCTGGCGCTGGGTCAGCTCGACCAGGGGCAGGTCGGACGGGGTGCGCCCGCCCGCGCCCGGACGGGTGAGCCGGTCGGTGAGCGCCTGGAGGGCGGCCACCCACGCCTCGCACAGCTCCCGGATCTCCGCCTCGGCGAAGAGCCCGTCGGGCCAGGCCCAGGTGCAGCTCAGTTCCGAGCCGCCGGTGAGGTCCTCGGCCCGTGCGTTGATCTCCAGGGCGTGTGCGAACGGCCGCGCGCCGTCGACCCCGCCGTCGTACCGCCCGGAGGCGTACGCCGGGCGGTCGGCGGCGGTGGGCCGCTGCCCCGGCGCGCCCGCGAACCGGCCCAGGTAGTTGAACGCCACCTGGGGCCGGGCGCCGTCGGCGAGCCTCGCCCCGGACTCGGGATCCAGGTAGCGCAGCAGGCCGTAGCCCAGGCCGTGGCCGGGGATCCGCCGCAGCTGCTCCTTCACCGACTTCACGGCCCGCTCGGCGGCGGGACCGCCGGCCAGCGCCTGGGCGGGGTCGAGCCCGGCCAGGTCGAGGCGGACCGGGTACATCGCGGTCAGCCAGCCCACGGTCCGGGTCAGGTCCACGCCGTCGAGGACGTGGTGCCGCCCGTGGCTCTCCACGGCGAGCAGCAGATCCGTTCGCCGGGGACCGTTCCGCCGGAGGCCGTCGCCGTTCTGCCGCCGCTCGCGCCAGGTGGCAACGGCGAGGGCGAGCGCGGTGAGCAGGATGTCGTCCACGCCGCCGTGCACGGCCCTGGGCACCTCGGTGAGCAGCGCCGTGCTCAGCGCGGCGGGCAGCCGCACCTCGGTGAAGCCGGTGGTGGCGAGGGTGTCGGTGGCGGGGTCGAGGGGCCGGTGGGCGAGCGGCGGCTCGGGCTCGGCCGTCACCGCCTCCCAGAAGCGGGTCTCCGCGCGGCGTTCGGCCGCGAGGGCGTGGAGCCGGGTGGCCCAGCCGCGCAGTGAGGTGCCCACCGGGGCCAGGGCCACGGGCGTGCCCTGGGCGACGGCCTCGAACGCCTCGGTCAGGTCGGGCAGCAGCACCCGCCAGGACACGCCGTCCACCGCCAGGTGGTGGATCAGGAGCAGCAGATGGCCGGGATCCCCGCCGCCCGGGTCGAACCACACGGCCTGGACCAGGACCCCGTCGTCGGGCGCGAGCCGGGCGGTGGCCGCGCGGCGGTGCTCGGCGAGGGCGCGCTCCCGCGCCTCGTCGGGCAGGCCCGCCACGTCGACCCGCCGCAGCAGGTCCGCCCCGCGGACGGGCGCCTCGGCCGGGATGTGCAGCCGCCACCGGTCGCGGGTGCGGTCCAGCCGCAGGCGCAGGGCCGAGTGCCGGTCCAGGAGCGCCTGGAGGGCCTGCCCGAGCAGGCGCTCGGTGGCCCCGGGCGGGGCGGGGACGACCCGGGACTGGTGGAAGGCGTCGATCGGGCCGCCGAGTTCGCGCAGCCAGTGCACGATCGGGAGCAGCGGAACGTCGCCGGTCTCCGGTTCGTCGTCGGGGCGGTCCTCGGCGCCGTCCAGCGGGGCCGCCACGAGGGCGAGCTCGGCGACGGTCTTGTGCTGGAACACGTCGCGGGTGTTGAGCAGCAGTCCGACGCGACGGGCCCGGCTGACGAGTTGGATGGAGATGATGCTGTCGCCGCCGAGGTCGAAGAAGTCGTCATCCACCCCGACCGACGGCAACGCCAGCACCTCGGCCATCACCCCACACAACAACGCCTCACGCTCATCCCGCGGCGCCCGCCCCGAGGACACCCTCGAGAAGTCCGGCACCGGCAACGCCCGCCGATCCAACTTCCCGTTCACCGTCACCGGCAACACATCCAGCGGCACAAACGCCACCGGCACCATATAGTCCGGCAACCGCTCCTCCACCCACCCCCGCAACGCC
>NZ_LAVK01000337.1 GCF_001083795.1 Streptomyces sp. SBT349
CCCCCCGCGCAAGGCGGCTGTCCCCGACTCGCCCCCCCCCGCCCGCCCCGGCCACGCCGCCGCTGAACAAGCTGCTGGCGCCGGGGGTGGGCCGGGTGGACCGGGCCCGCGACGCGTTGCCGGGCCGGGGCACCCCCTGCCGCGTCCCGGGGGCGCCGGGGACCGCCCCCCCGCCCGCCGGTCCCCGCCGGCTGACCTCGGGCCGGGGACCGGCGGGCGGGGTCATGTCCGGGACGGGGGCGGGGACAGGGCCTTGACGATGACCGCGTGGACGAGTTGGTCGGCGGGGACGCGGTTCTCCTTGAGTCGCTCCAGGTCGTCCGGGGCGAACCAGTCGTAGGAGGGGTGCTTGGCCCACTCCAGCTCCGGCGCGCTCAGGTCGCCGTCCACCTCCACCACGTAGTCGGCCTCGTGGCGCAGGCCCAGGCCGTCGTCGCCCTCCCAGGTGATGACGCCCAGGAAACGCGCCACCCGCCGCACCCGCCAGCCGGTCTCCTCCGCGACCTCGCGCGCCAGCGTGTCCAGGAGCGTCTCCCCCTCCTCCACGTGGCCGCCCACCAGGTCCCAGCAGTCGGGGAACAGCCGCCTGCTCGCGCTCCTGCGCTGCGCGAACGCCTCGCCGCGGCCGTTCAGGATCACCACGCCGACGGCCCAGGTCTCACCGGGGCCCGGCTCGGGGAAGAGCACGCCGTCGGCCAGTTCGACGGTCGCGGCGTCGGGCGACAGGCCCCCGCCCGTGGCCCGTTCCCGCGCGAAGGCCGCCTCGCCCAGGGCCGAGCGGGCCGCCGCCTCCGCCCGGTCGACGTCGGCGCGTTCCGCCGGGGGGAGGGGCGCGCCCACCGCCTCGCGCGCCGCGGACGCGGCGCCCAGAAGGCGCGCGGCGTGCGCCGCGTCGCCACCCAACGCCCGCGCGCCCGCGAGTCCTTCGAGCGCCAGCGCGACCGCCCGCGGATCGCCGGTGGCGCGCGCCGTCTCATAGCCCTCGCGGTGCAGCCGCAGCGCCCGTTCCGGCTCGCCGCGCTGTTCGGCGACATACCCGAGCTGCGCCAGCACGAACGCCGTGCCCGCGGTTCCCTCGGCGCCGCCCAGCCGGCTCAGCCAGGCGCGCAGGTGTCCCTCGGCCACGTCCAGCCGCCCCTGGCGGCGCGCCACCAGACCCAGGCCCAGCTCGGCGAACTCCTGCGCGGCCGTGGCCGAGTGCGCGACCGCGAGCCGCAGCGCCCGCTCGTGCGACTCCCACGCCCGGTCGAGGTCGCCGGCCAGCAGGGCGAGGCGGCCCAGCCCCGAGAGCCGGAAGGAGACCTCGGCCCACAGGCCCAGCTCCTCGGCCAGGCGCAGCCCCTCGCGCCGAAGCCCGGCGGCGCGCTCGTAGTCGCCCGCGACCTCCGCCACCACGTCCAGCGCGTACAGGGCCTCAAGGCGCCCCCACGCGTCCCCGAGTTCGTCGAACAGCTCCAGGCTGCGGCGCCCGTCGCGTTCGATCGCGGCCAGGTCCGCGCGGCCGAGCGCCAGCTTGGCGCGGGTGCTCAGCGCCGCCGCCGTGCCCCAGCGGTCGCCGAGGGCGCGGAAGGTCTCCAACGCACCGTTCACGCGCGCCTCGTGCTCCCGGAGGTCGCCGAACGCCCAGCGCGTCAGGACGACGAACCACTCGGCGCGCGCCCGCCCCAGCGGGTCGTCCACGCCCGCGTACGCCGCGCGCACCGCCACGCCCTCCGCGCCGCTCTCGCCGCCGGGGCCCGCGAGCCCGGCGTGCCACGCGACGGCCTCCGCGCGGAGCGCGGCGGGCGCCGTCCCGGGCGCCGCGAGCGCCGTGGTCAGGGCGCGGCGGGCCTCGCCCACGCGCCCGCGCAAGAACCAGTACCAGGAGAGCGCGTTGACCAGGCGCAGCGCCCGTTCGGCCTCGCCCGCCCCGGCGGCCCAGGCGAGCGCGCCGCGCAGGTTCGCCGCCTCGGGATCGAGGCGGTCCATCCAGCGGAACTGGTCCCGGCCGCGCAGATGGCCGGCGGCCCGCTCGGCGAGGGAGCCGTAGAACGCGGCATGGAGCCGGCGGACGGCGTCCTCCTCGCCCGCCTCCACGAGCCGTTCCAGGGCGTAGGCGGCCACCGACTCCAGCAGCCGGAACCGGCCGTCCACGACGGCCACCAGCGAGCGGTCCACCAGGCGGGTCAGCATCTCCACCACGTCGGCCACCTCGTGCGAGGCGACGGCCTCGGCCGCCTCGATCGTGCAGCCGTCCCGGTGCACGGCCAGGCGGCGCAGCACCGCCCGTTCCGGCTCGCTCAGCAGGTCCCAGCTCCAGTCGAGGACGGCGCGCAGCGTGCGCCGGCGCGGTGGGGCGTCCCGCGGCCCGCCCGCCGGCAGCCGGAAGCGGTCGTCCAGGCGCCCCGCCAACTCCTCGACGCCGAGCGCCCTGACGCGGGTGGCGGCCAGTTCCAGCGCGAGGGGGATGCCGTCGAGGCGGCGGCAGACCGCCGCCACGGCGGCGGCGTTGCCCGCGTCGAGCGCGAAGCCGGGGGCCACGGCGGCGGCCCGCGTCACGAAGAGCCGGACCGCGCTGTACTCCTCGGAGGCCCCGGCCCCGGCCCCGGCCCCGTCCGGCGGCAGGCCGAGCGGTTCGACGGGCTCGACGACCTCGCCGTTCACGCCGAGCGGTTCGCGCCCGGTGGCCAGGATCCGCAGTCCGGGCGCCGCCTTCAGCAGCCGCGACGCCAGCGCGGCCACGGGCTCGACCACGTGCTCGCAGTTGTCCAGGACCAGCAGCGTCCGCCGGTCGGCCAGCACCTCGGCCAGCCGTTCGCCCAGCGGCCCGCCCGGCACCGCGTCGTCGCGGACGCCGAGGACGGCGGCGACCGCGCCCTTCACGCCGGGCCCGGAGGCGGCGGCCAGCTCCACCAGCCACACCCCGTCGGCGAACTCCCCGGTCGCCTCCGCCGCCACGGCCAGCGCCAGCCGCGTCTTGCCGACCCCGCCGGGCCCGGTCAGCGTCAGCAGCCGGGCCGCGCCCAGCCGTTCCCCGGCCCCGGCCACCGCCTCCTCACGGCCGATCAGGTCGCTCAGGGGCGTGGGCAGATTGGTGCGCGCGCGGGGCGCGAGCGCCGGATCGTGGTTGAGGACCGCGCGGTGGAGCTCGGCCAGTTCCGGCCGGGGATCGACGCCCAGCTCGTCGGCGAGCGCGTCGCGCAGCTCGCGGTAGGCCGCCAGCGCCGCGTCCTGCCGCCCGGCCCGGTAGAGGGCGCGCATCTGCGCCGCGCGGAGGCGCTCGCGCAACGGGTGGCGGGCGACCAGCTCCGCCAGCTCCCCGGTCAGCGCGTCGTGCTCCCCCAGCGCGAGGCGGGCCTCGGCGCGCCCCTCGACGGCGGTCAGCCGCTGTTCCTCCAGCCGGGCCACGGCCGCCGCGGCGAACGGCTCGTCGGCGAAGTCCGCGAACGCCGGGCCGCGCCACAGGTCCAGGGCCTCGCCCAGCAGCGCCGCCCGCGCCCGTGGCTCGCCCGTCTCCTCCGCCCGCGCCACCAGCGCGGCGAACGCGCCCGCGTCCACGGCGTCTCCGCGGGCGCGCAGCGCGTAACCGGCCGCGCCGAGCTCCAGCAGCTCCCGGCCGCCCGGCTCGGCCTCGGCCAGCGCGCGCCGGAGCTGGGAGACGCGGGCCTGGAGCGTTCCGGCCGGGTTGCGCGGGGGGCGCGCGCCCCACAGGTCCTCGATGAGCCGGTCGGCGGAGACGGGCCCGCCCCCGTTCGCCAGCAGATCCGTCAGCAGCGCCCGGACCTTGGTGTCCGGAACGATGACCGGTGTCCCCTCGTCCGTCCACACGGCCAGTGGCCCGAGCACCCCGAAGCGCATGTGGCCAGGCTAGGCCCATCCCGTCCTGCCCGCCCTGTCCAGCCCGCCCACCGGCGGCGGCCCCGCCCGACCGGGCGGCCCGGCTCTCAGGCCATTCCCAGCTTCGCCTTCCGCAGCCTCATGATCGCGTCCTCGTCGCCCTCGACCCTCACCTTCGCCGCCTCCTGCCGCCCCGAGGCGAACATCAGCAGCTCACCCGGATCGCCGGTGACCGTCACCACCGGGGCGCCCTTGTGGGCCACGGCGGTCTGCCCGTTCGGCCGGCGGAGCACCAGGCCGACCGGGGAGCGGCGCCCCATGATCCTGGCGCCCGACTCCAGCCGCTTCCACAGCGCGTCCGAGAACACCGCGTCCAGCTCCCGCGGCGTCCAGTCCGGCCGCGCCCGTCGCACGTCCTCGGCATGGATGTAGAACTCGACCGTGTTCGCCGCCTCGTCGATCTGCTTCAGCGAGAACGGCGAGACCCGCGGCGGACCCGTCCTGATCAACTGGATCAGCTCGTCGTAGGGCCTGGCCGCGAACTCGTTCCGCACCCGCTCGGACCTGGCGGCCAGCGGCTTGATGACGATCCCGCCCGCGGCGTCGGCCCGGCGCTCCCGGACCACCACATGGGCCGCCAGGTCACGCGCCGTCCACCCCGCGCACAGGGTGGGGGCCTCGGGACCCGCGGACTCCAACAGATCCGCGAGCAGCAGACGTTCACGCTTGGCATGGGTAGACATGCGCCCAGCCTAATCGGCGGGCCCGACAGCCGCCCCCGACCGGCGCGGCAGAATGGACCCATGTCCCCTACGCCTCCGCTCGACCCGGCGGTCGCCGACCGCCTCAAGCGCACCGCCGACGGCCTGGTCGCCGCCATCGCCCAGCAGTACGACACCGGCGAGGTGCTGATGCTCGGCTGGATGGACGACGAGGCGCTGCGCCGCACCCTCACCACGGGCCGCTGCACCTACTGGAGCCGCAGCCGCCGCGAGTACTGGGTCAAGGGCGACACCTCGGGGCACGTCCAGCACGTCAAGTCCGTCGCCCTCGACTGCGACGGGGACACCGTCCTCGTCCAGGTCGACCAGGTCGGCGCGGCCTGCCACACCGGTGACCGGACCTGCTTCGACGCCGGCCGCCTCCCGTTCCCCACGGAGGAGGCCCACCGGGCATGACGACGCCAGACCTCGCCGGCTTCCGGGTGCTCGCCAAGGAGCGCCGCGTGATCCCCGTCACCCGTCGCCTCCTCGCCGACGGCGACACCCCCATCGCGCTCTACCGGAAGCTGGCGGCCGAGCGCCCCGGTACGTTCCTCCTGGAGTCCGCGGAGAACGGGCGGACCTGGTCCCGTTACTCGTTCATCGGCGTCCGCAGCGTCGCCGCGCTGACCGTGCGCGACGGCCGCACGCACTGGCTCGGCACCCCGCCGGTCTCCGTGCCCACCGAGGGCGACCCGCTGGCGGTGCTCCGCGAGACCGTCGAGATCCTGCACACGCCGCGCTCGCCCGAGCTGCCGCCGTTCACCGGCGGCATGGTCGGCTACCTCGGCTACGACGTGGTGCGGCGCCTGGAGCGCGTCGGGGACAGCACCCGCGACGACCTGCGGCTGCCCGAGCTGACCATGCTGCTCACCTCCGACCTCGCGGTGGTCGACCACCGCGACGGCACGGTGCTGCTCATCGCCAACGCCATCAACCACAACGACCTCGACACCGGCGTGGACGAGGCGTACGGGGACGCCGTGGCCCGGCTCGACGCGATGACCGCCGACCTGGCCCGCCCCGCGGGCGCGGGCCCGGTCGCCCTGCCGCCGTCCGAGCTGCCGCCGTTCACCGCCCGCTTCGGCGGCACGGACTACCAGCGCGCGGTCGAGACCGTCAAGGAGTACATCAGGGCGGGCGACGCGTTCCAGGTGGTGCCGTCGCAACGGTTCGAGACCCCGTGCGCCGCGAGCGCCCTCGACGTCTACCGGGTGCTGCGCGCGACCAACCCCAGCCCGTACATGTACCTCTTCCGGTTCGACGGCTTCGACATCGTCGGTTCCAGCCCCGAGGCCCTGGTCAAGGTCGAGGAGGGGCGCGCGCTGCTGCATCCGATCGCGGGGACCAGGCCGCGCGGCGGGACGCCGCAGGAGGACGCGGCGCTCGGCGAGGAGCTGCTCGCCGACCCCAAGGAGCGCGCCGAGCACCTGATGCTGGTCGACCTCGGCCGCAACGACCTGGGCCGCGTCTGCGTGCCGGGCACCGTCGAGGTCGTCGACTTCATGTCCGTCGAGCGCTACAGCCATGTGATGCACATCGTCTCCACCGTCACCGGGCGGCTGGCCGAGGGCCGCACGGCCTTCGACGCGCTCACCGCCTGCTTCCCCGCGGGAACGCTGTCGGGCGCCCCCAAGCCGCGGGCGCTCCAGATCATCGAGGAGCTGGAGCCCACCCGCCGCGGCGTCTACGGCGGCTGCGTCGGCTACCTCGACTTCGCGGGCGACGCGGACACCGCCATCGCCATCAGAACGGCCCTGCTGCGGGACGGAGTCGCCTATGTCCAGGCGGGCGCGGGCGTGGTGGCCGACTCCGATCCGGTCGCCGAGGACACCGAGTGCGCGAACAAGGCGGCGGCCGTTCTGAGGGCGGTGGCCACAGCCGGGAGGCTGCGAGGTAGCGTGGAGGGGTGACCCGTGACCCCGCCAGCAGCAGCAGCAGTGGCAGCAGCGCCCGCACCTCGCGCCGTGCGCTGGGCGTCGCGCTGCTCAGCGGCGCCGCCGGGGCCGCCATCGTGCTGATCTCCGCGGGACAGACGTGGGGTCAGGGCGAAACGGCGGGCGCGGACGCGGCGTTGCCCGTGGCAGCCAGCGGAAGCGCCGTCTCCGGGGTGCCGAGCGCGCTGGCGCTGGTCGGGCTCGCGTCGCTGGTCGCGGTGTTCGCGGTGCGGCGCACCGGGCGGACCGTGGTGGCCTCGGTGCTCGCCCTCTCCGGGGCGGGCGCCATCGGCACGGCGGTGCTCGGGGCGACGGACACGGACGCGCTGGAGACCAACGCGGCCGAGGCGATGGGCCTCACCGAGGCCGCCGTCACCTCCGTCAGCCACTCGGGGTGGCCCTGGTTCTCCGCACTCGGCGGCCTGCTGCTGCTCTGCGCGGGCCTTCTCGCGCTGAGCTACGGGCGGCACTGGCCCGCGATGTCGGGCCGTTACGAGCGCGGCTCCCGGCGGACGACGCCCCGCCGCGCCGCCGCGCCGGGCGACGACCGTCCCGAGGACATCTGGCGCGCGCTGGACCGGGGCGAGGACCCCACCTAGGACCGCTCGCAGGATTGTCCGCGCTGCCTGCCACAATGGCGGTACGGACGTTCGTTGATGCATGAGGAGCACTGACTGACATGGCGCGCGAGTACCACCACGGGAACACCCCGGCCGCCTGGACCGCCGTGACCATCATCTTCATCGGTTTCGGCATTGGCAGCGCCTACACCGTGACGGCCCAGCCCTGGGGAGTGGCGGCCGGTGCCGTCGTCGTCGCCCTCGGCGGAGTCGTCGGCCTGGTGATGCGTGCCATGGGCCTGGGCCAGCCCACCGGCCACGCCCCCGCCGCGCCTGTGGTCACCGTGCCGGCGCCCGCGAGCGGCGAGGACCGGGAGAGGGCCGCCACCAGCTGATACGGCGTGTGGCTTTTGCGCGGGCCGCGACCTCGCTCGATGCTGGTCGCGTGCTCGCCGCCCCGCTCGCCGCCGTGGCCGTGACGGTCGCCGCGTTCGGCTGCGTCGCGGCCGTCGACCCCAACGTCCCCGGCCGCTACCCCGCCTGCCCGGTCCTGTCGTTGACCGGCCTCGCCTGCCCGGCCTGCGGCGGCCTGCGCAGCGCCCACGCCTTCGCGCACGGCGACGCGGGGGCGGCCGTGGCCGCGAACCCGCTGGCGGCCCTGTCCTTCGCCGCCTTGGCGCTGCTGCTCGCCGTCTGGCTGGCCCAGTCCCTCCGGGCACGCCCGTTCCCGTTCACCCCCCGCCCCGCCCACGCGGCGATCGCCGGGGCCGTGACGGCCGCGTTCACCGTGGCCCGCAACGTTTTCGGTGTCGCTGGGTGAGGTTCCCTGCGGGTGGCTTGGCCGTTTGTGGCTGGGGCGGTTTCCGAGGCTTTACGCAGCCACGTTGGGGCGAGCCTCCAAGATCGGGGGCCCGATCGGGGACAACGCGGTGGGGCCCAGGGGCCCGATCCGCCGGCCAGCGTAAGGGCCCCCGATCTCTCGCCCCAACGCAGCTCCCGCCCAAAGCCTCTCCAACCGCGTGGGGGGTCCGCATACCTGCGGCCGGTGGGGGT
>NZ_LAVK01000338.1 GCF_001083795.1 Streptomyces sp. SBT349
ACGCGCGGATGGGCGACATCATGTCGCAGACCAGGGCGCTGCCGGGGCCAGCTGCCCCGGCAGCGCCCTGGTCTGCGACATGATGTCGCCCATCCGCGCGTTGCGCAGGGCGGAGAAGTTCCGCGCCATGTCGTCGCCGAGGCCGCCGAACATCGACGACCTGCTGCCCCGCGCGGCGGCGTCGCTCAGCCGCCGCAGGTTGCCGGCGCTGTCGCCCATGATGTCCGCGGCGCGGGTGGTGCGGGCGGCCCGGTTGCCGAACTCGCTCATGCCGCGCAGGCTGCGGAACGCCTGGAAACGGGAGCCCTGGGCGCCGAGGCGGGCCGCGGAGCCCGCGGCGCGGCCGAGGCCGAACGTGACGATGCCGACGACGTCGAGCAGCGCCATGCCCCACTTGCCCTGGAGCAGGTTGCCCACCAGGGAGAAGATCGATCCCACCAGCGCGATGACGCCCAGGATGCCCGCGAGTGCCTGGCCGATGACGGGGATCCATCCGACCAGGAGCGCGGCGAGACCCGCCCAGGCGGCGATGAACCCCCCGATATTGCCGAGGGTGATGAGGACGTCCCTGATGACGTCGAGGGCGCCGCCGACCCGGTCCCAGAAGCCGTCCTCCAGGCCGTCGCCGCCGATGAACTCGCCTATCTGGTCGGCCGCGGACTGGGCCGCCCGGTTCTTCTCCTCTATCAGCCCGTTCAGCCGGGACTTGAGGCTGGCCAACTCGCCCTCGGCGGCGCCACGCTCGCCCTCGGCGCGGCCGTGCGCCTCCTCGTTCTCCGTGAGGTCGTCGCCCTCCAGGTCCTGGTTCTCGCGGCTCTCGTCCAGGCCGTCCATCGTGCTGTTGGCGGCGTCGATACGCTCCTGCGCGGTGATCGCCTGCTGCCGCAGCGACAGGCTCTCGTCCTGCGCGTCCTCCAGCACCGGCCAGTAGTTGGCCAGCGCCAGCGCCGCGACGTCGTAGCGCCCGTGCGCCTTCCAGATGTCGCCCGACAGCTCGGTCGCCTTCTCGCGGAAGGCGGTGCCCGCGTCGGAACGCCAGCCCTCCTCGGAGTCGGTCACCTCGCCCAGCAGCGTCCGAGCGCGGGAGATGGCGTCCGCGGTCCTGCGGTACCGCGCCGCGGCCTCGCGCACGAGCTCCCAGTCACCCGGGATCGGGTCGCGCCCGTCCTCCGTCAGCGGATACCAGTCGGCCGGCCTGCTCATCACCCGTCCCCCTCAAGCGCGTTGACCAGCTCCTCCTCGATGCCCTCATACCCGTCCGCGGCCGACTTGGCGGCCTCGACGAAGCCCTGGAGGCCGTCCATCAGCTTCTCGCGGTGGTGCTTCCAGTTCTCCGCGAACTGCTCCAGCTCATGGGCGAGGTCGTCATGGCTGACCTGCTCCGCGTAGTCGTCGGCGATGTCCTCGGCGTTCTCGAACTCGGTGGCGACCAGCCGCAGCTTGTTGGCCAGCTCGCGCACCTCCTCCGTGGTGACGGTGATATCGGGCATCCATGGCTCCTGGTCAGTGGGCTGTCGTGGATCCGGGTGTCAGGACCACCGGAACGTGCCGGCGATGGCGTCGAACATCTCCACCTGCGCGTCGGCGACCTCGATCAGCGGCGTGCTGAAGGAGAGCACCATCCAGGCCCCCGAATTGGGCACGGGCAGATAGAAGTCCAGCAACGTGTTCGGACGCTCTTCCGGCTGTCCCAGTTCCTTCGACTCCGCGGTGAGTTCCTTGCGGCGGCAGCGCACGACCTCGCCGATGGCCAGCTTCACGACCGTGACATCGGCGTTTTCCTTGTACTTGTCCTTGATGCCGTCCGCGAGCATCTGCACGGGAAGCACACCCGGCACGGACGGATCCTCGGGCTCCGCGGTGACCAGCAGACTCGCGGGGATGGGAATTCCGAAAACGCTCTGAGTGGAGAGGTAGAGCTCGATACCGACCTGACTGACCGCCTTGTCGGCTATTTGCGTCAGCAGTTCGCGCAATTCATGCCGTTTGGTCGCCAGATCGTCGCGCTTGGGATAGGTGATGTCCACCAGCGACTGCACGGCGTTGACGCGCTTCCGCTCGTTGCGCAGCGGTATGCGGAACCAGTCGGTGGGAGTGATCATCCGGTAACTGCCGGGCGGGGCAACGCTGGTCGTGCGCTGCTCCGGCTCCGGTTGCGCCCCCGCCGCGGTGCCCTGGTCCTCGTCCGCCCGCCGCTCATCCGCCACTGTCACGCGGAACTCCCCGTTCACATCAGCACATCGATCAGACCGCATCCGGCATGTCAAGGTACCGTATCCGGCCTCCGGAGAACGGGGCAATGGAGGGGCGCGAAGCCGGGCTCAGCCGATCTCGGTGACGGGGCCGCCGTCGTCCTCGTCGGCCTCCTCCTCGTCCTCGTCCTCGCGGTCGATGAGCACCGGGGACCCATGGTGGCTCCACACCCTCCACCCGCCGTCCCCGCCGCGGCGGAAGACATTGGTCGCGACCACCAGGCCGCCGACCAGCGGACCCGCGGAGCCGTCCTCCTCGGCGGGCCCCCCGCTGAGGATGTTCTCGGTGCAGGTCACCAGCGCGGTGTCGCCGAGGACGGACACCTCGACGTCCGTCAGGAAGAACTGGATGTACTCGGTGTTGGCCATGATCAGCGCGTAGGAACGGATCACCTCGCCGCGCCCGCTGATCACCGGCCACCCCGGGTGAACGACGCTGACGTCCGCCTCCAGCCACTTTTCGGCCAGCGCGTCCAGGTCGCCGCGCTCCAGCGCGTCGTACAGCGCGGTGTTCGCCGCGGACACCGCCTCGACGTCCGTGCTCGCGCCGCTCACGCCCCCTCCCCCGAGCCGCCGCTCTCGATCGCCCGCACCACGCGGACCGCGTCCGCGCTGGCCCGCACCTCGTGCACCCGCACCGCCCAGGCGCCGGCGCGGGCGGCGAGCGCCGTGACCGCGGCCGTCGCCGCGTCCCGTTCCCGCGCGGGGGGCGGACCGCCGCCCGGCGCCGCCAGCGCCCGGCCGAGGAAACGCTTCCTCGACGCCGCGATCAGCAGCGGGCGGCCCAGGTCGGCGCGCAGCCGCTCGGCCGCCGCCACCAGCGCGAGGTCGTGCTCGGCCCGCTTGGCGAAGCCGAGCCCCGGGTCCACGACGATCCGGTCGGCCGGGATCCCGCCCGCCTCGGCGCGGGCCAGGCTCTCGCGCAGCTCGGCGACGACCTCGGCGACCACGTCGCCGTAGACGGCCCGGTCGTTCATGTCCACGCTCTGGCCGCGCCAGTGCATGACGACGAACGCCACCCCCGCCCCGGCCACCACCGGAACCATCCGCGGGTCCGCGCGACCGCCGCTCACATCGTTGACCAGCAGGGCCCCGGCCGCGACCGACCGCTCGGCGACCGAGGCGCGCATCGTGTCCACGCTGACGACCACGCCCTGCGCGGCCAGCTCCCGCACCACCGGGACGACCCGGCGCAGCTCCTCGTCCTCGTCCACCCGGGTGGCGCCGGGGCGCGTGGACTCCCCGCCGACGTCCACCAGGTCCGCCCCCTGGGCCACCAGATCCATCCCCCGCTTGACCGCGGACTCGGCGTCGAACCAGCGCCCGCCGTCGGAGAAGGAGTCCGGTGTGA
The DNA here is from genome assembly GCF_001083795.1 of Streptomyces sp. SBT349. Classification (GTDB taxonomy): domain Bacteria; phylum Actinomycetota; class Actinomycetes; order Streptomycetales; family Streptomycetaceae; genus Streptomyces. Next base: position 3,604 of record NZ_LAVK01000338.1, read on the forward strand.
CATTGACCACGCCCATGACCGCACAGCGGTCCCACCGGGGCAAGCCCGTCACCTGGCCGTGCGAGATGCTCATGGCACCAGGGTAGGGGCATCCCCCCGTCCCCCTCCTTCCGTCCGCCGGGAACACGACGCGGGCGGGAGGCGCTGACCACCAGGCCGGGGCGGCGCGGGTAGATTCGAACACCCGGATGGCCTGACACCCGCCACCTACCGAGGGAGTGATCGCGATGGACCGCATTTCCCTGCGCGGCCTGAGCGCCTGGGGCTTTCACGGGGTCCTTCCCGGGGAACGCGCCGAGGGCCAGCCTTTCGTCGTCGATGTCGTCCTCGGCCTCGACACCCGTCCGGCGGCCGAGAGCGACGACCTCGCGAGGACGGCGGACTACGGCGTGGTGGCCCAGGAGGTCACCGCGATCGTGACCGGCCCGCCGTGCGACCTGCTGGAGACCCTGGCCCAGCGGATCGCCGACCAGTGCCTGGCGCACGGGGCCGTCCGCGAGGCGGAGGTGACGGTGCACAAGCCCCGGGCACCGATCGCCGTCCCCTTCGACGACGTGACCATCACCATCAAGCGGAGCCGAGCATGACCCCGAGCATGGATCCGAGCGAAGACCACAGCGGTGCGGCGTCCTCCCACGACCCGACCGTGCAGCCGGTGCCCGCCTCCGTGGTCCACCAGGTCGACGCGGCGGACACCACCCTGCACAACCCGAAGGACGCGGTCCTCTCCCTGGGCTCCAACCTGGGCAACCGCCTGGAGACCCTTCAGGGCGCGGTCGACGCCCTCGCCGACACCCCGGGACTGCGCGTCAAGGCGGTCTCCCCCGTCTACGAGACCGAGCCCTGGGGCGTCGGGCCCGGCACCCAGGCCACCTACTTCAACGCCGTGGTGATCATCAGGACCACCCTGCCGCCGTCCTCGCTGCTGGAGCGGGCGCACGCCATCGAGGAGGCGTTCGCGCGGGTGCGCGACGGCCGCTTCGGGCCACGCACCCTGGACGTCGACATCGTCAGCTATCAGGGCGTGGTCTCCGAGGACCCGTTGCTCACGCTTCCGCATCCTCGCGCCCACGAGCGCGCCTTCGTCCTCGTGCCATGGCACGATGTCGAGCCGGGCGCCGAGGTGCCGGGGCGCGGGCCACTGGCCCGGCTGCTGCCGGGCCTCGCCGAGCAGGGCGTGACACACCGCGGGGACCTCACGCTCGTTCTGCCGGACTGACCCGGCCGCCGGACGGCGGCCGCCACACGACTTCACGACGAGGGGCGCGCACAGCGGTGAACCAATTGCGGATCGGGACCCTGGCCGGGCTTTTCGCCGCGGCCACCGGCCTGAGCTGGGCGGGCGCCGGGCTGTGGGAGTCCTTCGGCAACACGCCCCCGGCCGTTCCCCTGTTCTCCCCCGTCATCCTCGGGCTGATCGCCGCGGTGCTCTTCGTCACGGGGCTCTCGCTCCGCTCCCGGCTGCGGGCCTGGCGTGAACGGCGGCCCGGGGCGCGGCCGGTCGACCGGCTGATGGCGGCGCGGGCCGTCGTGTTCGGGCAGGCCAGCGCGCTGGTCTCCTCGATCGCGGCCGGGTGCTACGGCGGCTTCGGCGTCTTCCTCGTGATGGAGCGCCTGGACGTGCCCAACCGCCGCGACCAGGCCATCTACGCGGGGCTCGCCGTGCTGGCGGGCGCCGCGGTGGTCGCGGCGGCGCTCTTCCTCGAACGCGTCTGCCGGCTGCCCGAGGGCGACGAGAACGGTGAGGGCAACGGCCCGATGGGCTCCACCGCCTGACCGCTCCCGCCGCCGGTCAGACCCCGGTGACGATGTCGAGGTCCACCTCGGTGCGGTCGATGTCGTGCGCGTCGGCGTCGATCGAGCGGCGCAGCGCCTCGTGCAGCCCGGCCGGGGTCAGCACGCCGAGGAAGCGGTCGCCCTCGTCCAGCACCGCGATCCACCCGGCGTCGTACTGGAGCATCGTGCTGAACGCCCGCTTGAGCGAGGAGCCCAGCGGGAGCCACGCCTCCATCCGCCGCGCCCGCGCTGCCACCGTCCCGCCGGGATCGCCGCCGCCCGCCTCCGCGTCCTCGTCCGGGGTGGGCACCCAGCCGTGCAGCATGTCGTTCTCGTCGAGGACCACGGCCCAGCGCGCGCCCTCGGCCCGCATCCGGCGCGCGGCCACCGGCATCGGGTCGGCCAGGTGCACGACGGGCGGCTGCTCCAGGTCGCCCTTCTCCACCGGGGTGACCGAGAGCCGCTTGAGCCCGCGGTCGCTGCCGACGAACGACGCGACGTAGTCGTTGGCCGGGGCGCCGAGCACGGCCGCGGGCGAGTCGAACTGCTCGATCCTGCCCTGCCCGTACACCGCGATCCGGTCGCCGAGGCGCACCGCCTCCTCGATGTCGTGCGTGACGAACAGCACGGTCTTGCGCACCTCGGCCTGGAGCCGCAGGAACTCGTTCTGAAGGCGCTCACGCACCACCGGGTCGACGGCCCCGAACGGCTCGTCCATCAGCAGCACCGGCGGATCCGCCGCCAGCGCCCGCGCCACGCCCACCCGCTGGCGCTGCCCGCCGGAGAGCTGGTCCGGGTAGCGGTCGCCGTACACGGCCGGGTCGAGGCCCACCAGGTCGAGCAGCTCGGCGGCCCGCTTGCGGGACTCACCTCGCCGCCGCCCCAGCAGGTGGAGCACCGTCGCCGTGTTGTCGAGCACGGTCTTGTGGGGGAAGAGGCCGACCTGCTGGATGACGTAACCGATCCGGCGGCGCAGCTTCACGGGGTCGTAGGAGGCGACATCCCGGCCGTCGAGCAGGATCCGGCCCTGGGTGGGCTCCTCCAGCCGGTTGACCATCTTCATGGTGGTCGTCTTGCCGCAGCCGGAGGGGCCGACGAGGGTGACGAGCTCGCCCTCGGCGACTTCGAGGTGGAGATCATCCACGGCCACCGTGCCGTCCGGATAGCGTTTGGACACATGCTCGAACCGCAACATGTTCATCATTCTGACAGGTTCAGCGTCTAGGGTGGGGGAACATGAGTGCGGTTAGGGCGGAGAGCTGCCTGACGAGGAACGAGTGGATCTGCGGTGAGTACCTCCGCTCCCGTTCCGGGGAGCTGACGGACGCGACCGTCGAGCACATCCTGATCACGCTGGTCGCCGTGGCCCTCGCGGTGCTGGTCGCGTTCCCGCTGGCGCTGCTCGCGCGGCGGTACCGGCTGGCCGCCGGGCCGGTCCTCAGCCTGACGACCATCCTCTACACCGTGCCGTCGCTCGCCATGTACGCGCTGCTGCTGCCGGTCTTCGGGATCTCGGTCTCGGTGGTGGTCTGCGGCCTGGTGCTCTACTCGCTGACCATCCTCGTGCGGAACATCCTCACCGGCCTGGGCTCGGTGCCCGAGGAGGCCCGCGAGGCGGCGCGCGGCATGGGCTACGGCCGCCTCAGGCTGCTCTTCGGCGTCGAACTGCCGCTCGCCCTGCCCTCCCTGATGGCGGGCGTGCGGATCGCGACCGTCTCGGCCGTCTCGCTCACCACGGTCGGCGCGATCGTCGACCACGGCGGCCTGGGGAACCTCATCTACACCGGCATGGACAGCTACTTCAAGGCGCAGGTGCTCACCGCCTCGGTGCTGTGCGTGCTGCTCGCCGTCACCGCCGACCTCCTGCTGCTCGTCACGCAGCGGGCCCTCACCCCCTGGGCCCGCGCCGGCGGCCGGAGGAAACGGCGCGAGGTGACCGCGGTCCCCCGGGACTCGGTCCTCGACGCCCCGGGGACGGTGGTCTGACATGGGCGTGATCCCCGACGCGTGGACCTGGCTGACCACCGGCGCCAACTGGTCCGGCGAGGGCGGCGTGGGCAGCCGGCTGGCCGAGCACCTCTACCTGACCGGCGTCTGCCTCGTGCTCGCCTGCGCCCTGGCCCTGCCCCTCGCCCTGTGGCTCGGCCACGGCGGCGGCCGGCGCCTCGGCGGAGCCCTCGCCATCAACATCTCGAACGCGGGCCGCGCCGTGCCCACCTTCGCCGTGCTGGTCCTCCTCAGCCTCGGCCCACTGGGCGGCCACGGCGACCTGCCGACCATCATCGCGCTGGTGCTGTTCGCCGTCCCGCCGCTGCTGACCAACGCCTATGTCGGCGTCTCGGAGGCGGACCGGGACGTGGTGGAGGCCGCGCGGGGCATGGGCATGTCGCCCTGGCAGCTGCTCGCCCGCGTCGAGATACCGCTCGCGTTCCCCCTGATCATGACCGGCGTGCGCACCGCGGCCGTGCAGGTCGTGGCCACCGCGACGCTCGCCGCACTCGCCGCGGGCGGCGGCCTCGGCCGCATCATCACCGCCGGGTTCGCCACCTACGACACCGCGCAGGTCGTCGCGGGGGCCATGGTGGTGGCGGTGCTGGCGCTGCTCGTCGAAGGCGTGCTCGCCCTGGCGCAGCGGCTGCTCGACCCGGGCCGCCGCAAGCGGCCACGGGCCGCGGTCGCCGCCACCGCCCCCGCGCC
>NZ_LAVK01000339.1 GCF_001083795.1 Streptomyces sp. SBT349
GGGAGGGGCGTTTGGTGAACGCCAGGCCCTGGGGGTCGGAGTCGGCGGCGGCGATCGGCTGCCACCAGCGATCGGCGCGGAAGGCGGAGTAGAAGGCGGTGATGCGGCCGTCGGCGGAGATGGCGTTGCCGGAGAAGCAGCCGTCGGCGTCGTGCCAGCCGGGGGTGGGGACGAGCGCGGTGGGCAGGGTTTGCCAGCGCAGTAGGTCGCGGCTGCGGTAGTGGCCCCAGTGGACGTTCGCGTGGGTGGGCGCCTCCGGGTTGTGCTGGAAGAAGACGTGGTACCAGCCGTCGTGGTGGACCAGCCCGTTGGGGTCGTTGATCCAGTTGGCGGGCGGGCGCAGGTGGAGTGCGGGCGGCTGGGTCACTCCTTCACCGCCTGCGAGGCGATGCCCTGGACGAAGGCGCGCTGGAAGATGAGGAAGACGACCAGCACGGGCACGGTCATCATCGTGGCGAAGGCCATGATGTCGCCCCACTGGATGGGCGGCAGGGTCTGGAATACCGACATGCCGACCGGCAGCGGCCGCACCTCCTCGCTGCGGGTGACCATGACGGGCCACAGCAGCTGCCCCCACACCACCAGGAAGCCGAGGATCGCCACGGAGGCGTAGACAGGCTTGGAGAGCGGGACGATGACGGAGCGGAAGACACGCCAGGGGCTGGCACCGTCCATGCGGGCAGCCTCCTCCAGCTCGCGGGGCAGGGAGAGGAAGAAGGAGTAGAAGAGGTAGACGAAGAAGGGGTTGGCGATGAAGGGGATGATCTGTGCCTGGTAGGTGTCGTGCCAGCCCATCTCGGTGACCATCAGCAGCAGCGGGATGGCAAGCGCCTCGAACGGGATGATGATCAGGGCGATGACGGCGGCCAGCACGACAGTGCGGCCGGTCCAGCGCAGCCGGGCGAGGGCGTAGCCGAACATGCTGTTGACGACGAGGCCGGAGCCGACCGTGAAGCCGCAAATGATGACGGAGTTCAGCATCAGGCGGCCGAAGTCGGCGCGCTCCCAGGCGCTGTGGAAGTTGTCCAGGCTCGGGTCGGTGGGGAGGAGAGCGCGCCAGCTGCCGCCGTCGGACAGAACCTGGTCGTTGGGCTTCAGGGCGCCGGAGACCATGAAGAGCAGCGGCACGAGCATCGCGACGGCGATGCCGGTGCACAGCAGGTAGTGGACGAGGAGACCGCGGCGCGTCCTGGGGGTGGTGAGCGTGGTGGTGGCTGTGGCTTGGTCGGTGGTCGTCATCGGATCGCACGCTCCTCGCGGCCGAGGCGGCGCTGGATCAGCGACACCGCCAGGACGAAGAGGAAGAAGACGACGGCGAGGGCGGACGCCTGGCCGATCATGCGGCGTGTGTAGCCAGTCTGGAGGAGTTCGAGCATCATCGTGCGGGTGGCGTCGGTGGGGCCACCGGGGAACTGGGGCATCAGGTAGACCTGGTCGAAGAGCCGGAAGGCGAAGATTGAGGTGACGTTGATGACGAAGATGAGGGTGTTGCGCAGGCCCGGCAGCGTCACGTGGCGGAACTGCTGCCACGCGGTTGCGCCGTCCACCCGCGCCGCCTCGTAGAGCTGGGCGGGGATGGTCTGGAGGCCGGCGAGGAAGATCACCATCTGGAAGCCGACGCCCTGCCAGAGGGAGGTGAGCACGATGCCCGGCATCGCCCAGCCGCTGCTGGAGAGCCAGCCGGGCTGGAACTGGTCGAAGGTGACGATGCCGAGAGCGCCGTTGACCAGGCCGCCCTCGGGGAGCAGCAGCAGCTTCCAGATGACGGCGGCGACGGCCATCACGGTGACGGTGGGCAGGAAGTAGACGGTGCGGAAGAAGGTGCGGCCGGGCAGCGCGCGATTGACCAGCACGGCAAGGCCCAGGGCGGCGGCGGTCTGGAGGGGGACGACGATCGCGGAGAAGAGCACGTTGTTGCCGAACGAACGCCAGAACAGCGGGTCGTCGAAGAGGCGCTGGTAGTTCTCCAGGCCGACGAAGGCCACGGGGAGGGGCGAGGACAGGCGCTGGTTGGTGAAGGAGAGCACCACCGCGGAGACGAACGGGGCGATCAGGAAGAGGACGAGGAGGGCGGCGGCAGGCGCGGAGAAGAGGAGCGCCGTCAGCCGCTCGCGGGTGCGCAGCGACGGGGTGCGGCGTCGCGCGGCGGGCGGCGCCGCCATGGCGGAGGCCGCGTGGGACACAGCGGGCATGAGGGGTCACCTCGCAGGGTTTCGCGGGTGGGACGGTTCTGGGGCCGGAGTCTGTCCCGGGCGGCGCGGGCTCGCCGCGCCGCCGTGGGGCGGACGCGTGGAAGGCGAGGGCTACTCCTGGATGGGGTAGCCGTCGTTGTCCTGGATGTCGCGGTCGATGCGCTCGACCGCGGCATCCAGGGCCTGCTGGACGTCGCGTCCCTGGGCGATGTCGTCGATGGCCTGGGAGAACGCCTGCGTGATCGCGGGGTAGGCGGGGGTCTGCGGGCGGGGCACCGCGACCTCGGGTGCGCGGGCGAGGCTCTCGGTCACCAGGGTCATCGGGCCGTCCTCGGCGTACAACTCGCTGGCGGCCAGCGCGGTCTGGGTGGACGGAGGGGCGCCCACGGCCTCGTAGAGCGTCAGCAGGCTGTCCTCGCGCAGCAGGAACTCCAGGAACGCCGCGGCCGCGTCCGGCTCCTCGGCCTGCGTGGTGATGCCGAACTGCCACGAGCCCATGCCGGCCTTGGAGCCCTCGCCGAAGTCGGGCAGCGGCAGCACCACCAGGTCGTCGCCGGCGGCCTCGTGGTAGCCGCCCTGGTAGGCCCACATGCCGTTCCAGGAGATCGGGCTGCGCTTTTCGAGGAACGGGCTGTCGTCCTGGGCCTCGGTGTCGACGTAGCCGTCGGTGAACCAGCTCTGGAAGGTCTCCATGGCACCCACCGCCTCCGGGCCATTGAGGACTCCGTCGGCGGACTGGAAGCCGTCGCGGTCGATCAGGTCGCCGCCGGCGGACTGCACGATCGGGCCGAAGGCGTAGGAGAACCACTCGCCCTGACGCCCGTACCACATGTGGGCGTCGAGCGGGCGCTCGTACCCGGCGGCCTTCAGGTCGGCCAGGATGCGGGTGAACTCCTCCGCGGTCCAGGCGTCGTCGATGCCCTCAGGAATGCGGGCGCCGACCTCCTCCAGGGCAGTGCGGTAGGCGTACAGCACGGTGCCGGAGTCGAAGGCGCCGACGCCGTAGAGGTGGTCGGCGTAGGTGCCCTGCTCGACGATGGAGGGCAGCAGGTCGGCGGTGGTGGAGTCGGCGAGGCAGTCGTCGAGCGGGATGAGGTTGCCGTTCCAGGCGTAGTTGTAGAGGTTCGGCCCGTCGAAGTCGAGAAGCTCGGGGAGCTCGCCGGAGGCGGCGGCGGCCTGCACGGAGTCGTTGTACGTGCCCTCGGGCACGCTCTCCACCGTGACGGTCACCTCCGCCTGACTGTCGTTGAACTGCTCCACCAACGACTGGAACGCCCGCTTCTCCTCGCCGCCGGCGTGGTAGAAGGCCGTCAACTCCTGGGTGCCGTCGATCGTTCCGTCGCAGGCGGCCCCGGATCCCGCGGTGTCCGAGCCGGAGCAGGCGGCGGTGGGGACCGCCAAGGCGGCCAGCGCCAGAGGTAGCATCAGCTTGCGCATGGTTCGTCCGTTCTCGTGTCGTGAGAGGTATGAGCCGTGTGGTGGGGTCGGGTGGCCGCCCGGCCCCACGGGCGTCAGGGCGTTAGTCGGGGGGTGGGCCGATGGAGCCGCGGACGCGCGGCGGCATCGGCACGCGGTGCACAGTGGCGTCCAGCCGCTCCTGATCGAGGATCAGCTCGACGGCCAGCCGGCCCAGTTCGTAGTGCGGGAGCGCGAGGGTGGACAGCGCGGGGTGGAGCCAGGCGGCGAAGTCCTGGTCGTCGAAGGAGACCACGGACACCTCGTCCGGCACGCTCAACCCGGCCTCCGCCAGGGCCTGGTAGGCGCCGAACGAGACCCGGTCGGTGGCGCAGACCAGCGCGCGGGGCGTGTGCCCGTCCTCAAGCAGGCCGCGGACCTCGCGGTAGCCGTCCTCGGCACCCCACTCGCATTCGATGACCCCCTCCAGACCGGCGCGGCCCGCGCGCAGCGCCTCCTGCAGCCCGCGCATGCGCTCGTTGCCCGCGAAGATCCCGTCAGGGGTGGCGGGGACGGCCTGGTGGCCGCCGATCGCCCAGATGCCGCCGGTGTGCCCGGCGGTGAGCAGCAACCGGGCGGCCGCGCGGCCCGCCTCAATCTCGTCCGGGATGACGGAGGGCGCGTCGAAGCCCGGGGCCAGGCAGTTGAGCAGCACCACCCTGCGGCCGTACAGCTCCTGGGGCAGGGTGACGTAACGGGTGTACATCGTCGCGTAGATCACCGCGTCGGCCTGCCGGTCGAGCAGCCCGTTGACGAGCCCCGACTCGGCGGCGCGATCGCCGCCGGTCTCGGTGATCACCAGCAGGTGCTCTCGGGCGCGGGCGGCCTCGAGGGCGCCGCGGATGAGGTCGCCCGCATAGGGGGTGGTGGTGATGGTGTCGGAGACCAGGCCGATGGTCTGGGTTGACTTGGTACGCAGGCTGCGCGCGGTGACGTTGGGCCGGTAGCCGAGCATCCGGGCGGCTTCCCGCACCCGCTCGCTGGCGGCGGTGGAGATCCGCTTGTCGGTGCGCCCGGAGAGCACGAACGAGGCCGTGGTCTGCGAGACGCCCGCGCTGCGGGCGACGTCGGCCATGGTGACGCGGCGTCGTGCCATCCTCGGCTCCACTCCCCACTCGTGTAGTAAATCGAATTAGCAGTGGGGAGGAGCATGCGACCGTGTGTCGCTGCTGTCAACACCTGGCGCGAGACTGGCGAGAGAGCGGGCGATTCCATCCGAATTGCGCAGCCATAGCGTGCCGTCTTCGTAACGCTCGGTGCCCACTTGGGGTTCGGATTACGATTTCGTAAAGCTGTGTTGCAGCAGTCTTGCTTTAGCAGAAGCGCGGCCCTGAGCATCATCCCCGCTGGCGTCAAATCGAATTAGCTAGCCAGGTCAACGGCGCGAACGAGCCACCGCCGGCGATCTGAAACCACGCCATGTCCCGAGGAGCACCGCTCACCCCCCACCGAAATGAGGAGAACCAACGTGACCGACGCACAGCGAAAGACCGCACGCAGCACCACACTTGGACGGCGTGCCTTCGTGGCCGTCACCGGCGCACTGGTCGGCTCCGCCGCGATCGGCGGCGTCGCGCGCGGCGCCCGCATCGGGCTCGGCACGCAGCAGCAGGACGGCCTTGCAGCCCACTGGGACTTCGGCGAGGGCCAGGGCACCTCGACCACCGACCAGGTGAGCGGCCAGGCCAACCCCATCGCCTACGTTTTCACCAATGCCGTCTACAAGCCCAGCAGCGACCCCCTGTGGGAACCGCAGGACGCGGACGCCGGAAAGCTGTCGGCAGCCCTGCTCTTCGACGGCTACTCCACGTACGTGACGCGGGAAGCACAGCTGGAGTTGGGCACCGAGGCGCTGACCGTCGAGGCGTGGGTGGCGCCGCGCGGCTTCGAATGGGGCGACGCCGGCAAGGAGTCCGCCATCGTCAACAAGCAGGAGCGAACCGCCAACCTCGGCTTCTCCCTCGGCGTGGGCCGGCACGGACGCTGGTTCTTCGGCGTCGGCGCCGGGAATGCCTGGTACCAGGCGACGGTGGAGCAGAGCGCGGTCCTGATGCCTGGCGCGTGGGCACACGTGGCGGGCACCTTCGATCCGGCCGGGGGCGCGGTGCGGCTGTATCTCAACGGTGAAGAGGTCGCCGCCGCCCCGGTTCCCCCCGAGGCGCGCTTCGCTCCCGCCGGAGTGCCCCTGCTGATCGGGCGGCACAACCTGCCGGAGATCATCAACGGCGTCTTCGCGGTGAACATGTTCGCAGGGCTGATCGACGAGGTGAAGATCAGCGGCCAGGCGCTCACCGCCTCCGACGCGGCCGCGGCGCACCAGGCCGACCTCGACACCTTCGCGGGCGGGACCATACCGGTGCCCGATCTCACGATGGAGCGCTCCCGTTACGACGGCGACCGCTACCGTCCGGGCTACCACTTCACCGCGCCGAACCACTGGATGAACGAGCCGCATGCCCCGATCGAGGTGGGCGGCCGCTATCACCTGTTCTATCAGCACAACATCCACGGCCCCTACTGGCACAACATCAGCTGGGGCCACGCGGTCAGCGAGGACCTGGTGCACTGGCGCGACCTGCCGATCGCCCTGCGGCCGACGGCCGGCAGCGTCGCCCCGGACGGCGTTTGGTCCGGCGACGCCGTCCTGGACCCGGACGGTAACCCGGCCCTGCTGTTCACCGCGGGAAACGACGCACAGACCCCCAACCAGGCCGTCGGCCTGGCCCGTCCGGCCGACCCAGACGACCCCGACCTGATCGAGTGGGAGATGCATCCCACCCTGGTGACCCAGCAGACGCGGGACCTGGACGTCGGCGCCGGGCGCCAGGTGCGCTTCGGCGACTTCCGCGACCCGTTCGACTGGAAGGAGGGCGACACCTACTTCCAGCTGGTGGGCTCGGGCGTGCGGACCACCGATGGCGCCAGCGTCGGCGGCACCGTGCTGATGTACACCTCCCAGGACCTGGAGAACTGGACCTACGCCGGCCCGCTGATGACGGGCGACGTGGCGGCCTACCCCCGCACGGGCCAGGTGTGGGAGCTGCCGGTGTTCCTGCCCATCGGAGAGGACTCCGAGGGACGGCAGCGAAACGCCCTGCTGATCAATCCGGCCTTCCCCGAAGGGCCGGCCGAGTACGCCAGCCGGTACGTCTACTACTGGGTCGGCACCTGGGACGCTCAGACCCTCACCTGGACCCCTGACACGGACGAACCTCGGCTGCTCGACTACGGCGACCACTTCACCGGCCCGAGCGGCCTGGTGGACAGCTCCGAGCGGTCCTTGGTGTTCACCATCGCCCAGGACCGGCGCACCGAACAGGCGCACTTCGACGCCGGCTGGGCCCACAACGCCGGCCTCCCGGTGGAGCTGACCATGCGCCCCGACGGCGACCTGGGCGTGCGCCCGGTGGTCGAGGCCGAGCAACTGCATGACGGCGAGCCGCTGGTGGAGATCACCGAGTCGCTCGGCGTGGCACAGGCCAACGAGCGCCTGAGCGGGGTCAGCGGGGACATGCTCCACGTGCGGATGACGATGGCGCGGGGCACCACCGACCGCTTCGGCATCGACGTGCTGCGCAGCCCGGGAGCCGAGGAGTACACGCGGCTGTTCTACGACAACGGCTCCGGGGAGTTCGGCGTGGACCGCACCCTGACGGGCAACAACTCCGGCCTCGGCGGGCAGCTCGGGGTGCACAGCGGACCGTTGTCGCTCGACGGCGACCGGCTGGTGCTGGACGTCTTCCTGGACCGCTCGATGGTCGAGGCGTACGCGAACGGCCACAAGTCGATCACCACGCGCGCGTACAGCAACAGGGACGACGCGCTGGGGCTGAGGATCTTCGGTGACGGCGCCACCGTGGAGTCCCTGCGGGTATGGCGGATGGGAGAGATGACAAGCTGAGCCGTTCCCAGCCGCGCCGGGTTGGCGAATCCGGTGATGCCCTCGCCTCCGACCGTGATGATCTCCGACCTGGGGCGAGGGCACCTTCTGACGAGCAGTGGTCTATGCCGGAGCCGTTGCTGCCGGTGGCCACGTAGGGTCGGCCGCCGCGGGGTCGGCGCACCAGATCGACGGGGATCCGCTGGCGGGTGCGCATCGGTGCTCCCCTGGAGGATCTGCCTTCGCAGTATGGGCCGTGGCAGACGGTGCACAGTCTCTTCCGGCGCTGGAAGAGTGGGCTTCGCCGCGAGCCAGGGCCATGACGTTGCTGTCCGCGGGATCGAGGTAGCCCTCAAGCGCGGCGATGAGCTGGTGCGTCAGCCCTGTGTGCTCGACCGTGGTGTGGGTGCGCCACAGGCTCTTCAGCGGCTTTGCCCCGAGAACCTGAGCACCGACGCCACCCTCGCCCCCCGGCGACGCCCGGGCCACGGCCACGCCGACCACGAGGGCGCCCGACCTCACCC
>NZ_LAVK01000033.1 GCF_001083795.1 Streptomyces sp. SBT349
GCGTGGGTGGGCTCAGGCGTGCGGGGTGGGCCGGTAGACGAGCTCCTGGATGTGGCCGTCGAGCGTCCGGTGCTCGATCAGTTCGAGGTCGAAGTCGGCCGCCCCATGGAAGACCGGGTCCAGCCCGCTCCGGCCGGTGATCACGGGGAAGAGCGTCACCTGGACGCGGTCGACCAGGCCGGCGGCCATCAGCGCCCGGTTCATCGACAGGCTGCCGTGCGAGCGCAGCGGCACCTCGGACTCCTCCTTGAGCCGGGCGACGACCTCGACGGCATCGCCGCTCACGAGGGTGGCGTCCGGCCAGTCGAGAGGCCCTTCCAGGGTGGTCGACACCACCGTCGCCGGCAGGCTCCTCATCCGCGTGACCCATGGGTCGCGCACCTCGGCCCCCTCGGTGCTCGACGCCAGCATCCGCGCGAACGCCCGGTAGGTGGTGGCCCCGAGGACCATCCGCTGCTCCTCGCCGTACAGGGCGAGGCGGTGGCCGAGGAGCTCGGGGCCCTGCTTGCCCCAGTAGCCGGTCCAGTCGCCACCGGCGGCGCCGAAGCCGTCGAGGCTGGAGAAGACGTCGAAGGTGTAGGCAGCGGTCATGATGCTCTCCCCGAGTGCGGTGGAACGCCTGTCGGGAATGGAGACCGGCAACCACGCCCGGACTCATCGCCGTTGGACTCATGGAGTCCGGCCGCCCCGGACGCGCGCCCCAGGGGCTTCGGCGGCCGTGCCGGCGCGGTCACTCCTGCCAGAACGCCTGACGTGCGACGGACCCGCTCACCGCCCGACGGTACTGGCCGGGCGACTTGCCGGTGTGCTTCTTGAACACGACGCTCATGTACTCCGGGTGACTGAAGCTGAGCCGCTCCGCGATCTGCTGGAGCGTCCAGTCCGTCGAGGACAGCAGTTCGGCGACGTGGCCCACCCGGACGCGCACGATCTCGCCGTGGACCGTTCGGCCCAGCAGCCGCACGAATCGGTGGTCGAGCGCCCGCCGCGAGAGCCCGACGTGCCGGAGCACGGCGGCGACCGCGAGATTCCGGTCCGAGTGGTCACGGATGAACCGCAGGGCCTCGGCGACGAGTGGATCGTCCACGGCGAGGATGTCCGAGGACTGCCGGGCGACGAGCCGGGTCGGTTCGATCAGCCGCAGCCCCGGTTCGAGGGACCGCCCCTGCATCATGAGGTCCAGGAGCTCGGCGGCGAGGTACCCCGTCCTCGTCGCGTCGGGCTCGATGCTCGACAGCGGGGGCGACGTGAGGTTGCCGATGAGGTCGTCGTTGTCCACGCCGATGACGGCGACCGAGTCGGGTACCGCCAGCTCGGCAATCTTGCATGCCTCCAGCACCTCCTGACCCGCGATGTCGTAACAGGCCAGCACGCCCACCGGTTTGGGGAGACTCGTGAGCCACTCCGCGAGGAGCTCGCGGTCGGCGGCGCGCATCCCCGACGGCTTCATGCGGAACTCCCGCGAGGTCAGACCGCGCTGGCGCACGTGCTCCGCGAACCAGGCGCCGCGCTTGAGCGACCAGCCGAAACGTTCGTCCCCGCAGTAGGCGAAGTGCCGCAGGCCCCGTTCCTCGAAGTGCTGGACCGCCCACCGTGCGATCGTGCCGTCGTCGGTCTCGACGCCGGGCAGTTCGGGCACCAGCCGGGCCGCGCTCAGATCGACCGCGGGGAGGCCGAGTCGCCGGATGAACCGCGCCGTCTCGACGCTCTCGATGCGGGCCAGCAGACCGTGGCCGTGCCAGCCTTCGAGCCACGAGAAATCGGTCTCGTGGCGGCTGTGCTCGGCGAGGTACATCGACCAGCCCGGGTGGGCCTCGACGTACTTCTTCACGCCCACCAGCACTCCGCGGGCGTACGCGTTCGAGGTTTCGACCAGCAACGCTACGTGACGAGTCATCAGGGCAGGCATGTAAAAATTCTAAGTCAGACTGCTGAATTACACATGGCTTGATCGCGCCTCCGTCCGTAGCCTGGCATTGCCTTGGGAGGTCGAAACGATGACACAGAGAGTGCGGATGGCGATTGCCGGGCTCGGTTTCGGTGCCGAGTTCATCCCCATCTATCAAGCCCATCCCGACGCCGAGTTGATGGCCGTCTGTCAACGCTCCGAGGCCGCCCTGAACGAGATCGCCGACCGCTTCGGTGTCCCCGGCCGGTTCACCAGCTACGAGGAAATGCTGCGCGATCCCGAAATCGACGCCGTGCACATCAACACCCCGATTCCCCACCATGCCGAGCACACGGTATCGGCGCTCCGGGCCGGCAAGCACGTCGCGTGCACGGTGCCGATGGCCACGACACTTGACGAGTGTCGGTCCATCGTGGCCGCGGTCCGGGAATCGGGCAAGAAGTACATGATGATGGAGACGGTCGTCTACTCCCGCGAGTTCCTGCATGTCCGGGATCTCCTGGACAACGGCACCCTGGGCCGTATCCAGTTCCTTCGCGGAGCCCATTACCAGGAAATGGCCGGCTGGCCCGGATACTGGGAAGGTCTGCCGCCCATGCATTACGCGACGCACGCGGTGAGCCCCGTACTCAGTCTCGCCGGCGCGTTGGCGGAGAGCGTCGTCTGTATCGGGTCGGGCCGTATCTCGCCGGACCTCACCGGCAGATACGGATCGCCGTTCGCCGTGGAGAGCGCCCTGCTCACCCTCCGTGACTCGCCGGTGGGCGCGGAGATCGCGCGCTTCCTGTTCGAGACGGCTCGCGAGTACGTCGAGAGCTTCACGGTGTTCGGCGACCGCGCCAGCTTCGAGTGGGAGCAGACCCAGGGTTCGGGGCACGTGCTGCACACCGGCGAGATCCCGGCGCCGGTCGAGATCCCCGACTTCCCGCACCGACTGCCGCCCGAGATCGCCCCGTTCACGACGCGTGGCGTCTACGACGACGACCACGAGCACCTCTCCTTCACCCAGGGGAGCGGCCACGGAGGATCACATCCGCATCTGGCGCACGAGTTCCTCCGGAGCATCGTCGAGGACCGCGCGTCCGCGATCGACGAGGTCACCGCTGCGAACTGGACCTCGGTGGGCATCTGCGCGCACGAATCAGCCATGAGCGGGGGTGCACGGGTCCTGATCCCCGACTACGAACGGGTCACGGGGTGACGGCGAGGGCGTCCGTGACGGCGCGGCGGGTCCCGCGAGCGGGCCGTCCGCGAGGTGAGGGGCCGACCGCCTGAGCGGTTCCGGATCAGCCCTTCCCCGCCGCCGGGCCCCGACCGCCGGACCAGGTGGCGCGATCCACGCCCGTGACGACGTCGCGACGACGGAGAACACGCGCCAGGTCCTGGCGCGCGACAGCGGAGGAACGGATGAGTCCTGCCCAGATCGATCCCCGGAGGCGATCCACGATGACACCCGAGCGGGGAGCACCGGGACACCCGCCGACGGGGTCCCCATGACCGCGCCCCCGCGGCAGCTCCCGGCAGCCGCCACGAGGAGGCGCCGCGCGGAGCTCCGCAGGCTCCCGGTCCTGGCCGTCGCCCTGGCCGTCGCCGCCGCCGCGCTCTGGGTGGCCTTCTTCGCCGACGGCACCCCGGCCGGGCCGGCTACGGACAACCCCGGCACGTTCCTCGTCACGGCGCTCGACGCGGTCACGTTCGCCGGGCTCCTGTTCGTCGCGGCGTCCGGCTTCACCCTGATCTTCGGGCTGATGCGCACGGTGAACATGGCGCACGGCTCGCTGTTCCTGCTGGCCGCCTACATAGCCATCCGGACGCAGGAGGCGATGGTCGGCCGATCCCGCAACATCGAGCCGGCGCACGTCGGGATGCTGGACTGGCTGGTGCCGATGCTGGTCGGCGCGGGCGTCGCCGCGGTTCTCGGGCTGCTGATCCAGCAGCTCTTCCTCCAGTGGAACGAGGGTCAGGAGCTGCGCCAGGCGCTGATGACGCTCGCCCTCACGGTCGTCCTGGCCGACCAGATGCTGCGGGAGTTCGGCGGGCTGGCCCAGACGATGGTCTGGCCCGGCGCGGTCAGTCACTTCTTCTCGGTGGCGGGGGAGCGGTACGCCCTCACCCGCGTGTTCATCCTCGGCGTGGCCGTGCTGGTCGGCGTCCTGCTGTGGCTCTGGCTGACCAGGACGGGCATGGGGATGGTGATCCGGGCCGGCGTCGACGACCGCCAGATGGTGCGCGCACTCGGCATCAACATCCGCCTGGTCTTCGCGATCACGTTCCTCGTCGGCTCCTTCCTCACCGGCGTGGGCGGCGTGCTCGGGGCCTCGTTCGCGGGAGCCGCGCCCGGGATCGACGGGAGCTGGCTGCTGAACGCGCTCATCGTCGTCATCGTCGGCGGCCTGGGCTCGCTCAAGGGCGCCGCCGCCGGTTCGCTGCTGTACGGCGTCGTCGTCGCGTTCTCCCCCGTCTACCTGCCGAGCGAGTATTCCTACTACGCGATCATCGTGACCTTCGCCCTGCTGGCGCTGGTCCTGGCCATCCGGCCCTACGGCCTTTTCGGGAGGCCGGCATGACTCCGCGCCGCCTGCTGACCCCGGGCAACCTGCTCGCCGCCGCGCTGGTGCTTCTCCTGCTGCTCCTGCCGCAGCTGGCGACGGCGTTCTTCGTCAACTTCGTCATGACGCAGACCCTCATCCTCGGGCTGGCCGCCTCGACGATCGTGTTCCTCGCCACGTACGGGGGCATGACCTCGCTCGCGCAGTTCCTGCTGTTCGGAGTCGCCGGGTTCATGTTCGGCAACGCGGCCCAGGAGACCGGGTCGCGCGGCCTGAACCTGGGCTGGCCCCCCTGGGTGGCGGTCGGGTTCGCCCTCCTGGTGACCCTCGCGGTGGCGTTCGCCCTCGGGGCGATCGCCAGCCGGACCACCGGGCTCTACTTCCTCATGCTCACGCTGGTCTACGCCGTCATCGGCTACTTCGTGTTCGCCCAGATCGTCGAGATCTCCGGGCCGGGGGGCATCACCAGCATCCGGCGACCGGATCTCCTGGGGCCGCCGGTCCGGCTCTACTACGCGGGCCTGGTGCTCTCCGCGCTGGCCTACCTCGGCTTCCGGGCGGCCGGGCGGACCGCGTTCGGCCGGGCGCTGCGAGGCGTCCGCGACGATCCGCTGCGGATGGCCTCGCTGGGGTTCAACGTGCGGCTCCACCGGACGCTGGCGTTCACCCTGGCCGGGTTCGTGGCCGGCCTGAGCGGGCTGCTCAACGTGTGGTGGAACGGCCAGATCGATCCGGCGTCGATCGCGACGGGCCCCACGCTGATCCTGCTGATCATCGCGGTGATCGGTGGCATCACGTCCTTCGAGGGCGCCTGGCTCGGGGCCTTCGTCTACGTGTGGATCTTCACCTACCTGCGGGACCTGCCGCTGATCGACGGGATCGGCATCACCGAGGCCCGGTTCAACACCGTGATCGGCGTGATCGTCCTCATGATCATGGTGCTCTCCCCCGAGGGGCTCACCGGAATCGCCCAGCGGCTGCGCCGCCGCGCCGGGGCCCGCACCACCACGACGCCGGCACCGGCCACCGGCGGATCCCCGTCCGCCGGCAAGCGAGCGAAGGAAAGCGGAGGAACACGGACATGAGCGGAATGAGACGGCGAACGGCACCGGTGCTCTCGATGACGGCGGTCCTGGCACTGGTGACCGCCGGATGCAGTGGCGGCGACGACTCGGCGGGGCTGCCCGCCGACCAGCAGGGGGCGGGGGCGACGGCCGCCACGGACGGCGACGGCGTCCGGCTGGGGATCCTCGGCCAGTGCGAGGGCCCGTTCGGCGGCTTCCACGAGGATGTCGTCGCCGGCACGACGCTCGCCCTGGCCCGGTTCGCCGGAGCCACCCCGAACTCGTCCACCAGCGCGCTGGACGGCTTCAGCGACGCGGAGGCCGCCGGGACCCCCATCGAACTCGTCGGCGTCGGCTGTGGCGACGACACCGCCGACCGCATCCTCCAGGAGGTGCGCCGCCTGGTGGAGCAGAGGGGGGCCAACGTCATCATCGGCCCGCTCTCCGGCGACGAGGGCATCGCCGTGGCCGAGTACGCGGCGGCCCATCCCGGCATCACGGTGTTCGCCGGCATATCGGGCTCGCAGGAGCAGACCCTTCAGGTCCGGGCGCCGAACTACTTCCGCTTCTACGGCGACGGCGCGATCTGGAACGCCGGCCTCGGCGACCTGCTGTACAACGAGCAGGGCTGGCGGAGGGTCGCGGTCATCGCCGACGACTACAGCTTCGGCCACACGTCGGCGGCCGGCTTCGTCGCCGACTTCTGCGCCGTCGGCGGCGAGGTGACCCACCGCGTTTTCCCGCCGCTGGGCACCACGGACTACTCCTCCTACATCGCCCAGCTCCCGAACCCGGACGAGGTGGACGGCTACTTCTGGGCCGTGGGCGGCACCGGGACGCAGTCCGCGCTGGAGGCGTTCATCAACTCCAAGGGCGACCTGACCGGCGACCAGCACGCGGGCAACTTCTTCTTCAACCCCGACCTGGCGCAGGCGCTCGGAAGCGACATCGCCGGTGCGCACATCGGCGGCTTCGCCACGCTGCCGGGCGACGTCCGGACCCCGGAGATCGAGGAGTACCTGGCCGCCGCCGACGCGACGTGGGAGAGCATCCCCGGATCGCTGAGCGGCAACGAGCCCGCCCCGCCCTCGACCGCCGCCGCCTTCGGATTCTTCTACGGCTACTACACGGCCGGCGTGGCGCTGGTCGAGGCCCTGGAGTCGGTCGACGGCGACATCTCCGACACCGAGGCGTTCCAGTCGGCGATCTCCGGCCTCACGCTCGACCTGCCCTACGGCGACATCAGCCTGGACGAGAACAACAGCGGCCTCGTGGACGTCGGGCTCTCCCGCCTCGCGGTGGACGACGACGGCGAGATCGTCCAGGAGACCGTGGCCATCGTGCCCGGCGTCGACCAGTCCTTCGGCGGCACGTTCAGCCCGGACACGCCGTCGCCGGGGCGGGACTTCCCCGCGTGCGAGGAGCGGGACCTGCCCTGGGAGGGACAGGCCGTCCCTGTCGTCGACGGCGTCCCCCAGAGCTGAGACAGGAGGTCCCCGGCATGCCTCACCCCAGCACCGCGCCGTCCGAGCCGGACGGCCCGACGCCGGTCGTGCGGGTCCGCGCGGTCACGGTGGCGTTCGGTGGCCTGCTCGCCCTGCGCGGTATCGATCTGGATATCGCGCCGGGCGAGCGACTGGCGATCATCGGACCGAACGGAGCCGGCAAGAGCACGCTGTTCAACGTGATCGCCGGTGACGTGACGCCGGCCGAGGGCTCCGTCCTCATCAAGGGCGTCGAGTGCGTCCACCGGCCCTCGCGGTACCGGCCCCGGCTCGGCGTCGCACGGACGTACCAGAAGGCGCGGGCGCTGGCCGGCCTCACGGTGCGGGAGAACATCTATCTCGCGCTCACCGGCCACCGAGGCCGCCACTGGGCGCTGTGGCGGTCCTCCGCCGACCGGCGGACGGACGAGGAGGCCGCCGAGGTGGCCGACCGGGTCTGGCTGTCGGGGCAGCTCGACGCCGTGGCCGGGGAGCTGGCCCACGGGCAGCAGCGCCAGCTCGAACTCGGCATGGCCATCGCCACGCGACCGGACGTGATGCTGCTCGACGAACCGGCGTCCGGCCTGTCGCGGGGCGAGCGCGAACGGCTGGTCGAGCTGCTGGAGTCCTTCGACGCGGACCTGACCCTGCTGCTCATCGAGCACGACATGGACGTGGCGTTCCGCGTCGCCCAACGGGTGGTGGTGATGGCCGACGGCGAGCGGGTCACGGCCGGCACCCCCGAACAGGTCCGCCGCGATCCGCGCGTCCACCGGATCTATCTGGGCACGGAGGCGCCGGCATGAGCACCGCACCCCTTCTCGACGTCCGCCGGCTGCGGGCCGGCTACGGGGCGTCCGTGGTCCTGGAGGACCTGAGCTTCAGCATGGGAGTCGAGGCGGTCGGGATCGTCGGCCGCAACGGCATGGGGAAGACCACGCTCTGCGACACCCTGGTCGGGTTCCTGCCCGTGTCGGACGGAGAGATCCTGCTGCGGGGCGAGGGGCTGTCGGGCCGGGCACCGGAGAGGATCGCCGGCGCCGGTATCGCCTATGTCCCGCAGGGCCGGCGGCTCTTCCCATCGCTGACCGTCGATGAGCACCTCGCGATGCTGGCCCGCAGAGCACGCGGGAAGCGGTGGACCCCCGAGGCGGTCTACGACCTGTTCCCGCGGCTCGCCCAGCGGAGGAGACACGGCGGCGCCGCTCTCTCGGGCGGCGAGCAGCAGATGCTCGCCGTCGGGCGGGCGCTCCTGCTGAACGCCCGCCTGATCGTGATGGACGAGCCGTCCGAAGGGCTGGCCCCGACCATCGTCGACGTCCTGGTCGACGCCGTCCACCACCTGGTCGACGAGGGGGTGGCCGTGCTCGTCGTCGAGCAGAACCTGCGCGCGGCGGTCCGGATGGCACGGCGCCAGCTCGTCATGGTGTCGGGCCGGATCGAGGCCGAGTTCACCGGCGACGAGCTGCTGGCCCGGCCGGACCTCCAGCGCAGGTACCTCGGCGTCGGCGCGGACGCCGATGCGCCCACCTCCAACGGCGAGGGGCGATCCAGGAAGCGGAACGGCGAGGACCGGGAGGACCGATGACAGCGATGACAGCGATGACAGCGATGAGGGCGAAGAGGACGTTCGGAGTCAGCACATGGGTGTGGACCTCACCCCTGACCGACCAGCGGCTGGCCGAACTGGCGCCGCGCGTGCGGGAGTGGGGCTTCGACGTGATCGAGCTCCCGGTCGAGAACGTGGGCGACTGGGACCCCCGCCGCGCGGCGCGGCTGCTCGACTCGCTCGGCCTGTCGGCCACGGTCGTCCTGGCGATGGCGCCGGGACGCGAGCTGGTGGCGGCCGACCGGGCGACGCTCAGGGCCACCCGTGACTACCTGCGGCACGTGGTGGACGCGGCGTCCGCCGTGTCCTCGCCGGTGGTCGCCGGCCCGGCCTACGCGTCGGTGGGACGTACCTGGCGCATGACCGAGGCGGAGCGGCACGCCTGCTACGAGCAGCTCAGGGACAGCCTGGCGCCGGTGTGCTCGCACGCGGCGGACGCCGGCGTCAGGATCGCGGTCGAGCCCCTCAACCGGTACGAGACGAGCCTCATCAACACCGTCGACCAGGTGCTCGACGCCCTGGCGGGCCTGCCGCCCGAAGGCTGGGGAGTGGGCCTGGACCTCTTCCACATGAACATCGAGGAGCGGAGCATCCCGGAGGCCGTCCGGAAGGCCACGGGCCGGATCGCCCACGTCCAGGTCGCCGCCAACGACCGGGGCGCGCCGGGCGCCGACCACCTCGACTGGCCGGGCATCGTCGCGGCCCTGGACGCGGCCGGGTACGAGGGCCCGCTCGTGATCGAGACCTTCACCGGGGACAACGAGACGGTGGCGACGGCCGCCTCGATCTGGCGGTCGCTGGCGCCGAGCCAGGACGCCATCGCCATCGACGGGCTGTCCTTCCTCACCGGCATCGCGGGGGAGGGAGGCGGGCGGTAGCCGCGGGGCACTCCGCCGGGACGCTCGCGTTCGGCCATCAGTCAATCATCGATCCGCATTCGCGTCGAAGTCATGGAGAAAACCATGCGAAGACTCCAACGCCGCGCGCTGTTCACGGTGGTGGCGGCATTCCTGATCTCTTTCCTCCCAGGAGTTTCCACCAGCGTCGCGCAGGACACCGAACAGGGTTACAACGTCCTGTTCTTCCACAAGACGACCGGATTCCGGCACGAATCGATCCCGGCGGCCATCACCGCTGTCGAGGAACTGGGCCAGGAGAACGGCTTCTCGGTGACCGAGACGCAGGACGCCTCGGTCTTCACGGACGAGGGACTGGCGCAGTACGCGGCCATCGTCTTCTACACCGACGGGGAGAACACCCTCGACACCGAGCAGCGGCACGCCTTCGAGCGCTACATCCAGGCCGGCGGTGGATTCGCCGGACTGCATTCGGCGTCGAACATGGACAAGACGGACTGGCCCTGGTGGTCCGACCTGATGGGCGGCGCCTTCTTCGGCAGCCATCCCTCGGGCGCCGACCAGTTCCAGGAAGCGACGGTGCGCGTCGAGGACGCCACGCATCCGTCCACCGCCGACCTGCCGGCCGAATGGGTCCGCGAGGACGAGTGGTACAACTTCACCGCCAACCCGCGGGAGAAGGTCCACGTGCTCGCCACGCTGGACGAGACCACGTACGCCCCGGGCCCCGACGCGATGGGTGACGACCACCCGATCGCCTGGTGCTCCGACTTCGACGGCGGCCGCACCTGGTACTCGGCGCTCGGCCACCAGCCGGAGCACTACGACGAACCACTGCTGCGCCGGCACATCCTCGGGGGCATCCAGTGGGCGGCGGGCGCCGCCGAGGGTGACTGCGGAGAGCCGCGGGAGGGGATCCCCACGGAGTCCTCGTTCGAGAAGGTCGCGCTGGACGACAACACCGCCAACCCGATGGAGCTGGCCGTCGCCCCCGATGGGCGGGTCTTCTACGTCGAACTGGGCGGCGCGGTGAAGATCTGGGACCCCGAGACCGGCGGCGTGGAGGTCGCCGGGGAGATCCCGGTCCACCGGGGCAACGAGAACGGGCTGCTGGGCATCGCCCTCGACCCGGACTTCGAGACGAACCAGTGGCTCTACCTCTTCTACAGCGCGCCGTCTCCCGAGGTGCAGCACGTCGCCCGGTTCACCCTCGACGGCGCCACCCTGGACATGGAGTCCGAACACGTCCTGCTGGAGATCCCCCACCAGCGGGAGGTGTGCTGCCACTCCGCCGGCTCGATGACGTTCAGCCCGAACGGCGAGCTCCTCATCTCCACCGGCGACGACACCGCGCACTTCGCCTCGGACGGCTTCGCCCCGATCGACGGCCGCGTCCACGACCAGCACACCAGCGAGGACGCCCAGCACGCCTACGACGCGCGGCGCACCTCGGGCAACACCAACGACCTGCGGGGCAAGATCCTGCGGATCACCCCCGAGGACGACGGCACCTACTCGATTCCCGAAGGCAACCTGTTCCCGCCGGGCACCGAGGACACCCGGGCCGAGATCTACACGATGGGTCACCGCAACCCGTTCCGCATCGCCGTGGACGACGAGACCGGCTGGATCTACGCCGGCGAGGTGGGTCCCGACGCGGGCAGCGACGACCCCGACCGGGGCCCGCGCGGCTACGACGAGTGGAACCAGATCCGGGAGGCCGGCAACTACGGCTGGCCGTACTGCATCGCCGACAACCAGCCCTACCGGGAATGGGACTTCGCCACCAGCACCCCGGGGGAGTCCTTCGACTGCCAGAACGGCCCGGCCAACGACTCCCCGTTCAACACCGGCCTCGATGTCGTGCCGCCGGCCAAGGACGCGTTCCTCTGGTACCCGTACGGGGAGTCGCCCGAATTCCCGGAGATCCCGGAGGGCGGCGGGCGCTCCGCCTACGCCGGTGACGTCTACCACTACGAGGAAGGGCTGCTGGGCGACGGTCAGTTCCCGGAGCACTACGACGACGCGGTGTTCGTCATGGAGTGGTCCCGGAAGTGGATCGGCGCGCTCAGGGTCGACGAGAACGGCGACTACGAGAGCATCGAGCAGTTCATGCCGAGCACGCTCTTCCGCAGCCCGCACGACATGGAGTTCGGTCCCGACGGAGCCATGTACCTGATCGAGTGGGGCATGGACTTCAACTACGGAGGGGAGAACGTCAACCCGGACTCCGGCCTCTACAAGATCAACTACACCGACGGGGCACGCACCCCCGTCGCGGAGGCCGGCTCCGACCGCGACTCCGGCCCCGCGCCGCTGGAGGTCGCGTTCTCCAGCGAGGGCAGCCACGACCCGGACGGCGACGAGCTGACGTACGCCTGGGACCTCGGCGACGGCACGACGTCGGACGAGCCCGACCCGACCCACACCTACACCGAACCGGGCGAGTACAGCGCACGGTTGACCGTCACCGACCCGTCGGGGCGCTCCAGCAGTTCCCATCTCGCCATCACGGCGGGGAACACCCGCCCCGAGGTGTCCATCGAGCTTCCGCACGACGGCCAGGTCTTCGACTGGGGTGACGAGATCCCCTTCAGGGTCTCGGTGGCGGATGCCGAGGACGGTTCGGGGGACGCGATCGACTGCGAGCGCGTCACCGTCCAGCAGGGTCTCTACCACGATGAGGGCGGTAACGCCCACGTGCACCCGGGCCAGGCGCAGACCGGCTGCGAGGGCGTGCTCGTCACCCAGAGCGATGCGGAGCACGGCGATGCCGCCGACATCTCGCTGACGGTGACGGCCAGTTACACCGACCTCGGTGGCGTGGCCGGTTCGCCGGAGCTGATCGGCGGCGTGACTCATTTCCTCCAGCAGAAGCGGAAAGAGGTGGAGCACTTCGGTGACGCGTCGGAGGTCGGAAGCGGCGAGGCGAACGATGAGGAGACCGGGGGAGGCGAGGCGATCACCGGTCAGGGCGGCGCCTGGTCGTCCTACGAGCCCTACAATCTCGACGGCATCGGTGAGATGACGCTGCGAGCGTCGGCGGCCGAGGACGCCACGGTCGAGGTGCGGCGCGACGCGCCCGACGGCGAGCTGCTGGGCACCGCTCGGATCGAGGGCGACGTCGAGGTACCGCGGGCGGAAGGCCCGGAGGGCTTCGGCAACGCCGTCCGGCTGGGCGGCACGAGCCAGCTGGAGAACGTGGAACTGCCGGCAGGCGTCGTCAGCGGCGTCGAGGACTTCACCATCTCGACCTGGGTGAACTGGGCCGGCGACCAGTCCTGGGCGAGGATCTTCGACTTCGGCTCCGGGACCGACACCTCCATGTTCCTGACCCCGGGCGCCGGTGACGACGGCAACCTCAGGTTCGCGATCACGACCGGCTCCGGCGAGCAGCGGATCAACGGCTCGCAGCCGCTGCCCACCGACGGCTGGCAGCATGTCGCGGTCAGCCTGTCGGGCACCACCGGAACGCTGTACCTGAACGGCGAGCCGGTCGGGACCAACGACGACATGACGCTGACCCCGTCGGACCTGGGCCGGACGGAGCAGAACTGGATCGGTGACTCGCAGTGGACCGCCGACCCGCTGCTCGACGGCGCGGTCGAC
This sequence comes from Streptomyces sp. SBT349, assembly GCF_001083795.1. Classification (GTDB taxonomy): domain Bacteria; phylum Actinomycetota; class Actinomycetes; order Streptomycetales; family Streptomycetaceae; genus Streptomyces. The sequence goes on from NZ_LAVK01000033.1 coordinate 13,082, forward strand.
GACTTCAGCATCTTCGACCGCGCCCTGACGCCGGACGAGATCCGGTCGCTGACCGCCGACCCCGGTGGCGGCGACCTGGGCGGCGGCGATGTCGCCTGGTACCAGTTCGACGAGGACGGCGGCCCCACCGCCGTGGACTCCTCCGGACAGGGCAACGACGCACGCGTCGCCATCGCCGAGTCCGCCGCGACCTGGCAGAACGTGACGTTCGACCTGAGCCCGACCGAGGGGACGTTCGCGCTGTACCTCGTCTTCCCGGACGGCCAGGCGCGGGTGAACTGGATGGAGTTCGCCGAGGGGGAGATCGTCGATCCGCCCTCGTGCTCCGATCCGGACTCGCGGGCCACCGTGGTCACGGGCGACGTCGACAGCCGGGTGCCGAACCGCGACACCGGCGACGGATGCACGATCAACGACCTCATCCTCGACGAGCAGACCTGGGGCAACCACGGCCGGTTCGTCGAGCACGTGCGGGAGGTGACCGGCCGGCTCGTGGACGAGGACGTGATCACGCGCCGCGAGGCCCGCGAGATCAACCGGGCCGCGGCCCGCAGCACCGTCGGAAGGGGCCCTGTGGCGTCCTGACCGGCTCCCCCTTCACACTCGGGTGGCCCGGGGCGACGACCGCCCCCGGGTCACCCGACCCACGTGTCCCGTCGTTCTCCGCCGGAACCCACGTCCAGTCCGCCCGGCAGGTGCCGTGCGCGGCTCGGCAGACCGCCACCGAACCGCCGTAACGCGTCCGCTGCGTCCCGTAGTCGCCCCCGGTTGCCGTGCCGGTGTCCGGCCCGAGAGCGCGCTCCTTGTGGTGTCGGTCATAGGTGCAGTCCCGCATGGGGTGTCCAGCACGTGGGCGCGGAGGTGGACGAACGACGGTCGCCCGGAGGGGACGTGACGGGGCCGTGGAGCGGTCCGCCTTCGCGCCGTGGCAGTCGCCCGCCGGTCAGGTGCTGGAGCGTATGACCAGATGGGTGGGCAGGATCAGCGGATTGGGTTCCTCGCCGGCGATGAGCCCGACGAGCATGCGGGCCGTCTCGCGGCCCAGGGCCTGGATGGGCTGGTGGACCGTGGTCAGCGACGGTTCGGCGATCTGCGCGATGTCCAGGTCGTCGAAGCCCACGACCGCGACATCACGGGGGACCGTCCGGCCGGCGCCGCGCAGGGCGCGCAGGGCACCGGCCGCCATGTTGTCGTTGGCGGCGAACACCCCGTCCAGATCCGGATGCCGCCTCAGCAGTTCGGTCATGGCGGCGGCGCCGCTGGGCTCGTTGAAGTCCCCGATCTCCGGCAGGGAGGGCTCCAGCCCGGCCAGGATCATGGCCTCCCGGTAGCCGCGGTGGCGCGCGCGGCTCACCCCGGTGTCCAGCGGCCCGCAGATCATGACCACCCGCCTCCGTCCGCGGGCGAGCAGGTGCTCGGTGGCCTGGCGCGCGCCACCGACGTTGTCGGCGTCCACGTACCACGGCGGTTCGAAACCCACCGGACGCCCGCCGAAGACCACGGGTAGCTCCGTCTCCCGGGCGATGCGGAGCACGGGGTCGTTCTCCCGGGCCGCCATGAGCATCACGCCGTCGACACCCCGTGCGCGCAGCAACTCCTCCAGGCGCCGGCGGCCGCGGTCCGCCGCCGCGAGACACAGCATCAGGTACAGGTCGGCCTCCTCCAGGGCGGCGGACGCGCCGACGATCACCTTGGCGAAGAACGGGTCCGCGAAGATCGACGGCGTCTCCCCCGAGATGACGAGAGCGGCCACGCCCCTGTGCCGGGTCACCAGCGCCCGCGCCGTCGTGTTGGGCACGTAGCCGAGTTCCCTGATGGCCCGTTGGACCGCCTCGCGCTTGGCGCGGCTGACATGCGGCGCGTTGTTGAGCACCCGGGAGGCCGCCGAACGGGAGACGCCGGCACGCTCGGCCACCTCGTCGAGTGTGGGCTGCGGACGCGACGCATCTGTCATGGACTGCGGGACCCTTCTCGCCGTGGTTGCCGAGATGCTACCCCCGAGAATTGGGAGCGCTTCCAGTTTTCGGGCTCAGTGCTGCCACGCTGGCGGGCGGAGGATAGTTGCGCGGCCCCTCTTGACAGCTCTCAACAGCCCACACACCATACCGAGGAGTGCCTTTGAGTTATCCCTCGGACTGGGAGCGCTCCCAAATTCTCCATCGGCCCCCTGCGCGCCACGCACGCCGAGGGCCGCTGCCCGGCGCCATCGCACCCGCGTCGCAGGCTCAGGACGAAAGCCGCGCGGCGCTTCCTTCCCCACGAATGAGGTACGTCCATGCGCACACTGCTCCGAGGAGCCCTGGCGGGGCTCCTCGCCCTGCCGCTGTTCCTGGCCTCGTCTCCATCCGCCCAGGCGGCATCCGACCCGCTCGCCATGACCAGTGGCTTCTACGTCGACCCGAACTCCAGCCCTGCCGTCTGGTCGGCCGCCAACTCCGGTGACGGACGGGCCTCCGCGATCGGCGACTCCATCGCCGGCACCCCCATGGCCCGCTGGTTCGGCTCCTGGAGCGGCGACATCCGCTCCGCCGCGAGCTCCTTCGTGGGCGCGGCCGAGTCCGCCGACAAGCTGCCGCTGCTCGTGGCCTACAACATGTACGGCCGCGACGCCTGCGGTGGGCACTCCGGGGGCGGGGCCGCCTCCCCGTCCGAGTACGCGAGCTGGATCTCCGCCTTCGCCGGGGGCATCGGCAGCCGTCCGGCCGTCGTCATACTCGAACCCGACTCCCTCGGCGACTACAGCTGCATGACCCAGGACCAGATCAACGAGCGGCAGGGCATGCTCACCAACGCCCTCTCGCAGTTCCGGTCCCAGGCGCCGAACGCCTGGGTCTACCTCGACGCGGGCAACCCCGGCTGGGCCGACGCCCCGACCATGGCCGATCGTCTCCACTCCGCCGGCCTCAGCCTTGCCAGGGGCTTCGCTCTCAACGTCTCGAACTACTACCCCACGGCCGAGAACGCCTCCTACGCCGGCGGCGTCAACCAGGCGCTCGGCCAGCGGTACGGCTACAGCAAGCCGTTCGTCGTGGACACCAGCCGCAACGGGAACGGTTCCAACGGCGAGTGGTGCAACCCCGGCGGGCGCAGGATCGGTACCCCCACCCAGGAAGGGGGCGGCGGCGCCGAGATGCTCCTGTGGCTCAAGACCCCGGGCGAGTCCGACGGCGACTGCGGTGTCGGATCGGGCTCCACGGCCGGACAGTTCCTGCCGGAGGTCGCCTACAAGATGATCTTCGGCTACTGACCCCTCACCTGGGCCGTCCCGGCGCCGGCGTATCCCGCCGGCGCCGGGGCGGCCGCGTGGCGCCGTGCCGCACCGCGATGACACCCCCCCGTGGCCACAGCTACACCGCGGCCGAGCACGTGGTCGCCGAACAGGGCGAGCAGGAACGCCCTGCGCGTCCGCCGATCCCCGCATGGTCCCTCGCCAGCCGGTGCGGGTCCGCGAAAGGGTACCTCCGCCGCGACGCGCTTCAGCTGAGGGCCGCCTCCCACTGGGTGGTGGTGGTGCCGGACGTGGCGTCGGCGGGGAGGCGGTCGCGGGCGGCGGTGTCGGCGTACAGGCTCCAGCGCATCCAGTCCAGGTAGGTGGCGACGGTCTGGGCGTGGTTGTAGCCGCTCCAGATGTACTGGTCGTGGCCGGTGCCGAGGTGGGTGAGGAAGGCTTTGGGCGCGCGCAGTTCGGCGTAGGCGGTGCGGGCGGAGGAGTACTGGCAGATGGGGTCCTGGTCGCCGTGGACGAACAGGACGGCGGCGCCGACCGCGCCGTTGGGGTTGCCCATGTCGACGCAGGCGAAGGGGACGGCGGCGGAGATCCGCTCGTCGGGCCAGGCGGTGAGCAGGCCGTGGGTGGTCATGCCGCCCAGCGAGTGCCCGGCCGCGCCGACGCCGGCCGTGGTGTCGATGTGCCCGGCGAGCGGGTCGCCCGAGGTGGTGTTCAGCGCGAGGGTGCGGGTGATGACCTCGGAGACGTCCATGGACTGGTTGCCGTTGTAGACGTCGCCGATGTTGCCCTCGGTGCCGGTGGAGGTGGTGGGGAAGACCGGGGCGGGCACCACGAACCCGGCCTCGGCCAGCGGGCGGACCAGCGGCGCGTAGCTTTCGGGGTTGCCGCCCAGGCCGTGGCTGAACTCGCAGACCGGGAAGACTCCGTCGGCCACCGGGGCGTTGGAGACGGGGTTGCCGCCGGGGGTGCCGGTGGCCGGATAGAAGATCCGGGTGATCAGCCGGCGGTTGCCACGGCTCCAGGCGTACTCCCGCACGCCGATGGCGAAACGCTGGGCAGGCGCGTCCAGCGGAGCGGCGGAGGCGCTGACGCCGGAAGCGCCGAGCAGGGACACGCCCAGCCCCGCCGTTCCGGCCGCGCCAAGTCCCAGTAAGGTGCGCCGTCGTATAGGCATGATGACTCCTCGAAGTGGGGGGAACCGTCGCGGTGGGGACGGCCGTTGCCCGGACCGGTTTTCCCGCGGGAATGACGCGGAAGAAAAAGAAATGGCACCAATCGACCCGGCCGGGCTCGCTCGTGCGGCATCACGAGCGGTGCCTCGAATTCCGAATATCAGAAGGATAGAGGGCCTGGTGACGGCGTCAAGGCTCAGAAGGGACGCGGCAGCGACGAAAAGAATCGAAAGTTCTCGGAATTGCGCCGTGGGGACGCGGGCTCAGGGAATCGGAACCGAACCGGTGGGTCCCGCCTCGGAGATGATGCGACTCGCTTCGGCGGGAATGTCGTCACTGGCGAAGGTGGCCGTGTCGCGGGTGACATTGCCGCGCTCGCCGTCGACGATTCCCGTGATGGCCGGGCGGGGCTCCCGTTCCCGGTCAGGGTGAGATCGCCCGCGCGCTCGTGGAACGGATGGACGAACTCGTGGACGACCACGTGACCTGCGCCGAGCACGACCGCGCCTTCCACGACGTGATCACGCGGACGTCGGGCGTGGTGCGCGCGCTGGAGAGCCACCGCCGCGTCCACGAGCGCGTCGCGGCCGTCAGCAGGTGGAGTTGGTCTGGGTGAGCAGGCCCATGCGGTAGGGGAGTTGGCTGTAGTCACCGCCCGCGCCCGGACTGAGTCCCTGGTAGAGGAACTGGAGTCGGCACGGGTCGATGGTGAGTGTCTGGTCGTTGCTCGCCCTGAGCAGCTCTCCGTGGCTGAAGTCCTGCGTCCACGCGGACGTGCCGGACGGGAAGGTCACGTTGCTGGAGCGGGCGAACGGGTTGGACTCGGTCGCGGCCAGGGGGGACCAGGGGCCCTCGATGCGGTCGGAGGTGAAGGACCGGTACCAGCGGCGGCCGTTGGACCCGATGGCCTCCTGGAGCAGCAGGTACTCGCCGGTGTTGCCCACTCGGTAGACGGCGGTGCCCTCGAAGAGGTTGTTGCGGTTGGAGTCCTGCATGGCGATGACGGTGTTGCCGAATCCGTTGGGGAAGCTCCCCACCGAGGTCTGGGCGCGGTAGATGTGGCCGTTGTCGTCGCTGGAGAACAGGTGGCAGTTGGCCGCGTCGCAGATCGTCCAGAAGTCGAGCCAGTTCCCGTTGCCCATGTTCTGCCGCACGATGTCCGGCACGCTGCTCATGAAGGTGCGCGGAGTCGACCAGGACCTCGGGTTGCCGGGGTCGCTGCTCGTCGAGTACGACGGCAGACCGGTCTGGTAGATCAGGTACCAGAGGTTCTGTGGGGCGAAGTAGAAGACCTGGGGAGCGGCGCGGTAGCCGGAGCCGACGCCGGAGGCGGTATCGAGGAACGTGTGCTGCGCGTTCGCCATCTGTGACCAGTCGGGGGCCGCGAAGTGGACCAGGTTCCAGCCGCCGCTCCGGCTCGCGGTGGTGGCGTAGACCTGCCACTGGTTGTTGTGCCGGACCACCGTGTAGTCCTTGATGGCGACGATGTCGTGACTCCCGTCCGACTTCGGCCCGGCCAGCACGCCGCTGGAACTCCACTGGAACGAGGAGGGCAGCGACGAGTCGGGCGGGTCGCCACCGTCTCCTACGCGGACGAGCTGCCATTGCTGGTTGGTGCCGTCCCAGTCGGAGTACTGGACGATGTTCGCGCCGTCGGTGGTGGCGGCGTTCTGGACTTCGACCGCTTTTCCGCTGTTGCGGTTGATGAGGCGTACGTATCCGCTTGCGGAGTCGGCGAGTCTGAAGTGCTGGTTGGCGGCGTTGTTGTCGGTCCATTGGACGATGTTTCCGCCGTCGGTGGTGGACCAGTTGTGGACGTCGAGGACTTTGCCGGAGTGTCTGGACCGGAGGCGGTAGTAGCCGTTTCCGGAGTCGACGAATTGCCATTGCTGCTGGGCCTGGTCGTTGCGGGACCACTGGGTGATGCGGGCGCCGTCGTCGGTGGCGAGGTTGTAGACGTCGAGGGCCTTGCCGCTGTTGCGGTTGACCAGCACGTACCAGGCGCTGGTGTCCACGGTCGCGGCCGAGGCGGGTGCGGCGCCCATGACGGCCAGCAGGCTCGCCAGGAGAGAGGTCACGACCAACGCGATCGTCGTGCTCGGCCGACGACGCCCGCGGAGCCGGCGGCGCGACTCGCTGGGCGTCCGGGTCCGCGGCGCGGACGCCGGCGGACGTTGTACCCCGGTCATGGAATCTCCGTCTCATCGTTCGGGGCCACACCGCGCGGACCGCGCGGGTGGCCGCCGGAAGGGGTTCCGCCCTCGGCCGCCGACGTGCACCGCCGGGCGCATTCGAAATGACGGACGTCGCCCGCATATTCGAACATTCGGAGCATAGGCAGTGAAGAGGTGGTGTCAAAGCCCCTGGTTTTCCCCGGTTGTATCGAAAACTTCATGAGCGGCCGGGGCGTGACGGCGGGCCGCGCGTGCGGCGTCTCTTTCGTGGAGTCGGCCGAAAAAATATGCCCCCGAGGGGTGTTGACGCCCGCGTGGGCATCCTAGGATCCCTGGTGTCCGGCAAGCCGATCGCTGTTCGGCAGGTCGGACATAGCCTGATGTGAGCGGCCCATTGTGCCCCCACACGCCGCAGGTGACCGTACGCGCACCATCCGCTTCTTCCGGTAAGGGTCCCCCCACGCTCGCCACCGAGCCGGAAACCACGGACGCAGGTGATGTCCGTGTGGGTGGATCCTCCGGCCGAGCCGCATCGGAGTCCTCATGCTCGCTTCAGTACGTCGTTCCCGACGTGGGTCCCGCTCACGGCCGCTCCGCACGGTCCTCGTCCTTCTGCTCGGCCTGGCCGTGGTGTTCTCCGCCGCGCCGGCTTCGGCCGGGCAGGGTGAACAGCGCGCGGCTGCCCAGCAGTTGCCTTCCTCCTACCAGTGGTCCTCGGGTGGTCCGGTGATCTCGCCGCAGGCAGACGGCGGTGATCCGGTCGTCTCCGTCAAGGACCCGTCGGTCCTCCGGGAGGAGGACGGCACCTGGCACGTCTTCATGACGACGGCCGACACCTCGGGGGACTGGAGTCTGGCGCACGCCAGCTTCTCCGACTGGTCCCAGGCGAACAACGCCCGGCAGACCCCGCTGGAGACCGCCTCCGGCGTCGGCACGGGCTACCGCGCCGCGCCCCACGCGTTCTACTTCGAGCCCCGTGACGAGTGGTACCTGGTCTACCAGACCGGCCTGCCCTCGTTCTCCACCACCAGCGACCCCGGTGACCCGACGAGCTGGTCCGCGCCGCGCAACTTCCAGGACAGCATGCCCGACGTGGTGCGGGACAACATCGGCAACGGTCACTGGCTGGACTTCTACGTCATCTGCGACGACTCGATGTGCTACCTGTTCTCCGCCGATGACAACGGCCACCTCTACCGGGCCGAGACCACCATCGGTGAGTTCCCGAACGGCTTCCGCAACACCCAGATCGTTCTCCAGGACAGCCGCAACGCGCTGTTCGAGGGCGAGGCCGTCTACCGCGTCCAGGGCACCGACACGTACCTGCTGATCATGGAGGCCATCGGCAGCGACGGCAGGCGCTGGTACCGCTCCTTCACCGCCCAGGGCCTCACCGGCCAGTGGCAGCCGCTGGCGGACACCGAGTCCAACCCGTTCGCCCGCAGCAACAACACCACCTTCCCCTCCGGTGCCTGGACCAGGGACATCAGCCACGGCGAACTCATCCGCACCTCCGCCGACCAGACCATGACCATCGACCCCTGCAACCTCCAGCTCCTCTACCAGGGGATGGACCCGGGCGCCGGAGGCGAGTACTCCCAGCTCCCCTGGCGCCTGGGCCTGGCCACCCACACCAACTCCACCTGCTGAGAGCGGGCCGGCCCCTTTCCGCCGGACGGGCCCCGGCCTGTCCCCCCACCGGAAGTCAAGGAGTTCCCCCATGACCGAGAAATTGCCCGAACGGCGCCGACGCCACCGCCTCCGCGCGGCGGTCGCCGTCCTGCTGGCCGGCGGCCTGGCGGCGACCGGCGTCCTGATGTCCAGCGGCACCGCCCAGGCCCAGGCCGACACGCTCGGCGACGCGGCGGCCCAGAGCGGCAGGTACTTCGGCGCCGCCGTCGCTCCCCACCTCCTCGGCGAGGCCGACTACGCCTCCACGCTGAACCGGGAGTTCACCAGCGTCGTCGCCGAGAACGTGATGAAGTGGGACGCCACCGAACCCAACCGCGGCCAGTTCAACTTCAGCGGCGGAGACCAGCTCGTCGCCCACGCGCAGAGCCAGGGCATGGAGGTGCGCGGCCACACCCTGGTCTGGCACGCCCAGCAGCCCTCCTGGGTCCAGGGCCTGACCGGCGACAGCCTCCGCCAGGCGATGCTCGGCCACATCCAGGGGGTCGCGGGCCACTACGCCGGCGACATCTCCTCCTGGGACGTGGTCAACGAGGCGTTCGAGTGGGACGGCAGCCGCCGCCAGTCCAACCTCCAGCAGCAGCTCGGCGACGGCTGGATCGAGGACGCGTTCCGCGCGGCCGACGCGGCCGACCCGAACGCCACCCTCTGCTACAACGACTACGGCACCGACGCCCTCAACGCCAAGAGCGACGCCATCTACCGGATGGTGCAGGACTTCCTCGCCCGCGGCGTGCCCATCGACTGCGTCGGCTTCCAGAGCCACCTCGACTCCACCTCCGACCTGTCCACCTACCGGCAGAACCTTCAGCGCTTCTCCGACCTCGGCGTGGACGTCGAGATCACCGAGCTCGACATCGGCGGCTCCGGCACCGCCCAGGCCAACGCCTACCGCCAGGTCACCGAGGCGTGCCTCGCCGTCTCCCGCTGCACCGGCATCACCATCTGGGGCTTCACCGACAAGCACTCCTGGCGCGGCGACGACACGCCGCTCCTCTTCGACACCAACTACCAGAAGAAGGAGGCGTACCACGCCGTCCTCGCCGCGCTGAACGGCGCGGCCGGGGCCCATGAGCAGACCGCGCGGCGGGAGGGCATCGCTCCCGCGTCCACGGCCTGATCGCTGAGCATGCCTCGCCTTTCCGCCAGGGCGGGGCCTCGGAGATCTCGGGGCCCCGCCTTCCATCGGGATGGGCGACTCCTCGGTCGGCCCGCCCCGATCCGGATGCGGGCAGGGGATAAGGAGAGACATGGCCACACGCAGGGGAAGGGGCCCCACGCTCGCCGCCATCGCGCGAGCCGCGGGGGTGTCGGTACCGACCGCCTCGAAGGTGGTCAACGACAGGGATGGCGTTGCTCCCGAGACCCGGGTGCGGGTGCTCCGGGCCCTGGACCGGCTCGGTTACGTGCGACGGCACCGGCGGGGGCGGCCCACGCTCGTCGAACTGGTGGCAGACAGGCTGGAGAGTCCATGGTCGGGCGCGGTGCTTCGTGCGGTGGAACAGGCGGTGGGGGAGGCCGGTATCGGCCTGCTGGTCTCCAGCCCGGCGGCGGTGTCCCCGGAGACCGGGGAACCGGCCTGGTTGCATCGGTATCGCGGCGGCCGGTCGAACGGGGTGCTGTTCTGCCTCAACGCGTCGGCCTCCGCGGTGCAGATGTGGCTGGAGAGGAGCGACGGCATGCCCTTCATCCTCATCGACCCGGGGGTGAGGCCCCCCGCGCGGGCTCCGTGGGTGAGTGCCGACAACCGGCAGGGCGGCGCGGGGGCCGCCGCCCATCTGCTGGGCCTGGGGCACCGACGGTTCGCGGTGATCGGTGGGCGACCCGCCTCGTTACCCGGGATGCAGCGTGTCGAGGGATTCCAGTCGGCGTTGCGCGAGGCCGGGGTGCCGGAGGCGCCGGTCGCCTTCGGGGACTTCGACGAGGCGAGGGCCCGGCGGCTCACCGCCGCGCTGATGGGGCGGCCGGCTCCGCCCACCGCGCTCTTCGCCTGCAACGACCGGATGGCGCGGGGGGCGTGCACCCAACTGGCCGCGCTGGGTCTGCGGGTTCCGGGGGACGTGAGCGTCGTCGGCTTCGACGGCCTGCCCGACGCGGACTGGTCGGGGACGCGCCTGACCACGGTCCGGCAACCGGTGACGGTGATGGCGGCGACCGCCCTCCGCCTCCTCCTGGCCCTGGTCGCCGGCGATCCGCCGGATTCCGCCGGCGTCCAACTCGCCACGCGGCTCGTCGTGGGGGACACCACGGCCCCGCCGCGGGGCGGTGGGGCGGCGGGGCGGGGCCGCGCCGCCTAACGGACGGCCGGCGCGGTGCTTCCCCGGATGACGAGTTCGGTGGCGAGCTCGACGCGGGTGCGGGGCAGCGGCTCGCCCGCCGCGAGCGTGACGACCATGGTCGCCGCCGCGGCGGCCATGGCCTCCAGCGGCTGGCGGACCGTGGTCAGCGGTGGCGTGAGCCAGTCCGAGGGGAACAGGTCGTCGAAGCCCACGATGCTGAGGTCCTCCGGGACGCGCAGCCCCGCCTCGGCCGCGGCTCGGTATGCCCCCAGCGCCTGCCCGTCGTTGCACGCGAAGATCGCCGTCGGGGGATCGGGAAGGCGCAGCAGCGCCCGCGTGTGGACCAGGCCGTCCTCGATCCGGAAGCCACCGTCGCGGACCAGTTCGTCGGCGATCGGGATCCCCGCCATGCCCAGCGCGGTCCGGTAGCCGTCACCCCGGGCGTGGCTGGACAGGGCGAAGTCGGGCCCCGTGATGATGGCGATGCGCCGGTGCCCCAGTTCCAGCAGGTGCCGGGTCGCCGAGAGACCTCCGTTCCAGTTGCCGCTGCCCACCGACGGGCACGCGTGCCCGGGGTCGTCCGTGGGATCCAGGAGCACGAACGAGATGCCGCGGCTGTGCAGTTGGGTGCGCTGCGCCTCGGTGGGGCCGGAGAACACGGCGATCACCCCCGTCGGGCGGCGGGCCAGCACCCGGTCGACCCAGCTGCGGCCCGGGGTGTGGCGGCCCTGGAGCTGGGAGACGACCACCGACAGGTCGTGCTCGTCCGCCACCCGGTCCACGCCCCGGAGGATCTCGATGGGATAGGGCCCCGCGATCTCGTGGATGACGAGGTCGAGCAGCGGAGCGGGACCGGCGGGCCGCTTCTGCCGCCGGTAGCCGTGCCGCCGGATGACCTCCTCGACATGGGCGCGGGTCTCGGGGCCGACGTCGGCGCGGCCGTTGACGACCTTGGAGACCGTCGCGACCGAGACCCCCGCCCGGTCGGCGATCTGCGCGATGGTGAGTGGCTGCTCGGTCACGCCTGGAGTCCTGTCGCCGGAAGTCACGGTGCGGAGTCTAACCGCCGGCATTTCGAACGTTTCCGAGAAGTTGCGCCCCAGGGTGACCCACCTCTTGACGCCCACCGAGCCCCTTCCTACAGTTCCGCGGCAAGTAAACGATCGAATCAGCTCCTGAAACTTTCGAAAGGTCAGGTGCCCCGTGCTCCCTGATGCGTGGTGCCGACGCCCGGGACGAGCACGGTCCGTGGCGTCCGGGCGCCTCGGCTCGGCGTCGGTCCTCCTCGCCGTCCTCCTCCCCCTGGCCACCGTCGGCTGCGCGAATGTCTCCGATCCCGGCAGCGGCGACGGGAGGTCGTTCGCGTTCTGGTCCTTCTCGGGCATCAACCAGGCCGCGGCGGTGGAGGAGTACGAGGCGGCGCATCCGGACGTCGACGTGAAGCTGACCGAGGTCGGCAGCTCGGTGGAGACGGCGCAGTCGCTGGTGACCGCCCTGGCCAGCGGGAAGGTTCCCGACCTGGTGCTCATCCAGGGTGACGACCTGCCCCGCTTCGTCGACCAGCCGCAGAACTTCCTCGACCTGGGGGACTTCGGGGGCGACGCCATCGCGGGCGACTACCTGGACTGGGTGATCGCCCAGAGCAGGGCGGAGGACGGCACGCTCGTCGGCGTGCCGACGGATGTCGGCGGCATGGCCGTGGCCTACCGCACGGACCTGTTCGAGGCGGCCGGCCTGCCCACGGACCGCGAGGAGGTCGGTCGGCTGTGGCCGACCTGGGAGGACTTCATCGAGACCGGGCGCCGATACACGGAGGCCACCGGGAGGGCGTTCACGGACAACGCGGCGACGAGCATCTTCTACCAGGCCGTCAACCAGGGGGACCAGAAGTACTACGACGACAGCGGCGCTCTGGTGTACCGCAGCAGCCCACCGGTCGAGGAGGCGTTCCAGCTCGCGCTGGACGCCATCGACGCCGGCATCACGGCCGGGCAGAGCTCGTTCACCGAACCCTGGAGCGCCGGCATGCAGCAGGGCTCCTACGCCGCCGTGGCCGCTCCCTCCTGGATGCTGGAGAGCGTCCGCTCCAACGCGCCGGACACCGAGGGGGCCTGGGACCTGGCCACGATCCCCGGCGGCGCCGGCAACTGGGGCGGCAGCTACCTGGCCATCCCCGCGAACGCCGAGAACCCCGAGGCCGCCTGGGACTACATCGCGGAGACCCAGTCGCCGCAGGGCCAGCTCGACCACTTCACCGACTCCGGCGCCCTGCCCACCACCCCCCAGGTGTACGAGGACGAACGACTCGCCGGGCTCACCGATCCGTTCTTCTCCGACGCGCCCGTCGGGCGGATCTACACCGACTCGCTCATCGGTCTCCAGCCGTTCCGCATCGGACCGGACAGCGCCATCATCGGCCAGGAGTTCCTGAACGCCCTCATCCACGTGGAGCAGGGGGGCGGCGACCCGGCGGATGCCTGGGACAACGCGCTCGACAACATCCGCATCGCCATCGGCGAGTGACCCCCTCCGACCATGGGCGTGCCCGGCGCCGGCCGGGCATCGCCGCCGGGAAGGCGACGACTCCTTGACGACACCACTCCGCCCCCCGCCGGGCCCACTGCCCGCCCCCCTGCCCCCCGCGCCCGACGCGAAGGGCGTGCGGCACGGCCTGAAGGAACGGCTCGCGCCGTACGCCTACATCGCGCCCTTCTACGTCCTGTTCGGAGTCTTCGGCCTCTTCCCCCTGCTGTTCACCTTCTACATCGCGTTCTTCGACTGGAACCCGATCGGCGACCAGACCTACATAGGGCTGGACAACTTCACCCGCCTGCTGGACGACCCCCGCTTCTGGAAGGCCACCCGCAACACCCTGAGCATCTGGCTGCTGTCGACGGTGCCCCAGCTGGTCCTGGCCCTGTTCCTGGCGCACCTGCTCAACCACGCCAGGCTCCGCTTCGCGCTGTTCTTCCGCATGACCATCCTGGTCCCCTTCGTCACCTCGGTCGCCGCCACCGCCATCGTCTTCGCCCAGCTCTTCGACCGGGACTTCGGGCTGCTGAACTGGCTGCTCGGCCATGTCGGCGTCGAGCCGGTCAACTTCGTCCAGTCGGGCTGGGGCAGCCACCTCATGATCGCCGTGATGGTCACCTGGCGCTGGTTCGGCTACACGACCCTGCTCTACCTGGCCGCCCTCCAGGCGGTGCCGCGCGAGACCTACGAGGCCGCCGCGGTGGACGGGGCGGGCGGCTGGAAGCAGTTCCTGCACATCACGGTGCCCTCGCTGCGGCCGGTCATCGTCTTCACCGTGGTCACCTCCACCATCGGCGGGCTGCAGATCTTCACCGAACCCCTGCTGATATCCCGCGCCAACCCGCTGACCTGCGGCGCGGACCGGCAGTGCCAGACGCTCACCCTCTTCCTCTACGAACAGGGCTTCGCCGCCTTCGAGTTCGGCTACGCCGCCGCCATCGGCGTGGCCCTGTTCGTGATGGTCATCGCCATCGCGGCGCTCAACTACCTGCTGTCCTCCCGTATCCGTTCGGAGGCATGATGACGACCCGACGACCGACCGAGGCGCCCGTCACCCGGCACGCCCGCCGCCCCCGGCCCGTCGGCCGGGTCCGCTGGTGGTCCTACGCCGCGCTGATCCTGGCGGCCGTCGTCTGCCTCTTCCCGCTCTACTGGATGTTCGTCGTCTCCACGACCGACTCGGCGACCGCGACGCGGATGCCGCCCGAGATCGTGCCCGGCGACAACTTCCTCCACCTGGCCGAATTGGTGTTCACCACCGTGCCGTTCCTCCGGTCGCTGGTGAACAGCGTGATCGTCGCGGGCCTGATCGGGGTCGGGCACGCCTTCCTGTGCTCCCTGGCCGGGTTCGCCTTCGCCAAGCTCGCCTTCCGGGGCCGCGACGCGCTGTTCCTGGTCATCGTGCTCACCATGACCGTGCCGACGCAGCTCGCGATCATCCCGCAGTACCTGATCACCGCCGAGCTGGGCTGGGTGGACACCCTCCAGGCCCTGATCGTGCCCGGACTGGCCAGCGCCTTCGGCATCTTCTGGATGCGCCAGCACATCGCCACCACCCTCGACGACGAACTGCTCCAGGCGGCGCGGATCGAGGGCGCGACCACCTGGCAGATCTACTCGCGCATCGCCTTCCCCATCGTCCGCCCCGCCGCGTTCGTCCTCGGCCTCTTCGGCTACGTCACCGCCTGGAACGACTTCCTCTGGCCGTTCGTCGTCCTCAAGTCGCCGGACACCTACACGGTGCAGATCGCCATCAAGGCGCTGCAGAACAACTTCCACGTCGACCTCGGACTCGCGATGGCCGGCTCCTTCCTCGCCACCCTCCCGCTGCTCATCCTCTTCGTCTTCGTGGGCCGCCGGATGGTCGCCGGCATCATGGACGGCGCGTTCAAGGGATGACGGCCGGCCGGCTGAGCGCCACACCACGGGGATCGCTTGCAGCCCACCTTCGTGGGTTCATCGATCTCCACGCGTGGTTTGGTACGAAGGTCCACGGCCGCTGGCGGGGCTTGTCCTCGGCCCCGGCCGGCCAGCCTTCCGTCCCGGCTTCGGCGATCCGGGCGATCACGTTGTCGCGGATCTCGGCAAGCCATACCCGGGATCCGGTACTCCTCACTGGGGCGGGCGATGAACGCCCGGTGGGCCTCGATCGTTTCGGCGGCGGGATAGGGTCGCGACCCGTGTCGCGGCGATCTGGGCGTCCTCGCGCGAGCTCGCCGGCCCCGGGGCGTCCTCGCGGTCATGGGACGGCGAGGGCCCGCACGCGCTCAGCGACCGCTGCGGGGTGTGGATTCACAAGTGATTCCCGCAGGGATATCGGTACTTTTCTCGGGTGCGTATGACGGGGAAATGAATCCGGCCAGAACCGAACGGACAAACCGCCGATTCGGTCCGGACCCCAACTCCCAGCGTCGCGGACCTTCTTCGGTCCTCGCTGGTCGACGTCGCTCTGCCCGGTCTTTCGGCTGCACAGCGCCCTGTCCGGAAACTCTTATCACCCCACACCTCATGCGCCGCGAGGGTTACGCCCGGGTCGCCGGCTGCTACCGTCTCCGTTGCGGCCATGCCTCCAGCCAGCCGAATTGGGCATCCGATCAAAGATTCCGGTACATGGCGTGACCGCACCCCCCACATAAGAAAGGAGGAGGGAGACGGGACTGCGCGAATGTACCCGCTCCTGACTACCTATGAGCTTGAGAAAGTTATCGGCAGTCGCCGCTACGACAGCTTTAGTGGTGGCGCTGGCCGCAGGCACCTCGCCCACGGCTTCTTCTCAATCGTCGGCACAACCACAGCAGGTCCAGGTAGCGTTGACCCAGGTCGCCACCGCGGCGTCACCGACCGCCGGCACCGCCGGGCCGAACGGCACGATCTGGATCGGCGAACGCGCCGGAACCATACGGGTACTCGACGACCAGGGGCTGGGCGAGCCGGTCATCGACATCACGGGCGAGACCACCACCGACGGTGAGCGCGGGGTGGCGGACATCACGTTCAACCCGGATTTCACCCGCTTCTATCTGTCCTACACCGACATCGACGGCCACAGCACGGTCGATGAGTTCGAGGTGATCGACGGCGAGGTGCAGGTGGACACCCGGCGCACCATCTTCTTCCAGGAACAGCCGGGCCCCGCCCACAACTCCGGCCACATCGCGTTCGGCCCCGACGGACTGTTCTACATTTCCCTCGGAGACGGCGACTACTCGCCGGAGGGCGACCCGTACGACAACGCCCAGGACCTCAGCAGCCTGCTGGGCAAGATACTGCGGATCGACCTGGACGCCGGCGACCCGTACGGGATTCCGGCCGACAACCCGTTCGTCGACGACCCGGATGCCCGCGGCGAGATCTGGGCTTACGGCCTGCGCAATCCGTGGCAGTTCTCCTTCGACGCCGAAAGCGGCGACCTGTGGATCGGCGACGTGGGTCACCTCACGCGCGAGGAGATCAACGTGGCACCCGTCGGAGTCGGTGGCCAGAACTACGGCTGGCCCAACATGGAGGGAACCCTGCCGCACCGGGGTCCGGAGCCGCCCGACCACACCTCACCGGTGCATGAGTGGGAGCACGGTCTGAGCGGCTTCTGCGACTCGGTCACAGCCGGTTTCGCCTATCGGGGCGACGCGATCCCGGACCTGCGGGGCTCTTTCGTGTTCTCCGACTACTGCACCGGCGACCTGCAAGCCCTCCAGACGCAGGACGGTCAGGTGACCGGCGTGCTCGACCTCGGCGCCAACGCCGGCTGGGTGAGCACGTTCGTGCAGGGTCTCGACAACGAGCTGTACGTGATCGACATGGGTGGCTTCGGCAGTGAGCCCCTCGCCGGGGCCGTCTACCGCATCGATCCCGCCTAGCGAACCTGACCTCTCCTGTCGGCAACCGCCTTACGTGCGGGCGGCCTTCGGCTGATCATGTGCTCCGACCACGGAATGCACATGCTCAGCGCGAAGGCCGCGGGGACGGGATCGATGAGTTCCGGGTCGTTCGGAGGTCACAGCTCGCAAGGACCGCTGGCAAGGACCGCTGGCGGACCGACGCGTTCGGACCCGGAGGAGACGCATGGCACAGCTCATCTACTCGATGATCACCTCGCTCGACGGCTACGCCGAGGCGGCGGAGGGCGACCTCGGCACCGGGGCCGACGACCAGGAGGTGCACACCTTCATCAACGACCTCTTCCGCCCCGTCGGCACCTACCTCTACGGCCGGCGGATGTACGAGACGATGGTCTACTGGGAGACCGCGCACACCGAGCCCGACCAGCCGCCGCACATCCTGCAGTACGCCCGCGACTGGCAGGCCGCGGAGAAGATCGTGTACTCCACGACGCTCGAGTCGGTGTCCAGCGCGAAGACCAGGATCGAGCGGACCTTCGACCCGGACGCGGTGCGCACGCTCAAGGCCGAGGCCGAGCACGACCTCACCGTCGACGGCCCGAACCTCGCGGCCCAGGCGATAGCGGCCGGCCTGGTGGACGAGTACCACCTGTTCATCACCACGAGCGTGGTCGGCGGCGGCAAGCGGTTCTTCCCCGACGGCGTGCGCCTCGACCTCGAACGGGTCGAGGAGCGTGCCTTCGCCAGCGGACTGATCTACGCGGGCTACCGCAACCGCTGAGCGCACCGGTTGATCGCACCACCGAGGAACCCGCTCAGCGCTAACGTGGGGAATTAAGTTCAATCGCCGGGCAGCGGTCCATCACCATGTCCAGGCCGGCGCCGCGGGTGCGGTCGTAGGCGGCTTCGTCGATCACGTCGAGCTGGAACCAGACGGCCTTCGCGCCGATGGCGACCGCCTCGTCGGCGACCTGACCGGCGAGGTCGCTGTTGACGAAGACGTCCACCACGTCGACGGGGAAGGGGATGTCGGCCAGCGACGCGTAGCCGCGTTCGCCGTGGACCGTTTCGGCCTTGGGGTGCACCGGAACGATTCGTTTGCCGTGGCGCTGGAGCAGCGCCGCGACGCCGTAGGCGGCCCGGCCCGGGTTGGAGGAGAGACCCACGACCGCCCAGGTGTCTCCGGATTCGGTCAGGATCCTGCGCACAGTCTGATCATCGCCGTACATGTTCCGGACAACGAACGCACCCACCCGGTGATTCCCGGTCCGTTGCATAGGGTGGCCGGATGGGTGATCGGTATCTGACGGTGGCGGGCGAGGGCC
The DNA here is from genome assembly GCF_001083795.1 of Streptomyces sp. SBT349. GTDB lineage: Bacteria > Actinomycetota > Actinomycetes > Streptomycetales > Streptomycetaceae > Streptomyces. The sequence continues at coordinate 31,321 of NZ_LAVK01000033.1, forward strand.
TGCACGAGACCGAGGTCAACCGGTCGCGATTCCTCTGCGCGCTGGCGCCCGCCGGTACCGAGGAGGAGGCGCGGGCGTTCATCGACCGCGTCCGCGCGACGTATCCGACCGCCTCGCACCACTGCTACGCGTACGTCATCGGCGCGGACGCCGCCGTGCGCAAGGCCGGTGACGACGGCGAGCCCGGGGGGACCGCCGGGCTGCCCATGCTGGAGATGCTGCTGCGCCGCGAGATCAGGTTCGCCGTGGCCGTGGTGACCCGCTGGTTCGGGGGGACCAAGCTGGGGGCCGGGGGCCTCATCCGTGCCTATGGCGGCGCCGTGGGCGAGGCGCTGGACGCGCTGGGCACGGTGGCCCGCCGTCGGCAGCGGTTGGCGGTGATCACCGTGGAGCACGGGCGCGCCGGCCGTCTGGAGAACGACCTGCGTGCCACCGGGCGGAACGTCCGCGAGGTGGAGTACGGGGCCGAGGTCAGCATCGGTATCGGGCTGCCGGAGGCGGATGTCGAGTCGTTCCGCGCCTGGCTGGCCGGGGCGACGGCGGGCGCCGCGCGCCTGGACCTGGGCGGCGAGACGTACGGTCCCGGCTGAGCCGGGTACTCGGGCGGAAGTGGCGGAACAGCCGGACCGGGGGAGGCGTTCCCCGGATGAATAGTTGAACAGTAAATCAAGCGAGGTGGCCCTCATGCAGTTCGGAATCTTCACCGTGGGTGACGTGACCACCGACCCGACCACCGGCCGGGCCCCCGGCGAGCACGAGCGGATCGCATCGATGACCGCCATCGCGCTCAAGGCGGAGGAGGTGGGGCTCGACGTCTTCGCGACCGGCGAGCACCACAACCCGCCGTTCGTGCCCTCCTCGCCCACGACCCTGCTCGGCTGGATCGCCGCCCGCACCGAGCGGCTGATCCTCTCCACCTCCACCACGCTGATCACCACCAACGACCCGGTCAAGATCGCGGAGGACTTCGCGATGCTCCAGCACCTCGCCGGGGGCCGGGTCGACCTGATGATGGGCCGCGGCAACACCGCACCGGTCTACCCCTGGTTCGGCCAGGACATCCGCCAGGGCATCCCGCTCGCCCTCGAGAACTACGCGCTGCTGCACCGGCTCTGGCGCGAGGACGTCGTGGACTGGGAGGGCCGCTTCCGCACCGCCCTCCAGGGCTTCACCTCAACGCCGCGCCCGCTGGACGGCGTTCCCCCGTTCGTCTGGCACGGCTCCATCCGCAGCCCGGAGATCGCCGAGCAGGCCGCGTTCTACGGCGACGGCTTCTTCGCGAACAACATCTTCTGGCCCAAGGAGCACTTCCAGCGCCTCGTCGGCCTCTACCGGGAGCGGTACGCGCACTACGGGCACGGCACGCCGGAGCAGGCGATGGTCGGCCTGGGCGGGCAGGTGTTCATGCGGAAGAACTCCCAGGACGCCGTCCGGGAGTTCAGGCCCTACTTCGACAACGCCCCCGTCTACGGCCACGGTCCCACGCTGGAGGAGTTCACCGAGCAGACACCGCTGACCGTCGGCAGCCCGCAGGAGGTCATCGAGAAGACCCTCACCTTCCGCGCGTCCTTCGGCGACTACCAGCGGCAGCTGTTCCTCATGGACCACGCGGGGCTGCCGCTCAAGACCGTCCTGGAGCAGCTCGACATGCTCGGCGAGGAGGTCGTCCCGGTGCTGCGCAGGGAGTTCGCCGCGGGGCGGCCCGGTGACGTGCCCGGGGGACCCACGCACGCCGCCCGGGTCGCCGCGGCGCGGGACGGGGAGGCCGGCGCGCCGGCCGACTCCGCCTGATCCGCCTGATCCGGCCCGACCGAACGGTCCGGCCCGCCGCGTTGTCAGAGGGCGGTGGCAGACTGAACGCCGTGATCATCGCGGCCGGTCCGGGCCGTGCGACGGGACGCTGACGGTGTGAAGGGGGGCGGGGGTCGGTGAGGTTTCTCCATACCTCCGACTGGCATCTGGGACGCGGTCTGCACCGGGTCAGCCTGCTGGAGGCGCAGGGCGCGTTCCTCGACCACCTGGTGGAGGTGGCGCGGGAGGAACGGGTGGACGCCGTGCTGGTCGCCGGGGACATCTACGACCGGGCCGTCCCGCCGCTGGCCGCCGTCGAGCTCTTCGACGACGCGCTGCACCGGCTCGCCGACCTCGGCGCACCCACCGTGATGATCTCGGGGAACCACGACTCCCCCCGCCGCCTGGGCGTCGGCGCGGGCCTCATCGGACGCGCGGGCATCCACCTGCGCACCGATCCCTCCTCGTGCGGGACGCCGGTGATCCTCGGCGACGAGCACGGCGACGTCGCCGTCTACGGCCTGCCCTATCTCGAACCGGCGCTGGTGCGCGAGGAGTTCGCCGTCGAGAGCGCGGGCCACGCCGCCGTCGTCGGCGCCGCGATGGACCGCGTCCGCGCGGATCTGGCCGCGCGGCCCGCCGCCACCCGGTCCCTCGCGCTGGCCCACGCCTTCGTCACCGGCGGCACGCCCTCCGACAGCGAACGCGACATCACCGTGGGCGGCGCCTCCGCCGTCCCCGTCGCCACGTTCGACGGCGT
>NZ_LAVK01000340.1 GCF_001083795.1 Streptomyces sp. SBT349
GGATCCTGGGGGCCAGGAACTTCTCGTGAGGCAGGACCATATGAGCTCGGATCACGGATGGCTGATATGAACTCTCCACGCCCATCGGCCCTTTCGGGCCGCGCCCAGCCCGTCGCGATCGTCGGCATTTCGTACAGGCTTCCCCGCGGTTCTTCCCTCGCCGCCTTTGCGGGTGTTTCCCGCGCGCCGGCGGATCGTCAGCCGTCCCGCGACGGGGGATTTCTCGCACATGTCGCGGTCGGCCCCTATGCGGAATCTCTCGGTATTTCGCCCCGTGAAGCGGAGGGCCTGAACGGGCCGCCGCGGCTCGCATGGGAACTCGGACGGGAATCCCTCGATGACGCCGGAATCCTCCCGGGGACGCTCGGGGAGGAGAAAGCGGGGGTCTTTCTCGGACCTGCCGGGAGCGGACCCTCCTCCGTCCACCGGGCCGCGGAGAGCCTGGGCCGGGGCGACCTCACCGTCGCGCTGGCCGGCGCCCTCGGCCGGGACACGTTCGCCACCGACGCCACCGACGGCGGCGGGGAGTTCGCCGGGCTGATCGTGCTGAAGCCGCTGTCCCGCGCCCTGTCCGACGGCGACCGGGTGTACGGCGTCATCCGGCAGTCGGCGGGCGACGCCGGCGGGGCCGACGCCCCGGAGGGCGCCCCGGGCACGGCGGCGCTCCGGATCGAGCCGCACGGCACGGGCGCCCGGGCCACGGCCGCCGCGGACCTCGTGGCCCTGCTGAGGGCGCTGCTCGGCACCGACGCGGTCCACCCCATCGCGCCGTCCGCCCCCGCCGTCCCGACCGACGGTTCGCTGCCGTGGCCCCTGACCGGCGCGACCGATGCCGCCCTGGCCGCCCAGGCACGCCACCTGGCCGACCACCTCGCCGGCCGTCCCGACCTGACCGCGGCGCAGGTGGGCCACGCGCTGGCCGCGCAGCGGCCCCTCCGCCACCGGGCGGTCGTCATCGGCAACGACCTGGCGGACTTCCGCGCGGGCCTCAGGGATCTGGCCGCGGGCGAGCCGTCCCCCCATGTGGCCGCGCGGGGCCCCTCGGCCGCCGCCCCCGGCACCACCGTGTTCGTCTTCCCGGGGCAGGGCTCCCAGTGGGCGGGCATGGGCCTCGAACTGCTCGACCACTCGCCGGTGTTCGCCGAGCACCTGCACGCCTGCGCGCGGGCGCTGGCCCCGCACTGGGACCGCGACCTGCTCGACGTGCTGGCCCGCGTCGACGGCGCCCCGGGCCTGGAACGCGCCGAGGTCGTCCAGCCCGCGCTGTTCGCCGTCACGGTGGCCCTCGCCCGGCTGTGGCAGTCCCTCGGCGTCGAACCGGACGCGGTGATCGGCCACTCCAACGGGGACATCGCCGCCTCCCACGTCGCGGGCGCGCTCACCCTGGAGGACGCCGCCCTCGTGGTCGCGCGCTGGAGCCGCGTCCAGTCGACGCTGCCGGGAGGCGGCCGGATGCTGTACGTCTCCGCGCCCGCCGCCGAGGTGAGCGCTCGCCTGGAGCGCTGGCGCGGCAGGCTCGTCCTCGCGGCCGTCAACGGGCCCGCCGCCGTCGTCGTCTCCGGCGACGCCGACGCCGCGGACGAGTTCGTCGCGGAATCGGCGGCCGACGGCGTCTACGCCCGCCCCATCGCCGTCGACCTCGCGGCCCATTCCCCGCACTTCGACCCGATCCTCGACCTCGTCCACGCCGAACTGGCCCCGATCCGGCCGCGGCGCCCCACGATCCCGCTCCACTCCACCGTCTCCGGCCGCACCAGCGAGGTCCGCGACGCGGCGTACTGGTGCCGCAACATGCGCCACCCGGTGGAGTTCGAGTCCGTGACCCGGAGTCTGCTGGACGAGGGACACACCCTCTTCATCGAGGTCAGCGCGCACCCGCTGCTGACCCACGACCTCCAGCAGACCATCGAGGCCCACGCCCCGGGGCGCGACATCCGGGTCACCGGCACCCTGCGCCGCAACGACGGCGGCTGGCGCCGGATGCTGACCGCCCTGGCCGCCGTGCACGGCCACCACCCCGTCGCGTGGGGCGCGTTCCACCCCCACGACGCCCCCCGGGCCGACCTGCCGACCCCCACCCCCGAGGCGGCCTCGGCCGGCCTGCCCCTGATCACCCGGCTCACGGGGCTGCCCGCGGCCCGCCAGGAACGGCTGCTCCTCGACCGCGTCCGCGCCGAGGTCAACGCCGTGTCCGGCGGCGCCGCCGCGTCCCTCCACGCGGAGCGCTCGTTCAGGGACATCGGATTCGACTCCGCCGCCGTCGTGGAGGTGCGCGACCGGCTCGCGAGGGCCACCGGCCTGACGCTGCCCGCCACCTTGCTGTTCAGCCACCCCACCCCCCTGGCCGTGGCGCGCTTCCTGCACGCCGAGCTCTTCGGCGCGCCGCGGGGGCCGGCCGCCGGTCCCGGTCCCGGTCCCGGCGGGGCGCGCGACGCCGACGAGCCGATCGCCATCGTCGGGATGGGCTGCCGCTATCCAGGGGCGGACAGTCCCGAGGCCCTGTGGCGCCTCGTGGCCGAGGGCGCCGACGCCACGTCCGGCTTCCCCACCGACCGCGGCTGGGACATCGAGGGACTCTTCGACCCCGACCCCGAGCGGCCGGGACGCAGCCATGTCGCGCGGGGTGGATTCGTCCCCGGAGTCCCGGAGTTCGACGCCGGATTCTTTGGGATCAGCCCGCGCGAGGCCACCGCGATGGACCCCCAGCAGCGGCTGATGCTGGAGACCGCGTGGGAGGCGCTGGAGCGGGCCGGGATCGACCCGGGCACCCTGCGCGGGAGCCCCACCGGCGTCTTCGTCGGCATGACGACCCAGGACTACGCGCCGCCCCTCCACCAGGGGACCGAGGAGTCCGAGGGCTTCCTGCTCACCGGCAACACCCTCAGCGTCGCCTCCGGCCGCATCGCCTACACCCTCGGCCTCGAAGGCCCCGCCCTCACCGTGGACTCCGCCTGCTCCGCCTCGCTGGTCTCCCTGCACCTGGCCGCGCGCGCGCTGCGCGACGGGGAGTGCACGCTCGCGCTCGCGGGCGGTGTCTGCGTGATGTCGGGGCCGGGCCTCTTCGTCGAGTTCAGCCGCCAGCGCGGCCTGTCGGCCGACGGCCGGTGCAAGGCGTTCGCCCAGGCCGCGGACGGCACCGCCTGGGGCGAGGGCGCCGGGGCGCTGGTGCTGGAGCGGCTGTCGGACGCCGAGCGCAACGGGCACCGGGTCCTCGCGGTGATCCGCGGCTCCGCGGTGAACCAGGACGGCGCGTCCAACGGCCTCGCCGCGCCCAGCGGTCCGGCCCAGGAACGCGTCATCCGCGGCGCGTTGGCGCATGCCCGGCTCGAACCGTCCGAGGTGGACGCGGTGGAGGCGCATGGCACGGGGACGACGCTGGGCGACCCGATCGAGGCGCAGGCGATCATCGCCACCTACGGGCAGGACCGGCCTGCCGAACGTCCGCTGTGGCTGGGCTCGTTGAAGTCGAACATCGGGCACACCCAGACGGCCGCGGGGGTCGCGGGTGTGATCAAGATGGTCATGGCGCTGCGACACGGAACGCTGCCGAGGACGCTGCACGTGGACGAGCCGACCCGGCACGTGGACTGGTCGGCGGGGCGCGTGTCGCTGCTGACGGAGCCGGTGCCGTGGCCGGAGACGGGACGGCCCCGCCGGGCCGGCGTCTCCTCCTTCGGCATCAGCGGCACCAACGCCCACCTCATCCTGGAGCAGGCCCCCGCGGACCGGCCGGCCGAGGACGTTCCCGAGAGCCTGACCGGCGGATGGGTGCCCTGGCGGCTCTCGGCCAGGACCGAGGACGCGCTGCGCCTCCAGGCCGCGCGGCTGCGCGACCACCTCGACCTCCACCCGGAGCTGACGCCGGCCCGGGTCGGCCACGCCCTCGCCACGGCCAGGGGCACGTTCGAGCACCGCGCGGTGCTCGTCGGCGAGGACGCCGGGGAGCTCAGGACCGCCCTGGACGTGCTGGCGGGCGACGCGCCGCTGCCCGTGTCCCGGCCGGACGGCGGGACGGTGTTCGTCTTCCCCGGCCAGGGGGCGCAGTGGGCCGGGATGGGCGCGGAACTGCTGCGCACCTCCCCGGAGTTCGCCGAGCACCTCGAACGGTGCGCGGCGGCGCTGCGGCCGTTCACCGGCTGGGACCTGCTGGAGGTCCTCACCGGGGCCGAGGGCGCTCCGGGCCTCGACCGGGTCGAGGTGGTCCAGCCCGCGCTGTTCGCCGTGATGGTGTCCCTGGCGCGGCTGTGGCAGGGGTTCGGCGTGTCGCCGGACGCCGTGGTCGGGCACTCCCAGGGCGAGATCGCCGCTGCCCATGTCGCGGGTGCGCTGAGCCTGGACGACGCCGCACGGGTCGTGGCGCTGCGCGCCCGGGCCCTGGCCGGGATCGCCGGACACGGCGGCATGGTCTCGCTGCCCCTGCCCCGCGCGGCGGTCTCGGACCTCATCGGACCGTGGGGGGAGCGGATCGCCGTCGCGGCGGTGAACGGGCCGGCCGCGACCGTGGTGTCGGGCTCCGCCGAGGTGCTGGACGAGCTGCTGGCGCACTGCGGGCGGGAGGGCGTCCAGGCGCGCCGGGTGCCCGTGGACTACGCCTCGCACTCCGCGCATGTGGAGGCCCTGCGCGGGCCGCTGCTGGAGGCGCTGGCCCCGATCAGGCCCACCGAGCCCGCCATACCGTTCGTCTCCGCCGTGGCGGGCCACGCCGAGGGGCCGCTGGACGCCGACTACTGGTACCGGAACCTGCGGCACACCGTGGAGTTCGAGGACGCCGTCCGCGCCCTGGCCGACGACGGCCACACCCTCTTCATCGAGGTCAGCCCGCACCCGGTCCTCGCCCCCGGCATCGAGGACATCGCCGAGGCCACCGCCACCGGGACGCTCCGGCGCGACGACGGCGGCTGGCGGCGCGTGCTGACGTCCCTGGCCGCCGTGGACGGCCACACGCCGGTCGACTGGACCCGGTTCTTCACGCGGGGAACCCCCGCCGACCTGCCGACCTACCCGTTCCAGCGCCGGCGCTTCTGGCTGGCCCCGACCCCGGCCGCCGACCCGGGCGGCCTGGGGCTGTCGGACGCCCGGCACCCGCTGCTGGGCGCCGTCGTGCCCCTGGCCGACGGTGACGAGCACCTGTTCACGGGCCGCCTGTCGCCGCGCACGCATCCCTGGCTCCTCGACCACGCCGTGGACGGCGCGGTGCTGCTGCCGGGGACGGCGTTCCTCGAACTGGCCCTGGGCGCCGGCGCGCACGCGGGAGCTCCCGAGGTGGAGGAGCTGGCGATCGAGGCCCCGCTGGTGATGGCGGAGGAGGGCGCCGTTCAGCTACAGGTCCGCGTGGGAACGGCCGACGCGCAGGGGCGGCGTTCCATCGCCGTCCACTCCCGATCCGATGACGGGCCCTGGGCGCGGCACGCCACGGGCGCGCTGCGGGGGGCCGGCACCGCGGCGTCCGGAGCCCCGGAGCCGGCGATGCCGGCCGAGTGGCCGCCGCCGGGCGCGGTCGCGCTGTCGCTCCACGACTTCTACGAGCGCCTCGCGGCCTCGGGCTTCGCCTACGGTCCGGCGTTCCGCGGCCTGCGGGCGGCGTGGCGTCGCGGGGACGAGGTGTTCGCGGAGGTGGCCCTGCCGGGCGAGGCGGGGGAGTTCGGGCTGCACCCGGCGCTGGCCGACGCGGCGCTGCACGCCCTGTTCCTCACGCAGGACGCGGAGGGGGACGGGGCCAGGTGGCTGCCGTTCTCCTGGCGCGGGGTCGCGCTGCACGCGGTGGGCGCCACCGCGCTGCGGGTGCGCGTCTCCCCGGTGGGCGAGGGCGCGTTCGCGCTGCTGTGCGCCGACGACGCCGGTGAGCCCGTGGTGTCCGCGGACGGGCTGGTGATGCGCCCCCTCGCCCGGGGTGAGCTGCCGTCGGCCGGCGGGTCGGCCGAGGGCGCGGTGTACCGGGTGGACTGGGCGGAGGCGGCTCCCCCCGGGCCGGAGGCGGGGACGGCGGTCGGCTGGGCCGTGTGGGGCGGAGGCGCGCTGCCCGGCGCGCTGGCCCGCTCCTTCGGGAACGTCGAGCACGCGGAGAACGAGGAGTACGAGGAGCACGCGGAGAACGCGGGCGTGCCGTGGGTCGCGGAGGGGGCCGCGCCCGGGGTCGTGGTGATCCCCTTCACCACCGGGGGCGCGGCGACCGGCCAGGAGGTGCCCGCCGAGATGCGCGAGGTCGCCGTGCGCGCCCTGGCGGCGGTGCGGGAGTGGCTGGCCGACGAGCGGTCCGCCGGGGCCCGTCTGGTGGTCGCGACGGCGAACGCGGTGGCGGTGCGGGACGGGGAGAGCGTCGCCGACCTGGTGAGCGCGCCGGTGTGGGGGCTGGTGCGTTCGGCCCAGGCGGAGTACCCGGGGCGGGTGGTGCTGCTGGACGTGGACGGAGGGCCGGTGCCCGCTTCCGCCGTGCGGCTGGTGGCCACCGGCGGCGAGGACCAGGTGGCGGTCCGCGACGGGGTCGCCTACGTGCCCCGGGTGGTGCGGGCCGGCGGCGAGGACGAACTGGCCGTTCCGCCCGGAGGAGCCGGCTGGCGGCTGGACCTGGCCGGGCGGGGCAGCCTCGACCACGTGCACCTGGCCGAGTTCCCCGGCGCCCGCGCGCCGCTGGGGCCGGGACAGGTGCGGGTGTCGGTGCGGGCGTCCGGGGTGAACTTCCGCGACGTGCTGCTGGCGCTGGACATGGTGCCCGGGGACAGCCGTCCCCCCGGGGGCGAGGTAGCGGGCGTCGTCCTGGAGGTGGGGCCCGGCGTGGACGACCTGGTGCCCGGCGAGCGGGTGATGGGCCTGGTCTGGACGGGCACGGGGCCGGTGGCGGTCCTGGAGCGTTCCCTGCTGACCCGCATGCCGCGCGGCTGGTCCTTCACCGACGCGGCCGCGGTTCCCATCGTCTTCCTGACGGCGTGGTACGCGCTGCGGGACCTGGCCGACGTGCGGCCGGGCGAGCGGCTGCTGGTGCACGCCGCCGCGGGCGGCGTCGGGATGGCGGCGCTGCAACTGGCCCGGCACTGGGGCGTGGAGGTCTACGGCACCGCCAGCCCCGGCAAGTGGCCCGCGCTGCGCGAGCGGGGCCTCGACTCCGGCCACCTCGCCAGCTCCCGTTCCCTCGACTTCGAGGACGAGTTCCGTGCGGCCACGGGCGGCCGGGGCTTCGACGTGGTCCTCAACTCCCTCGCGGGCGCGTTCACCGACGCCTCCCTGCGGCTGACGGCCGAGGGCGGCCGGTTCCTGGAGATGGGCAAGACCGACATCCGCACCCCGGGCGACGGGATCGACTACCGGGCGTTCGACCTGATGGACGCGGGACCGCGGCGCATCGGCGAGATGCTCGACGAGCTACGCGGGTTGTTCGACTCCGGGGCGCTCGCGCCGGTGCCGACCGCCGCCTGGGACGTGCGGCACGCCCGCCGGGCGCTGCGGCACCTCAGCCAGGCCCGGCACACGGGGAAGGTCGTGCTGACCTACCCCACCACCCCCCACCCGCGCGGCACGGTCCTCATCACCGGCGGCACCGGGACCCTGGGCGCCCTGCTGGCCCGGCACTTCGCCGCCCGGGGGGAGGCCGGGCACCTCCTGCTGACCAGCCGCCGCGGCCCGGACGCCCCCGGCGCCACCGCGCTCGCCGAGGAGCTCCGGGCGCTCGGTGCGAAGGTCACCATCGCGGCCTGCGACGCGGCCGACCGCGGCGCCCTCGCCGCGCAGCTGGCGTCCATCCCGCCCGCGCATCCCCTGACCACCGTCGTCCACGCCGCGGGCGTCCTCGACGACGGGCCTCTGCACACCCAGACCCCGGAGCGGTTCACGACCGTCCTGGGCCCCAAGGCCGACGCCGCCTGGAACCTCCACCGGTTGACCGAGGACACCGACCTCGCGGAGTTCGTGCTGTTCTCCTCCGTCGCGGCGACCCTCCCCTGAGCGTCGAGGAACGCGTCGCCGACCTGCTGGGCCGGTTGACGCCCGCCGAACGCCTCGCGATGCTCCACCAGTTCGCCCCCGCCGTCGAGCGCCTGGGCCTCCCGCCGTTC
>NZ_LAVK01000341.1 GCF_001083795.1 Streptomyces sp. SBT349
CCCCCGAGGTCGGCGCGGTGCCGCAGGTGGGGGGCGGTGGGCTTGAGGGCCACCGGGTAGCCGACGCTCCGCGCCGCGGCGACCGCGGTGTCCGCGTCGGGGGCGGGCAGCACGGGGGGCACGGGAATGCCGTAGGCGGCGAGGAGTTCGCGGGTGCGGTCCGCGTCCAGCGGGGTGGCGTGGAGCGGCCCCTCGGCGCGCGCGGGGTCCACCGCGTCCGCGAGCAGCCGGGCGGCGGCCGGTTCGTCGATGTCGTCGTACACCGGAACGCGCCCGGGCTCGGTGGACCCCGCGCGCCACCGCGCGTACCGGACCGCCTGGGCGAGGGCGCGGACCGCCCGTTCCGCGGAGGGGTAGGCGGGCAGGCCGCGGGCGCTGAGCGCGGCGGCGAGCCCGTCGAGTGCGAGATGGGCGACGACCACGGGCTTGCCCGCGCCGGTTCCGGCTTCGGTGACCGCGGCGAGCAGCGCCTCGGTGAACTCCCGGTCGGTGGGCGGGTCCTCGCGGACGGTGGGGACGACGGTGACCACGACGGCGTCGGTGCCCGGGTCGGCGAGCGCGCCACCTCGCCGAGGCGGATACCGCCACGGACCCCGGCCTGGTCGTCCAGGCGATGGCGCCGCGCGGCGTGGACACCGTGGTCCGCGCGACGGTGGACCCCGCCGTCGGCGCGCTCCTCTCGTTCGGGCTGGCCGGGCCGCCCTCCGAACTGCTCGGCGACCTCGCGCACCGGCTGCTCCCCGTCACCGACCGGGACGCGGCGGAGCTGGTGCGCGCGATCAGGGCCGCGCCCATGCTGTTCGGCTGGCGCGGCGCGAGCCCGGTGGACACCGGGGCCCTGGAAGAGCTGCTGCTACGGCTCGGCCGCCTCCTCGACGACCACCCCGAAGTCGCCTCCGCCGAGCTGGAACCGGTGGTCGTCGCCCCCCACGGGGTCACCGTGCTGGCCGCGGCGGTCCGCGTCGCGCCCCCGCCACCGCGCACGGATCTGGGCCCGCGCCGCCTCCCCGCATACTGACGCCGAGTGGCCCTTCCCGGAACCGTGCCGCCCCGTAGGATGGGCGCATGGCGAAGACCGGTACGACGTCCCAGGGGTTGCGGGAGGCGATCGAGCGCAGCGGGTACTACCCGGCGCTGGTCGCCGAGGCGGTGGAGGCCGCCGTCGGACGGGAGCCAGTCGTCTCCTTCCTGGTCCACCAGGAGACGACCTTCGACAGCAACGAAGTGCGTCGGCACGCCACCGTCCTCGTGCTGACCGGCACCCGTTTCATCGTGAGCCACACCGACGAGCAGTCGGCCGACAGCACGGCGCCCGCGCCCTACGCCACCACCTCCACCGAGTCGGTGAAGCTCTCCCGCATCGCCTCCGTGGTGATCAGCCGCGTCGTCGCCGACCCCCAGTCGTACGCGGCGGGCACGCTGCCCCGGGAGGTCGTCCTCACCATCGGCTGGGGCGCCGTCGCCCGCATCGACATGGAGCCCGCCAGCTGCGGCGACCCCAACTGCGAGGCGGACCACGGCTACACCGGGTCCAGCACGGCCGACGACCTCTCCCTGCGCATCAGCGAGGCGGGCGACGGCCCCGAGACGGTGCGCCAGACGCTCGACTTCGCCCAGGCGCTCTCCGAGGCGACGGCGGTGGCCGGCAGGTGACCCTTCCCCGGCCTGGCAGCTGGGAGGTCTCCCCTTCCCCGGCCGACGACCCCGCGCCGCTCGACCCGCGTGCGGCGCCCGCGCCCCGGTACGGATCCGGGTCGCTCGCCGACCTCCTGCCCGCGGTGGCGGAGGGGCTGGGGGTCCCCGGCGTGACCTCGGGGCTCCGCCTGCCGCCGGCCGACCGGGTCTGCGTCTTCCTCGTCGACGGCCTCGGCTGGGAGGCGCTGCGCGCGAACCCGGAGTCCGCCCCGTTCCTCACCTCCCTGCTGCCCACCTCGCGGGCCGGCACGGGCGCCCCCATCACCGCGGGGTTCCCGGCCACCACCGCGACCTCACTCGCCTCCCTCGGCACCGGGCTCGCCCCCGCCACCCACGGCCTGGCCGGGTACAAGGTGCTGAATCCGGAGACCGGCGAGCTCATGAACCAGCTCCGCTGGGACCCGTGGACCGAGCCGGGGGACTGGCAGCCGCACCCGACGATCTTCCAGCGTGCGCACGAGGCGGGCGTGAGCACGGCGCAGGTCTCCGCGCCGCACTTCGTGCGGACGCCGCTCACCCGGGTCGCCCTCTCCGGCGGCACCTTCGTCGGCCGCCTCGACGCCGGGGAGCGCATGGACGTGGCCGCGCGCCGGCTGGCGGAGGGCGACCGCACGCTCGTCTACACGTACTACGCCGAGGTGGACGGCACCGGCCACCGGCAGGGCATGGACTCCGACGCCTGGCGCCGCGAGCTGCGGTTCGTCGACGGCCTGGCCCAGCGGCTCTCCGAGCAGCTGCCGCCCCGTTCCGCGCTGTACATCACCGCGGACCACGGCATGGTGGACGTGCCCCGGACCCCCGAGTGCAGGTTCGACTTCGACGAGGACTGGGAGCTGCGCGCGGGCGTGGCCCGCCTCGGCGGCGAGGGCCGCGCCCGCCACCTCTACGCGGTGCCGGGCGCCGCGAGCGACGTGTACGCGGTGTGGCGCGAGGTGCTGGCCGGCCAGGCGTGGGTCGCGACCCGCGACGAGGCCGTCGAGCTCGGCTGGTTCGGGCCGCCGGGCGCGGGGGTCGAGGAGCGGGTCCGGTCCCGCATCGGGGACGTGGTGGTGGCGATGACCGGCTTGGCCAGCGTGGTCGCCAGCGTCACCGAGCCCAAGGAGTCCGCGCTCATCGGCATGCACGGCTCGGTGACCCCGGCCGAGCAGCTCGTTCCGCTCCTCGAAGTACGCACCTGAGTACGCACCCACCTGGAGCTGAGTCACTGTGGCCGAACTCGCCTTCTTCTCGGGCACGATGGACTGCGGCAAGAGCACCCTCGCCCTTCAGATGCAGCACAACCGATCGGCCCGTGGCCTCAGGGGCATGATCTTCACGCGCAACGACCAGGCGGGCGCGGGCCGGCTCTCCTCGCGGCTCGGCCTGGTCGCCGACGCCGTCGAGACGGACGAGCGCTTCGACTTCCACGCCCACCTCGTCACGTACCTGACCGCGGGCGGGCGTACGGACTACGTCATCGCGGACGAGGCGCAGTTCCTCTCGCCCGAGCAGGTCGACCAGCTGGCCCGCGTCGTGGACGACCTGGGGATCGACGTCTTCGCGTTCGGCATCACCACCGACTTCAGGACCCGCCTCTTCCCCGGCTCCCAGCGGCTGATCGAGCTCGCCGACCGGGTGGAGGTCCTCCAGGTGGAGGCGCTGTGCTGGTGCGGGGCCAGGGCCACGCACAACGCCCGCACCGTGGGCGGGCGGATGGTGGTCGAGGGCGCGCAGGTCGTCGTGGGCGCCGTGGACCCGGGCGGCGAGGTCGGCTACGAGGTCCTCTGCCGCCGCCACCACCGCAGGCGGCTGACCGCGGCCGCGGCGGGCGCGGGCCCCATCTCGCCCGAGGTGCTTCCCCCGGACCCCATGCCGGGGCGGTGACCGCCCCGGCGGCGGGACGCGCCCCGCCGCCGAAACCGGCCCCGTTCAGTCGCGCTTGGCCCTGCGGATGACGGCGAACGGCGCGCCCTCCGGGTCGGTCACCTGCGCCCACCGCCCGAACGGCGAGACCTCGGGCTCGGTCAACTGCCGCCCGCCGAGCCGGACGGCGAGGTCCACCGCCTCCTCCACGTCCGGCACCGAGAAGTACGTCAGCCAGTGCGGGCCCCGGTCCTGCGGCACCGCCTCGGCGACCCCGCGGATCCCGGCGATCGGGCGGCCCGCGAGCCGCAGCGTCAGATAGTCACTGCCCGGGGGCAGCGCGGGCTCTGGTGCCGACTCGTAACCGAACACCATGGAGTAGAACTTGCCGACCCCCGCCGTCTCAAAGGTGATCAGCTCGTTCCACACGGGGGCGCCCGAGTGCCCCTGGAACGGTCCGGGCCGCCGTCGCGGCGGGCCCTGCCACAGGCCGAAGGCCGCGCCCCTGACGTCGGAGGCGATCGCCAGCCGCCCCACGTGCTCGGCGTCCAGCGGCCCCACGGCGACCGTGCCGCCGCTCTCGCGGATCAGCGCCGCCGTGCCGTCCACGTCCCTGGTCGCGATGTACGGCAGCCACGCGACCACGCGCTGCGCACCCTGCGCGATCTCGCCGAGCCCCGCCACGGGCTGCCCGTCGCGCAGCGCCCTGACATAGGCGCCCAGCGGCTCCGGCCCCTCGTCGAACTCCCAGCCGAACAAGCCACCGTAGAACTCCTGGCTCGCCGCCAGGTCGTGCACCATCAGACTCACCCAGCGGTGCGTTCCGGAAACCGGCGGACTCGCTGCCTCGGTCATTCTGTCTCTTCTCTCCTCAAGGACCATCACGCCACTGCCGTTACCCGCCCTCACGAGTCTCCCCCTCGTCACGGGGAGAATGGGCCCATGACAGCAATGATCCCGGCACCCGAACTCGCCGCCGCACTCGGCCCCGGAACGGCACCTCCCGAGCGGCCCGTGCTGCTCGACGTGCGCTGGCGGCTCGGCGGTCCCCCCGGCCGCTCCGCGTACGAGGCGGGCCACCTGCCCGGGGCCGTCTACGTGGATCTGGAGAGCGAACTCGCCGCCCCGCCGGGACCCGGCGGCCGTCACCCGCTGCCCGACCCGGAGATCTTCGGCACCGCCATGCGCCGGGCCGGCGTCTCGCACGGCCGCCCCGTGGTGGTCTACGACGGCGGGCAGGGCTGGGCCGCGGCGCGCGCCTGGTGGCTGCTGCGATACGGGGGTCACCAGCGGGTGCGGGTCCTCGACGGCGGGATCGGCGCCTGGCGGGGCGAGGTGACCACCGAGGTCCCCGAGCCCGCCGAGGGCGACTTCGTGCCCGTGCCCGGCGCCCTGCCGGTCCTGGACGCCGACGGCGCCGCGCGGCTGGCCAGGGACGGTGTGCTGCTGGACGCCAGGGCGGGGGAGCGGTACCGAGGCGAGGTCGAACCGATCGACCCGGTCGGCGGGCACATCCCCGGCGCCCTCTCCGCGCCGACCACGGAGAACGTGGGGGAGGAGGGCCGGCTGCGCGAACCGGCCGACTTGGCCGCCCACTTCGCCGCGCTCGGCGTCACCCCGGGCACGGCGGTGGGCGTCTACTGCGGCTCCGGCGTCTCCGCCGCGCACGCGGTGCTGGCCCTGTCGGAGGCGGGCGTCGAGGCGTCGCTGTACCCCGGCTCCTGGAGCGAGTGGACCGCCGACCCCGGGCGCCCCGTCGCGAAGGGCCAGGAGCCGGGCTGATCCGGGGCGGGGGCCGCCGGGACCGCTCCGGACCTCCCGGCCCTCTCGCGCTCAGTCCTTCTTCTTGCGCCGCGTGCCGAAGACGATCTCGTCCCAGCTCGGCACCGCCGCGCGCCGGCCGGGGCGGACGCCGTCCGCCTCGGCCTGACGGTCCGTGGAGCCGGTGAGCCGGTCGCGGTGCCCGCCGACCGAACGCGGCATCAGCACATCCGCGTAGGTCGAGCCGGCCGACGCGGCGGGGGCGGGGGCGGTGCCCCCGCGTACCGGCGGCACGTCCTCGTTCTCCGGCTCCTCGGCCGAGGCCACCGCGGCGGGCGGCCCCGGCTGCTCCGGCACCACCAGGTCGCCCCTGAAGCTCGGCACGGCCTCCAGCAGGCTGGTCAGGGAGTCCGCGTCGTTCTCCGGGGAGGTGCGGGGAGCGGGGGAGCGCTCGCCCTCCCGCGGCAGCCTCGCGATCCGCGGCACGAACGGCGTGCTCGGCTCCGGGGTGTCGTCCGTCTCGCCCAGCAGCGCCCGCGCCTCGTCGTCCACGGCCTGCACCAGGCGGCGCGGCGGGTCGTACGTCCAGCTCGCGGAGTGCGTCTCGCCGGCGACCCGGTAGACGAGCAGCACCTCCCAGGTGCCGTCGTCGCGCCGCCAGGAGTCCCAGCGCACCGCGTCCTTGTCCGCGCCGCGCAGCAGCAGCCGCTCGGCCACCGCGTCGCCGAGCTGCGGCCCCGCGGTCTCTCCCGGACGCCGCACCGGCGTCTTGCGGGCCCGCTCCGCCATGAAGGCGCGCTCGGCGAGCACGGGGCCCTCGAAGCGCCGCACCCGGTCCACGGGGATCCCCGCGAACTGGGCCACCTCCTCGGCGGTCGCGCCGGCTCGTATGCGCGCCTGGATGTCGCGCGGGCGCAGGTGGTTCTCGACCTCGATCTCGATCTGGCCGAGGCGCGCCCTGTCATTGCGCACGGCGGCGCGCAGCCGCTCGTCGATGGGCAGGGTGTATTCCGTGTTGTCGGCAGCCTTGAGCACCAGGCGTGTGCCGTCATTGCTCACGGCCACGACACGCAGTTCGGGCACGAGGACCTCCCGGTGGTGCCTGCCGACGTCACCTACGTCGCTGCTCCCGCTAGACGAGTGTGACTTGCCCGGGTGCAGCCTGCCACAACCTTGCTGACTTGCCCGGCGTGTCGGGCCATGGTCTTGAGCCGCTGTTGTGGCACAGTCACCACTTTGCCACGTGTGGTGACCAGCGCGAGCGAATTGCGCGCACACGGGCCACCGCGGGCCAAGGCCAGGAATTTCACACTACTCCATTGGGGCCAAGCGGATAGGGCGCCGCGCCACCGAACTTTCCCCCGGAGACGGGAGTTGGCCCGCCCTTTCCCCACCCGCAAGGGTGACAAGGCTCACAGACGCGGCAGAGTGGTAACTATCCCCGCACGTCTCGCCCGATATGTGTCAGTACCGTGCGGAAAATGTGCGCGTACGGCCGAATGGCGGAACCTCGCGCAAGGAATCCGCGGGGGAACGGGGAGGGAGGGCCGGGACGGACCTCGGGGCCGCCGAGGGGCGGGTGGCAGGATGTGACGCCATGGACCGCGCCCTCGTCTCCGATCCGTACGACGCCCTGCTGCTGCTCTCCTTCGGGGGTCCCGAGGGCCCCGACGACGTCCTTCCCTTCCTGGAGAACGTCACGCGCGGGCGCGGTATCCCGCGCGAGCGGCTGGCCGAGGTGGGCGCGCACTACCACCTCTTCGGCGGCGTCAGCCCGATCAACGAGCAGAACCGCACGCTGCTGGCCGCCCTCCGCGCCGACTTCGCCGAGCACGGCGTGGACCTCCCGGTCTACTGGGGCAACAGGAACTGGGCGCCCTATGTGACCGACACGCTCCGCGAGATGGCCGCCGCCGGTCACCGCCGCGTTCTCACGCTGGCCACCAGCGCCTACGCCTCCTACTCCGGCTGCCGCCAGTACCGGGAGGACCTGGCCGGGGCGCTGGCCACCCTGGAGGCCGAGGGCGTCGCGCTGCCGCGGGTGGACAAGCTGCGCCACTACTTCAACCACCCCGGCTTCCTGGACACCGTGACCGACGGGGTGCTCGCCGCCCTGGCCCTGCTGCCCGAGGCCGTCCGCGACGGCGCGCACCTGGCGTTCACGACCCACTCGATCCCCCTGGCCTCGGCCGAGACCTCGGGCCCCCCGCACGTGCACGGCGCTGGGGGCGCCTACGTCGCCCAGCACCTCGACGCCGCCCGCTCCGTCGCCGAGGCGGTGCGCGAGGCGACCGGGCGCGACCACCCCTGGGACCTCGTCTACCAGTCCCGCAGCGGCGCGCCGAGCATCCCCTGGCTCGAACCCGACATCAACGACCACCTCGGCGCCGTCCACGAGAAGGGGGCGCCGGCCGTGGTGATGGTCCCGATCGGCTTCGTCTCGGACCACATGGAGGTCCGCTACGACCTGGACACCGAGGCGACGGCCACCGCCGAGGCCCTGGGCCTGCCCGTCGTCAGGTCCGCCACCGTCGGCGCCGACCCGCGCTTCGTCGCCGGGGTGCGCGACCTGGTGCTGGAACGCGCCGCCACCGAGCGGCGCGAGGCCCCGCGGCGCGCGGCGCGGGGGACGCTCGGCGCCTCCCACGACGTCTGCCCCCTGGGCTGCTGCCCCGGCCGGGCGGCCGGGGCCGTCGCCGCGGGCGCCGACAGCCCCTATGCCTGACGCCCTCACCGACCCC
>NZ_LAVK01000342.1 GCF_001083795.1 Streptomyces sp. SBT349
GTAACTGCCCGCGCCGGGCGGCGGGCCCCCTCCCCCGCCGCCCGGCGCGGGCAGTTACGGCTACCCGCCGCCGGGGCAGCCCGCGGTCGGCTCGGGGTACATGGCGGTGCTGCGCTACCGCGCCCCCGACGGCTCGGAGCAGCAGCTCATCCGCCGCTCCGCGCCCGGGATGCCGCACCCGGAGTGGCAGATCCTGCACGAGCTGCACGCGATGAACGTGCCGCCCCAGCACGTCGTCGAGCTGCACACCGAGCTCCAGTCCTGCGAGCTGCCCGGCGGGTACTGCGCGCGGATGGTCCGCGAGACGTGGCCGCAGGTGCGCATCACGCACACCGCCGCCTACGGCCGCGACCTGGCGTCCCGGCAGGCGGGCGTGCGGCACCTGGTGGAGCATCAGGACGAGCTCCAGCAGTTCGCCGACGGCCCGCCCCGTTCCGCCCCGGTGCGCGCGCCGCTGCCGCAGCAGCAGCCCGCGCCCGCCGTGGGCCTCGACGTGATCGGGCAGGAGCTCGCCCAGGCGTTCGGGCCGCAGGCCGTCTTCCGGTACACGCCGCAGACGGTGTCGCGGCACGGCGTGCCCGAGATCGTGCAGCAGACGCTGCTGTGGTCCGGGCTCCCCATGGAGATCGGCCCGTTCTTCTGGGCGCAGGCCCAGCCGGGCCGCCCCGTGCCGACGCTGGCCGAGCTGGCGATGGAGCGCGGCGTGCAGCCGGGCCCCGACGCGGGCTCCTACCTGGTGATGGGCACCGACTTCGGCCGCCACCTGTGCGTGCAGTACGGCACGGCCGCGATCGTGGCGGTGCCGCTGGAGGCCGACCCGGCCGGGCCCGTTCCCCCGCAGTTCGTCAACGCGTCGCTGCCGCAGTTCGCCCGCTGCATGGCGCTCCTGGGCCGGATGTGGCGCCTGCGCCTCGGGCTGAACTCGGAGCAGGCGGGCCGATGGACCACGGACTTCCAGGCCCAGTTGGCCTCGCTGGACCCGATGGCGGTGGCCGATCCGGAGAGCTGGTGGTCGGTCCTGCTGGAACAGATGTGGGACGGATTGCTGTAAGTCGCGTTCTGGCGGGGACTATTCCCCTATGAACGACTTCCGCGTGACCCGTGGGCGCGGTTACCGCCCGGAGCAGGTGGACGCGGTACTGGCCGGGCTCGGGCGGGACCGGGACCTGGCGTGGCGCAGGCTGGCCGAGCTGAGCATGCGGGTCGAGCGGATGACCCGCGAGGCCGAGCGGCTGTCCGCCGCGGTGGCGGCGCTGCCGCCGCGGACCTTCCACACGCTGAGCGAGCGGGCGCAGGAGCTGCTGGCCGAGGTGGAGACCGAGGCGGCGGCGCTGCGCGAGGCGTCGGAGGCGGAGGCGCAGCGGCTGCTCGACGCGGCGGCCGCGGCGGCGCACGCGCTGCGGACCGAGGCCGCCGCCGCCGCGGAGCGGCTGCGGGCCGAGGCGGACGCCTCGGGCGAGGGAACGGTGGCCGCCGCGTCGGCGCAGGCCACCCGCCTGATGAACGACGCGCGCCGCAGGGCGTCGGCCGTGCGGGACCGGGCCGCCGCCGCGCTGGCCGAGGTGGAACGCCGCTGCGCCGCGCTGGTCGAGGACCAGCACCGGACCCAGGGGGCGGCGGCCGGCGCCTTACGGGAGGACCTGGCGGCCCGCGAGGCGGAGACCGAGGCCCGGGTGAAGGAGCTGACGCACCGCGCCGACACGACCCTGGAGACCGCGCGGCGCGAGCTGGCCGACGCGGAGGCGGAGGCGCGGGCCCGGGAGGAGGCCGCCGACGCGCGGCGGTCCGAGCTGATGGCGGACGCGCGGGTGCGCCGCCAGCGTGTGGAGCGGGAGAGCGAACGGGTCGCGCGGGAGCTGGAGGAGCGCTCCGACCAGGTGCGGGCGCATCTGGCACATATAAGGACCACGCTGGCCGCGCTGACGGGCCGCGCCCCGCGGCGCCGGGACCGTTCCCCGGATGAGACGGAGGCGGAGGAGTAGGGCTCGGTATCCTCGGGAGCCCCGATCCACCGCACGTGAAGGACGCGATCCTCGTGAGCCCCATCCGCCCGGCAGCCGTCATCGTTCTCGCAGCGGGTGAGGGGACCCGCATGAAGTCCGCCAAGCCCAAGGTGCTGCACGACATCTGTGGCAGGTCGCTGGTCGGCCATGTGGTCACCGTCTGCCGCGAGTTGACGCCCGACGAGCTGGTCGTGGTGGTGGGTCACGGGCGCGAGGAGGTCGGCCCGCACGTGAGCGCGACGGACCCGGGGGCGCGCATCGCGGTGCAGCACGAGCGGCGCGGGACGGCGCACGCCGTGCGCGCGGCGCTCGACGCGCTGGCGGACGCCAAGGCGCCGAGCGCCGGAACGGTCCTGGTGACCTGCGGGGACATCCCGATGCAGACGGCCACGACACTCCGGGCGCTGGCGGACACGCACGTCGCCCAGGGGAACGCGGTGACGGTGCTCACGATGGAGCTGCCGGACGCCACCGGCTACGGCCGGGTGCTGCGGGGCGGCGACGGCGCGGTGACGGAGATCGTGGAGCACCGGGACGCGTCGGAGGCGCAACGGGCGGTGCGGGAGGTCAGTTCCGGCGTCTTCGCCTTCGACGGCGAGCTGCTGGAGTGGGCGCTGCGCCGGGTGACCACGGACAACAGCCAGGGCGAGGAGTACCTGCCGGACGTGCTGCGGATCCTGCGCGCCGAGGGGCACCGGGTGGGCGCGGAGCTGGCGGCCGACCACCGGGAGCTGGTGGGCATCAACAACCGGGTGCAGCTGGCGCAGGCCCGCAGGATGCTCAACGACCGGCTGCTCGAACGGGCGATGCTGGCCGGGGTCACGGTGGTGGACCCGGCGACGACGTGGCTGGACGCCACGGTGACCTACGAACCGGACGCGGTGGTGCACCCCGGGACGCAGCTCCTCGGCTCGACCCACCTGGGCGAGGGCGCGGAGGTGGGCCCCGGGTGCCGGCTGGGGGACACGGTGGTCGGCGCGGGCGCCGAAGTGGTGCACACGGTCGCGGACGGGGCAAGCATCGGGGAGGGCGCGACGGTGGGCCCGTTCGCCTATCTGCGCCCCGGCACGGTGCTCGGGTCCGGCGCGAAGGCGGGCACGTTCGTGGAGATGAAGAACGCCGAGATCGGGGAGGGTTCGAAGGTGCCGCACCTGTCGTACGTGGGCGACGCGACGATCGGCGACCACACGAACATCGGGGCGGCGAGCGTCTTCGTCAACTACGACGGCGAGTCCAAGCACCACACCACGGTGGGCTCGTTCTGCAGGACCGGCTCGGACAACATGTTCGTGGCCCCGGTCAGCGTCGGCGACGGCGCCTACACGGCGGCGGGTTCGGTCATCACGAGGGATGTGCCCCCGGGGTCACTCGCCGTAGCCAGGGGGCAGCAGCGGAACATCGCGGGCTGGGTGGAGCGCAAGCGACCCGGCTCGGCGGCGGCGCGGGCGGCGGAGGCGGCTCTAGCTGCGGTGGAACAACAGGTGGACGAGGGGTAAGGGGCGCGTAAGGGGGCGTACGGTAGGAAGGCCCCAGCGGGGTGAACGAGCGCCGACGCGGATGCCAAGGAGACGTACTGTGACCGGGATCAAGACGACCGGCGAGAAGAAACTGATGTTCTTCTCCGGCCGCGCCCACCCCGAGTTGGCGAAGGAGGTCGCCGAGGAACTGGGTGTGGGGCTGGTCCCGACCAAGGCCCACGACTTCGCCAACGGCGAGATCTATGTGCGCTTCCAGGAGTCGGTACGGGGCGCGGACTGCTTCCTGATGCAGAGTCACACCGCGCCGATCAACAAGTGGATCATGGAGCAGCTGATCATGATCGACGCGCTCAAGCGGGCGTCGGCGCGGTCGATCTCGGTGATCATCCCGTTCTACGGGTATGCCAGGCAGGACAAGAAGCACCGCGGCAGGGAGCCGATCTCCGCGCGGCTGATGGCGGACCTCCTGAAGACGGCGGGGGCCGACCGGATCATCACCATGGACCTCCACGCCGACCAGGTGCAGGGCTACTTCGACGGCCCCGTGGACCACCTGTTCGCGCTGCCGCTGCTGACGGGCTACATCGCGAACCGCGTGGACCGGGAGAAGCTGACGGTGGTCTCGCCGGACGCGGGGCGCGTGCGGGTGGCGGACCGCTGGGCGGACCGGCTCGCGGCGCCGCTGGCGATCGTGCACAAGCGGCGCGACCCGGACGTGGCGAACCAGGTCACCGTGCACGAGGTCGTCGGCCATGTGGCGGGGCGGGTGTGCGTGCTGGTCGACGACATGATCGACACCGGCGGCACCATCTGCGCGGCGGCGGACGCGCTCTTCGCCAACGGCGCCGAGGACGTGATCGTGGCCGCGACCCACGGCGTCCTCTCGGGCCCGGCGGCGGACCGCCTGAAGAACTCGCGGGTGAGCGAGTTCATCTTCTCGAACTCGCTGCCCACGCCGCGGCAGGTGTCGCTGGACAAGATCACCGTCCTGTCGATGGCACCGACGATCGCACGAGCGGTCCGCGAGGTCTTCGAGGACGGCTCGGTGACGAGCCTGTTCGAAGGCAACGCGTAGACCTGGCCGGTCGGGCCTGGCAGTGCCGCGCGAGCGCGGGCGGCCGTACCGCCGCGCGGTACGAGCCACCCGACGCCACGCGGTGCCCTCCGGGCGGGCGGGCCACGGGCCTTGGGGGCCGCCGCCCCGGCGGGCGGCCGCCCGCAGGGCCCGCCGACGCGAACCGCGCCGCTCCGCGCCGGCGGGCCCTGCGGGCCAGCGCCTGCCCGTGGCGTCATCGGTGCGGTCCTGTGTCGTGCCGGGGGCGGGTAGACTTTTGGGGTTGCTCGGCGAGGGAGGGTCCCGGTGGGGGCTGGTCCGTTATCGACGCGCTCTTCGTGGCAGGTCCTCCGGGGCCGGGTGACCTTTCCCAGCGAGGACCCCAACGAGGAGTGCAGCCATGGCCGATGTGAAGATCGCCGCAGAGACCCGCGAGGAGTTCGGCAAGGGGGCGTCCCGCCGGATCCGTGCGACGGGGAGGGTGCCCGCCGTCATCTACGGGCACGGCACCGAGCCGGTCCACATCACGCTGCCGGGCCACGAGCTGATGATGGCCCTCAAGACGCCGAACATCCTGATCACCCTGGACATCGACGGCCGCGAGGAGCTGGTGATCCCCAAGGCCGTCCAGCGCGAGGCCATCCGCGGCTTCCTGGTCCACCTCGACCTGCTGATCGTCAAGCGCGGCGAGAGGGTCACCGTCGAGATCCCGATCCACGTCGAGGGTGAGCTCGCCCCCGACGGCGGCCTGCTGGAGCACGTGCTCAACACGCTCACGGTCGAGGCCGAGGCCACCCACATCCCCGAGTCGGTCACCGTCTCCGTCCAGGGCCTCCAGGTCGGCTCCTCGATCCTGGCCAAGGACGTCCCCCTCCCCTCCGGCAGCACGCTGGCCATCGAGGGCGAGGACGTCGTGATCCAGGTGCTCCAGCCGCAGGCCGAGGAGCCCCCGGCCGAGGGCGCCGCCGAGGCGGGCGCGGAGCAGGCCGGCGAGGGCGCCGAGGAGCCCGCCTCCGCCTGACGGCGGCGGCGCTGAGGAAGGGCGCACGTGGACGAACCCTGGCTGATCGTGGGCCTCGGCAACCCGGGCCCGCAGTACGCGGGGAACCGGCACAACGTCGGCTTCATGGTCGCCGACCTGCTCGCCGACCGCATGGGCGGCACGTTCAAGGCGCACAAGGCCCGCGCCATGGTGCTCGAAGGCCGGTTCGGCGCGCCGGGCGCGGGCGGCCCGCGCGTGGTGCTCGCCAAGCCGCTGTCGTTCATGAACCTGTCGGGCGGCCCGGTCACGGCGCTGAGCACGTTCTACCGGATCCCGGTCGAGCGCCTCGTCGTCGTCCACGACGAGCTGGACATCGGCTACGGCGTGCTGCGGCTGAAGCGGGGCGGCGGGGACAACGGGCACAACGGCCTGAAGTCCCTCACCGGCTCGCTCGGCCGCGACTACCACCGCGTCCGCTTCGGCGTCGGCCGCCCGCCGGGGCGGATGGACGTCGCGGACTATGTGCTGAAGGACTTCGGGACGGCGGAGCGCAAGGAGCTGGACTACTTCGTGGACCGGGCGGCCGACGCCACCGAGGCGCTGGTCACCCAGGGCCTGGAGCGGGCGCAGAGCGAGTACAACGGCTGAGGAACCCGGCGGGCCCCGCCGGGGAGCGGCCCTCAGGGTTGACCGCACGCGTGGCTGTGGCCAAGGATCGGCCCATGTCCGCGACGCAGACCCTGAGGACCGGCCGGGCCCGCCGGACCGGTCAGCGCACCTATGGCGCGCTGCTGGTGGCCCGCATGGGGTTCCTCGGGCTGCTCGTGCTGCTGCTGGTCGCCGCGGGGGCGTGGTCCTCGTTCGACACGGCCCGGCACGCGGTGATCGGCGACGGCCGCGAACGTTCCACCGTGACCCTGGCCGCGTGCGATCGCGACGCCTGCACGGGCCCGCTCGACTCCACGGGCGAGACCGTGGTGCTGCGGCAGGTCATCGCCCGCGACGAGGGTGAACGCCTCGCCGTGGCGGTGGTCCCGGGCACCGGGGAGGTGGTGCGGACCGGGCTCGCCGGGGCGCTGTACGCGTGCCTGCCGCTGACCGGGGCGCTGCTGATGGCCGCCGTGGTCATCGGCGGCGGGCTGCGCATGTACCGCACGGCGTGGGCCACGGCGGGCGTGGGGCTCGCGGCGCTGGTGGCGACGTTCACCCTCTGGATCTGAGCCCCGCACCCGCGTCCCCCGCCCGCGTCTCACACCCACGTCTCACACCGGCGCGGGCTCCGTGCGGCGGACCTGGATCACCATCACCAGCACGGCCGCCACCGCGCACAGCGCGCCCGAGGTGGTCCACGCCAGGTCGTAGGAGCCGGTCGTGTCGCGGATGAGGCCCGCGCCGAACGCGACGACCGCCGCGCCCAGTTGGTGCGAGGCGAGCACCCAGCCGAAGACGACGCCCGCGTCCTCGCCGAAGTGCCGGCGGCACAGGGCGATGGTCGGCGGCACGGTGGCCACCCAGTCGAGCCCGTAGAACACGACGAACAGCAGCATCGGCGGGTGCACGGTCCCGGCGAGCAGCACCGGCAGGAAGAGCAGGGAGACGCCCCGGAGCGCGTAGTAGACGGCCAGCAGCCGACGCGGGTCGTAGCGGTCGGTCAGCCAGCCGGAGAAGACCGTTCCCACCAGGTCGAAGACGCCGATCACCGCCAGCAGCGAGGCGGCGACGGGGACGGGCATGCCGTGGTCGTGCGCGCCGGGCACGAAGTGGGTGCCGATCAGGCCGTTGGTGGAGGCGCCGCAGATGGCGAACGTCACGGCGAGCAGCCAGAACACCCGGGTGCGGGCGGCGGCTCCCAGCGCGCGGAGCGCCCTGCGCGCCGCGCCGGGCGGCGGCGGGGGCGGCGCGGTCCAGTCCTCGGGGGCGCCGTAGGGCGTGACGCCCAGATCCTCGGGCCGGTCGCGCAGCCGCCAGAGCACCAGCGGCACGACGGCCAGCGCGCACAGGGCGACGGTCAGCGAGGCGAACCGCCACCCGGGGCCGTCCGAGAGCAGCCCGACCAGCGGCAGGAAGACCAGGTTCCCCGCCGCGCCGCCGGCCGTCAGGATGCCGGTGACCAGGCCGCGCCGGGCGACGAACCAGCGCCCCGCGATGGTGCCCGCGAACGCCAGCGCCATGGAGCCCGCGCCGAGCCCGGTGAGGACACCCCAGCAGAGCACGAGCTGCCACTGGCTGTTCACGAAGACGGTCAGCCCGCTGCCCGCCGAGATCAGCACCAGCGCCCCGCTGACCACGCGGCGTATGCCGTACCGCTCCATGAGCGCGGTGGCGAACGGCGCCGTGAAGCCGTAGAGCAGCAGGTTGACCGAGACGGCGAACGAGATGGAGCCGCGCGACCAGCCGAACTCGTCGTGCAGCGGGTCGATCAGCACGCCGGGCGCGGCCCGGAAGCCGGCCGCGCCGATGAGGCCGAGGAAGCCGATGCCCGCCACCCACCACGCGGGGTGCACGCGCGGCCCGGGGC
>NZ_LAVK01000343.1 GCF_001083795.1 Streptomyces sp. SBT349
GGCGAGGAACTGGCCCCGCTCCTCGCGGCCCCACCCACCGGCACGGACACCCGCGGCGCCCCCGGCCCTCTCGGCGCCCAGGACACCCAGGACGCCCTGGACGCCCTGGACGCCCTGGATGCCTTGGACACCCTGCCGGTCGGAGACCTCGGCGAGGCGGAACGCGGCGCGGTCGCCGACCGGCTCGAACACCTGGTGGCGAGGCTGCGCTCGGCCGACGGCGTCCCCACCGGAACGTCGACCGACGAGGACATCGCCAACGCCACGGACGACGAGCTGTTCTCCCTCATCAACGAGGACCTCGGCCTCTCCTGACCGCCGCCTCGGCCCCGCCGCCCCGACCGCACCTGCCCGGATCCGCCCGAAGAGGACAGATGTCGAACGAACAGAAGCTCCGCGACTATCTGAAGCTGGTCACCACCGACCTGCGTCACACCCGCGAGAAGCTGCGCGACGTCCAGGCGGCGGACCGGGAGCCCATCGCCGTCGTCGGCATGGCCTGCCGCTACCCCGGCGGGGCGCGGTCGCCCGAGGAACTGTGGCGGCTGGTCGCCGAAGGGCGGGACGCGATCACCGACTTCCCCGCCGACCGCGGCTGGGACGTGGAATCCCTCTACGACCCGGACCCCGACACGCCCGGCACCTCCTACACCCGCGCCGGTGGATTCCTCGGCGACGTGGGCGACTTCGACGCCGAGTTCTTCGGGATCTCGGCGCGCGAGGCGCTGGCGATGGACCCGCAGCAGCGGCTGCTCCTGGAGACCTCCTGGGAGGCGATCGAACACGCGGGCGTCCGCCCCGAGTCCCTGCACGGCGAGCCGGTCGGCGTCTTCGCCGGCGTCGCCTACAGCGACTACGCCACCGACCTCGCCGAGACCCCCGCCGAACTGGAGGGCTACCTCGGCAGCGGCAGGTCGGGCAGCGTCGCCACGGGCCGCGTCGCCTACACCTTCGGCCTTGAGGGCCCCGCCGTCACGGTCGACACGGCCTGCTCGTCGTCCCTGGTCGCCCTCCACCTGGCGTGCCAGGCACTCCGCAAGGGCGAGTGCACCATGGCGCTGGCGGGCGGCGTGACGGTGATGTCCACGCCGGGGATGTTCGTGGAGTTCAGCAGGCAGCGCGGTCTTTCGGCCGACGGGCGGTGCAAGGCGTTCGGCGCCGGCGCGGACGGCACCGGCTGGGGCGAGGGCGTCGGGGTGCTGCTGCTGGAGCCGTTGTCGGACGCGCGGCGCAACGGTCACCGGGTGCTGGCGGTGGTGCGCGGCAGCGCGGTCAACCAGGACGGCGCCAGCAGCGGCCTCACGGTGCCCAGGGGCCCGGCGCAGCAACGGGTGATCCGCGCGGCGCTGGACAACGCGGGCCTGGCGGCGGGCGAGGTGGACGCGGTCGAGGCGCACGGCACGGGCACGACGCTGGGCGACCCGATCGAGGCACGCGCCCTGCTCGCCACCTACGGTCAGGACCGTCACGTCGAACGGCCGCTCTGGCTGGGGTCGTTGAAGTCCAACATCGGCCACACCCAGGCCGCATCCGGCGTCGCGGGCGTCATCAAGATGATCGAGGCCATGCGGCGCGGGACCCTCCCCATGACCCTCCACGCCGGGACGCCCACCTCCCACGTGGACTGGGACGCGGGCGCGGTGCGGCTGCTGACCGAGTCGGTGGAGTGGCCCGATACCGGCCGCCCACGCCGCGCGGCCGTGTCCTCGTTCGGCGTCAGCGGCACCAACGCCCACGTCGTGCTGGAACAGGCCCCGCCGGACGGTGAGGCGGGGGACCGGGCGGGGGAGACCACGGCGCCGCCCGTGGTGCCGCTCGTCCTGTCGGCGAAGAACGAGCCCGCCCTGCGCGCCCGGACGGAGCGCCTTCGCGCCCACCTCCTGGCCCGGCCGCACCTCGACCTCACGGACATTGCCTTCACCCTGGCGACCGCACGGTCCGAGTTCGCCGAACGGGCGGTGGTGCTGGGGCCGGACACCGTGGTGGGTGAGGTGGTGCCGGGGGCCGACCGGGTGGTGTTGGTGTTTCCGGGCCAGGGGTCGCAGTGGGCGGGCATGGCGGTGGGGTTGCTCGATGCCTCGCCCGAGTTCGCGGAGGAGATGGCCGCCTGTGAGAGGGCGTTGAGTCCTTTTGTCGACTGGTCGCTCTGCGAGGTGCTGCGGTCGGAGGATGCCGGGTGGCTGGAGCGGGTTGATGTGGTGCAGCCGGTGTTGTGGGCGGTGATGGTGTCGCTGGCCGGGTTGTGGCGTTCCTACGGTGTGGAGCCCGCAGCCGTGGTCGGTCATTCGCAGGGGGAGATCGCCGCCGCCTGTGTCGCGGGTGGGTTGTCGTTGGAGGACGGCGCTCGCGTCGTCGCTCTGCGGAGCAGGGCGTTGCTGGCGCTGTCCGGCAAGGGTGGGATGGTGTCGGTCGCGGAGCCGGTGGCCGAGGTGGAGGAGCGCATCGCCGCGTGGGGTGGGCGGTTGTCGGTGGCGGCGGTCAACGGGCCGCGGGCGACGGTGGTTTCGGGTGAGCCCGGGGCGTTGGACGAACTCCTGGCCGTCTGTGAGGCGGAGGAGGTCCGGGTGCGTCGTATCCCGGTGGATTACGCGTCGCATTCCGCTCAGGTGGATGGTCTGCGGGAGCGGATCCTGACGGATCTGGCGCCTGTCGTGCCGCGTTCGGGGTCGGTGCCGTTCTACTCCACGGTGACGGGTGGGGAGTTGGACACCGCGGGTCTGGACGGGGCGTACTGGTTCGAGAATCTGCGCGGCCGGGTGCGGTTCGACGAGGCGGTGCGTGCGGCGCGGGCGGACGGGCACGGGGTGTTCGTCGAGGCCAGTGCGCATCCGGTCCTGACGATGGCGATCGAGGATGCCACCGCGATCGGCTCGTTGCGGCGGGGCGAGGGCGGGATGGACCGTTTCGTGGCCTCGCTCGCCGAGGCGTGGGTGCACGGCGTTCCCGTCGCCTGGGACCGCGTGTTCGCCGGTGGTCGGCATGTCGATGTGCCGACCTACCCCTTCCAGCGGGAACGGTACTGGCTGACGGCGAGCGGTTCCGCCCCCGTCGGCGGCGGCCTGGACGGGACCGGGCACCCGCTGCTCGGCGCGTGGGTCGGCCTGGCGCAGTCCGAGGGCTTCCTCTTCACCGGCCGCCTCTCGCTCGGCGCGCAACCCTGGATCGCCGACCACGCCGTCAACGATGTCGTCCTTCTCCCCGGCACCGGCCTCCTCGAACTGGCCCTGCGTGCCGCCCACGAGGCGGGCTGCGAGACCGTGGAGGAGCTGACCCTCGACGCGCCCCTCGTTCTCCCGGCCCAGGGTGAGCTGCGACTTCAGGTCGAACTCGGCCCGCCCGACGACCACGGCCAACGCGAACTGACCCTCCACTCCCGGCTGCCCGACGAGAGCGGCCCCGGCGGCTGGATCCGCCACGCGACCGGCCTGGTCGGCCCCGCGCGCCACGAGCTCCCGGCCGCCGAGGACTTCACGCGGTGGCCACCCCCCGACGCGGAGCCCGTCCCGACCGAGGGCCTCTACGAGCGCGCCGCCGCGCTCGGCCTGCGCTACGGCCCGCTCTTCCGGGGTGTCAGGGCCGCCTGGCGCCGGGGCGACGAGCTGTTCGCCGACGTTCGGCTGGCCGAGGAACTGCGCGGCGAGGCCGATGCCTACGGTGTCCACCCCGCCCTCCTCGACGCGGCGCTGCACGCCGTCGGCCTCGGGCCCGCCACCGACTCCGACCAGGTGCGGCTGCCGTTCTCCTGGCACGGCGTCACCCTCCACTCGGCCGGGCCGTCCGCGCTGCGAGCCCGCATCTCCTACCACTCCGGCGACTCCGTCGCCCTGGCCGTCGCCGACGCGTCGGGCAGGCCGGTCGTCTCCGTCGAGGCGCTGCTCACGCGGCCGGTCGACGCCGAACGGCTGCGAGCCGCCGGCCGCCAGGGACACCAGGCGCTCCACGAGGTCGTGTGGCGCCCCCTGCCGCCGACCGGTGGCGCGAACGGTGGGGTCGCGACCGGCGACGAGCCGCCGACCCACGCCGAGTTCCGCGCGCCCCGGCACGACGACGCCGACGCGGCGATCGCCGCCGTCCATGGCCTGGCGGGGCGTGTGCTGGTGGTGGTGCGGGAGGTGTTGGAGCGGGGTGGTCGGCTGGTGGTGGTCACGGGTGGTGCGGTGGCCGTGGGTGCGGAGGGTCGGGTGGTGGATCCGGCTGCTTCGGTGGTGTGGGGTCTGGTGCGGTCGGCGCAGGCTGAGCATCCGGGTCGTTTCGTGCTGGTGGACATGGACGCGGACGCGGACACGGACATGGCCGATGAGGTGCTGGCGGGTGTGCTGGCGTCGGGGGAGTCGCAGGTGGCGGTGCGCGAGGGGCGGGTGTTCGTTCCGCGTCTGGAGCGACTGCCGGAGGTCGTGGGCGTGGTGCCTCCGTTCGATCCCGAGGGGACGGTTCTGCTCACCGGCGGAACGGGCACCTTGGGCCGCGTGACGGCTCGGCACCTGGTGACCGAGCACGGTGCCCGGCATCTGCTGCTGGTCTCCCGGAGCGGCGACGAGGCCGAGGGCGCGCGGGAGTTGGTGGCGGAGTTGACGGCGCTGGGGGCCTCGGTCACCGTGGCGGCCTGCGACGCCGCCGACCGCGACGCGCTCGCCGAACTGCTGGCGGCGCCGACCCGCCCCCTGACGGCCGTCGTCCATCTGGCCGGGGTGCTGGACGACGGGCTGGTGGAGTCGCTGACCCCCGAGCGGCTGGAGCGCGTGCTGCGGTCGAAGGTGGACGCGGCCTGGCATCTGCATGAACTCACCGCGGGCCTGGACCTGGCGGCGTTCGTGCTGTTCTCGTCCGCGGCCGGGGTGCTGGGCAGCGCGGGGCAGGCGGCGTATGCGGCGGCCAACGCGGCGCTCGACGGCCTCGCGGGCTTCCGGCGCTCCCAGGGACTTCCGGCGGTGTCGCTGGCCTGGGGCCTGTGGGCCGAGCGCAGCGCGATGACGGGTGGGCTCGGCGAGACCGACCTCGCCCGCATGAGCCGCGGCGGCATCAAGCCGCTCACCACCGCCCAGGGCCTCACGCTTCTCAGCGCCGCCCTCGGCAGCGACCGCGCCTGCCTCGTCCCGGTGGCGTTCTCCCGCACCGGGCTCCAGGAGCGCGCCGCGGCCGGTCAACTCCCGCCGCTGCTGAGGAGCTTGGCCCCCGTCGCCGTGCCCTCCGGCACCGCCGCACGCGGGAACGGCGGCCTCGCCCGGCGGCTCGCCGAGCTGCCGGAGGCCGAACGCCCCCGCGTGGTGGGCGACGTGGTGCGGGAACACGTCGGTCAGGTGATCAAGCACTCCGCGCCGCGGTCGATCGCGGGCGACCGCGCGTTCAAGGACCTGGGCTTCGACTCGCTCACGGCCGTCGAACTCCGCAACCGCCTCAACGCCGAGACCGGCCTGCGCCTGCCCACCACCCTCGTCTTCGACCACCCCACCCCCGAGGCGCTGGCCGCGTTCGTCCTGGAGCAGCTGTCCGACGCGCCAACCGTCGGCGGCGCCCGCTCCGCCACCCCGCGCCGACGGGCCTCGGCCGTGGACGAGCCGGTGGCGATCGTGGCGATGGGCTGCCGTTATCCGGGTGGCGTGGCCTCGCCGGAGGATCTGTGGCGGCTGGTCGCGGAGGGCGGCGATGCGGTGTCGGGGTTCCCGGTGGACCGCGGCTGGGACGTGGACGCGCTCTTCGACCCGGATCCGGAGCGGTCGGGCACGTCGTATGTGCGGGAGGGCGGGTTCCTGCATGAGGCGGCGGAGTTCGACCCGGGGGTGTTCGGGATCTCGCCGCGTGAGGCGCTGGCGATGGACCCGCAGCAGCGGCTGCTGCTGGAGACCTCCTGGGAGACCTTCGAACGGGCGGGCATCGACCCGTTGTCCCTGCGCGGCAAGGACATCGGCGTCTTCGCGGGCGTGATGTACCACGACTACGCCTCGCGACTGCACGAACTCCCGGACGCGGCCGAGGGGATGGAGGGGTATCTCGGCAGCGGGAGCGCGGGCAGCGTGGCAACGGGCCGCGTCTCCTACGTCTTCGGCCTCGAAGGGCCCGCGGTGACCGTGGACACGGCCTGCTCCTCGTCGCTGGTGGCGCTGCACCTGGCGGCGCAGTCGCTGCGCACGGGCGAGTGCTCGATGGCGCTGGCAGGCGGCGTGACCCTGATGTCCACGCCCGGCCTCTTCGTCGAGTTCAGCCGCCAGCGGGGGCTGGCGCCCGACGGGCGGTGCAAGCCGTTCGCGGCGGCGGCCGACGGCACGGCCTGGGCCGAGGGCGTCGGGATGCTGCTGCTGGAGCGGTTGTCGGACGCGCGGCGCAACGGTCACCGGGTGCTGGCGGTGGTGCGCGGCACCGCCGTGAACCAGGACGGCGCGAGCAACGGGCTCACCGCCCCCAACGGCCCGTCGCAGCAACGGGTGATCCGCGCCGCGCTGGCCAACGCGGGCCTGCCGGCCGGTGAAGTGGACGCGGTGGAGGCGCACGGCACGGGCACGACGCTGGGTGATCCGATCGAGGCGCAGGCGTTGCTCGCCACCTACGGGCGGGACCGCGAGGCCGAACGGCCGCTGTGGCTGGGGTCGTTGAAGTCGAACATCGGGCACGCCCAGGCCGCCGCGGGTGTCGGTGGTGTGATCAAGATGGTGCAGGCGATGCGGCACGGCGTGCTGCCGCGCACGTTGCACGTGGACGAGCCGTCGCCGCACGTGGACTGGGACGCGGGCGAGGTGTGCCTCCTGACGGAGGCCATGGACTGGCCGGAGACCGGCCGCCCCCGCCGCGCGGGTGTCTCCTCGTTCGGCATGAGTGGCACCAACGCGCATGTCGTCCTCGAACAGGGGCCGCCGGAACGGGAGAACGCCGAGCGGCGGCACGCCGACCGCCTGCCCGTGGTGCCGTTGGCGGTGTCGGCCGCGGACGAGGGGGCGTTGGACGCGCAGGTGGCGCGGGTGCGTGGCCTCGCGTCCTCGGTGGACGTGGGATGGACGCTGGCGACCGGTCGGGCGGCGCTGGACCACCGTGCGGTGGTGCTGGGTGGGGACGAGGTGCGGGGCCGGGTGGTGCCCGGTGCTGGCCGGGTGGTGCTGGTGTTCCCGGGGCAGGGCTCGCAGTGGGCGGGCATGGCCGAGGAACTGCTCGACGCCTCACCGGAGTTCGCCGAGCGCATCGCCGCGTGCGAGGAGGCGCTCGCGCCGTTCGCCGACTGGTCGCTGTCCGGGGTGCTGCGCTCGGAGGACGAGGGGTGGCTGGAGCGGGTCGACGTGGTGCAGCCGGTGCTGTGGGCGGTGATGGTGTCGCTGGCCGGGCTGTGGCGCTCCTACGGCGTGGAGCCCGCCGCCGTGATCGGCCACTCCCAGGGCGAGATCGCGGCCGCGGTGGTGGCGGGTGGTCTGTCACTGGAGGACGGCGCTCGCGTCGTCGCGCTGCGGAGCAGGGCGTTGCTGGCGCTGTCCGGCAAGGGTGGGATGGTGTCGCTGGCGGAGCCGGTGGCCGAGGTCGAGGAGCGCATCACCACGTGGGGTGGGCGGTTGTCGGTGGCGGCGGTCAACGGGCCGCGCGCGACGGTCGTTTCGGGTGAGCCCGGGGCGTTGGAGGAACTGCTGGCCGCGTGTGAGGGGGACGGGGTCCGGGCTCGGCGCGTTCCGGTGGACTACGCCTCGCACTCGGTCCAGGTGGACGAGCTGCGCGACCGGATCATGAGCGACCTCGCCGGTCTCGAACCCCGGTCCGCCGCCGTCCCCCTCTACTCGACGGTGACGGGTGGTCGGGTGGACACGGCGGGGTTGGACGCGGGGTACTGGTTCGAGAGTCTGCGGGGGCGGGTGCGTTTCGAGGAGGCGGTGCGGGCGGCTCGGGCGGACGGGCACGGGGTGTTCGTCGAGTCGAGTGCGCATCCGGTGCTGGTGCCGGGCCTGGACGAGGTGGCGGCGGTGGGGTCGTTGCGGCGGGGTGAGGGGGGCCTGGACCGTTTC
>NZ_LAVK01000344.1 GCF_001083795.1 Streptomyces sp. SBT349
CGCCCGAACCGACCCCCGTGACGAGGTGATCCCCGTGACCGCTGCCGCCCGACTGCGGTGGACCGTCAACCTGTCGATCGTGTTCGGCGAACTGCCACCCGCCGAACGTCCCGCCGCCGCCGCGGCGGCCGGCTTCACGGCCGCCGAGCTGTGGTGGCCCTTCGGCGACGAGCACGCCCCCGCGCCCGCCGCCGTCGAGGCGCTGCGGCGGTCGTTCACCGACGCCGGCGTCCGGCTGAGCGGCCTCAACCTGCTGGACGACCTCGGGCGGGGCGAACGCGGCACCGCCTCCGACCCGGCGCAGCGGGTCCGCTTCCGCCGGAGCGTCGAGGTCGCCGCCGACCTCGCCGCCTCCCTCGGCTGCACCGCCCTCAACGCCCTCTACGGCAACCGGGTGCCGGGGCTCGACCCGGCGGAGCAGGACGAGCTGGCCCTGGAGAACCTGGCGTTCGCGGCGCGCGCCGCCCACCGCGTCGGCGCCGTTCTGCTGATCGAGGCGCTCAACTCCGCCGAATCCCCCCGCTATCCGCTGGTCTCGGCCAAGGCCGCGGTCGATGTCGCCGACCGGGTCGACGAGCTCACCGGTCTCGGCAACGCCCGCTTCCTGTGCGACCTCTACCACCTGGCGCGGATGGGCGAGGACCTGCCGCGCGTGATCGGCACCTACGCGGACCGGATCGGCCACGTCCAGATCGCCGATGTCCCGGGACGGCACGAACCGGGAACGGGGACCCTTGACTTCGAGGACCTCTTCGCCCGCCTGGCCGCCTCCGGCTACGCGGGTCCGGTCGGCCTGGAGTACCGCCCCACCGCCCCCGGCCACGCCACGTTCGACTGGCTCCCGCGCGCCCACCGCGCGGGCGGCTGACCCCGCGCCGTTCTCGCGCCCCCGCACCACCGCTCCCGCTTCCGCACCACCGATCCCACGACGACGAAAGGACGCCGCACGATGAGCGCCACACCCGCAGGGCCCCGCCGGATCGCCTTCATCGGCCTCGGCATCATGGGCGCGCCCATGGCAGGCCATCTCGTCAAGGCAGGCCACCAGGTGACCGGCTTCGACCTCTCCCGGGGCCCGGTGGACCGCCTCGTCTCCCAGGGCGGCCGGGGCGCCTCCGGCATCGCCGAGGCGGTGGCGGACGCCGAGGTCGCCATCACCATGGTGCCCGCCGACCCGCAGGTCAAGGCGGTGCTGCTCGGCGAGGGCGGCGTCCTGGCGCACGCGAGGCCGGGCACCCTCGTGATCGACATGAGCAGCATCACCCCCGGCACCTCGCTCCAGGTCGCCGCCGCCGCGGCGGGCGTGGGCGTCCGCACGCTGGACGCCCCCGTCTCCGGCGGCGAGGCGGGCGCCGTCGAGGCCGTGCTGTCCATCATGGTCGGCGGCGGCGCGGCCGACTTCGCCGAGGCCAGGCCGCTGTTCGACACCCTCGGCACGACCGTGGTCCACGTCGGTCCGACCGGCGCCGGACAGACCGTCAAGGCGGCCAACCAGCTGATCGTCGCCGTCCACCTCCAGGCGCTCGCCGAGGCCGTGGTCTTCCTGCGGCAGGCCGGGGTCGACCTCGCGTCCGCGCTGGACGTGCTCGGCGGCGGCCTGGCCGGATCCACCGTCCTGGCCCGCAAGCGCGCGGCCATGGAGAGCCACGACTTCACCCCCGGATTCCGCGTCGACCTGCACCACAAGGACATGGGCATCGTCACCGAGGCCGCCCGCGCCCTCGGCGCCCCGCTGCCCGTCGGCTCGCTGGTCGCCCAGCTCGTCCAGTCGGCGCGGGCCAACGGCGACGGCGGCCTCGACCACTCCGCGCTGCTGCGCGGAGTCGAGCGCCTGGCCGGTCACTGACCGGCCCGACCCCCGCACCAGCACCCATAACCCACACCACCCACACCACCCACACCCACACCCACACCACCCTCAGACAGGAGAGCGCATGGCGCGCATGACAGCGGCCCGAGCAGCGGTGGAGATCCTGAAGCGTGAGGGCACCACCCACGTCTTCGGCCTGCCCGGTGCGGCCATCAACCCGTTCTACGCGGCGATGCGTGCCGACGGCGGCCTCAGCCACATCCTGGCCCGCCACGTCGAGGGCGCCTCCCACATGGCCGACGGCTGGACCCGGGCCAGGGCGGGGAACATCGGCGTCTGCCTCGGCACCAGCGGCCCGGCGGGCACCGACATGATCACCGGCCTCTACGCGGCAGCCGCCGACTCCGTTCCCATCCTCTGCATCACCGGCCAGGCGCCCGTGGCCCGGCTCCACAAGGAGGACTTCCAGGCGGTCGACATCTCCTCCATCGCCGCGCCGCTGACCAAGATGGCGATGACCGTGCTGGAGCCGGCTCAGGTCCCCGGCGCCTTCCAGCAGGCGTTCCACCTGATGCGCTCCGGCCGCCCGGGACCCGTGCTGATCGACCTCCCCGTCGATGTGCAGTCGGCCGAGATCGAGTTCGACCCGGAGACCTACGAGCCGCTTCCGGTCTACCGGCCCGCCGCCACCCGCGCCCAGATCGACCGGGCGCTCGACCTGCTGGCGCGCTCCCACCGCCCGCTGATCGTCGCCGGGGGCGGCGTGGTCAACGCCGACGCGGCCGACGCGCTCGTGGAGTTCGCCGAGCTGACGGGCGTCCCGGTGGTGCCCACCCTGATGGGCTGGGGCACGGTCCCGGACGACCACCCGCTGATGGCCGGGATGGTCGGCCTCCAGACCTCCCACCGCTACGGCAACGCCAGCATGCTGGACGCCGACTTCGTCCTCGGCATCGGGAACCGCTGGGCCAACCGGCACACCGGCGGCCTCGACACCTACACCCGCGGTCGCACGTTCGTCCACGTCGACATCGAACCCACGCAGATCGGCCGGGTGTTCGCCCCCGACTACGGCATCGTCTCCGACGCGGGCGCGGCGCTCGCGCTGTTCGTCGCCTCGGCCCGGGAGCGCGCGGCGGCCGGCACGCTTCCCGACCGGTCGGGGTGGGCGGCGGCCTGCGCCCGGCGCAAGGCCACCCTGCTGCGCAGGACCCACTTCGAGGAGGTGCCGATCAAGCCGCAGCGGGTCTACCAGGAGATGAACAGGGCGTTCGGCCGGGACACCCGCTATGTCTCCACCATCGGCCTCTCCCAGATCCAGGCCGCGCAGATGCTCCGCGTCCACCGGCCACGGCACTGGATCAACGCCGGGCAGGCGGGGCCACTCGGCTGGACCGTGCCCGCCGCGCTCGGCGTGGCCGCGGCCGAGCCGGACGCCACCGTCGTGGCCCTGTCGGGCGACTACGACTTCCAGTTCATGATCGAGGAGCTGGCCGTGGGCGCGCAGTTCCGCATCCCCTATCTCCACGTCGTCGTCAACAACGCCTACCTCGGCCTGATCCGCCAGGCACAGCGCACCTTCGACATGGACTACTGCGTGCAGCTGTCCTTCGACAACATCAACGCCCCCGAGCTCGGCGGCTACGGGGTGGACCACGTCAGGGTCGCCGAGGGCCTCGGCTGCAAGGCGATGCGCGTCTCGGACCCCGAGCTGATCGGGCCCGCGCTGGAGGAGGCGAAGAAGCTGATGGCGGAGTTCAGGGTGCCGGTGGTGGTCGAGGTCATCCTCGAACGGATCACCAATGTCGCGATGGGGACCGAGATCGACCGGGTCACCGAGTTCGAGGAGCCGCCCGCCCCCGGCCAGGGCGACGGGGCCCCCGACCCGGCCCCGGCCCTCGCCGACCTCGGCTGATGCTGCTGCGACAGCTGGAATACCTGGTCGCCCTGGCCAGGGAGCGGCACTTCGCCCGCGCGGCGGCGGCCTGCTTCGTCTCGCAGCCGTCGCTGTCCGCCGCCATCCGCAAGCTCGAACGGGAGCTCGACGTTCCGATCGTGCTGCGCGGCCACCGGTTCGAGGGCCTGACCCCCGAGGGCGAACGGGTCCTGCTGTGGGCGCACCGCATCCTGGC
Organism: Streptomyces sp. SBT349; assembly: GCF_001083795.1. Taxonomy (GTDB): domain Bacteria; phylum Actinomycetota; class Actinomycetes; order Streptomycetales; family Streptomycetaceae; genus Streptomyces. The sequence goes on from NZ_LAVK01000344.1 coordinate 3,943, forward strand.
CGAGCGCGACGCGCTGTGGCAGGAACTGTCCGAGATGCGCGGCGGCCTCAGCGGCACCCTGCGGCTGGGGACCATCCCCACCGCGCTGAGCGCCGCCTCGCTCCTGACCACGCCGTTCTGCGAGCGGCACCCGCTGGCCCGGGTCTCGCTGGAGTCGCTGTCCTCCCGCGAGATCGGCCACCGGCTCGCCGAGTTCGAGCTCGATGTCGCCCTGACCTACCTGGACGACGAGGAGCTGCGGCACGTGCGCCGATATGTGCTCTACCGGGAGCGCTACCTGCTGCTGACCCCGGACGGCGGGGAGACGCGGTCCCCGGCGAGCTGGGCGCAGGTCGCCTCGCTGCCGCTGTGCCTGCTGTCGCCCCAGATGCGCAACCGCCGCATCGTGGACGAGTACTTCGCCGCCGAGGGCGTCACCGCGACGCCCTCCGTCGAGACCGACAGCGTCGCCGGGCTGTACGCGCACCTGTCGGGCGGCCGGTGGTCGAGCGTGATCTCGCACGCCTGGCTGCACATGTTCGGCGTGCCCGAGGGGATGCGCGTCGTTCCCCTGGAGTGCCCGGCGCACGGCCCCCGCGTCGGCCTGGTCATCGCCGACCGCAGCCCGGAGTCGGTCCTGGGCCGGGCCCTGCTCGACGTGGCCCGCCAGATCCGCGTGCACGACACGCTCAACTCGCTGCTCGACGGCCACCTCGCCGGCCGCGCCGGTTGATAGCCCTCTTCTATCCGCCCATAGAGAGGAACGCTTTGACCGCGGACCCCCGCGCTGAGGACCGTAGAGGGCAACCGCCACAGACGGAAGAAGGGCCGAGACCATGGCAAAGGTGCTGTGCGTACTGTACGACGACCCGGCCGACGGGTATCCGACCTCCTACGCCCGTGACAGCCTGCCCCCCATCGACCAGTACCCCAACGGCCAGACCACGCCGACCCCCCGGGCCGTCGACTTCACCCCGGGCCACCTGCTGGGCAGCGTCTCGGGCGAGCTCGGCCTGCGGCGGTTCCTGGAGAGCCGCGGCCACACCCTGGTGGTCACCTCGGACAAGGACGGCGACGGCTCGGAGTTCGACCGCGAGCTCGGTGACGCCGACGTGGTCATCTCCCAGCCCTTCTGGCCCGCCTACCTCACGCCCGAGCGGATCGCGAAGGCGGAGAAGCTGAAGCTGGCCATCACGGCCGGGATCGGCTCCGACCACGTCGACCTCGACGCCGCCATCGAACACGGCGTCACGGTGGCCGAGGTCACCTACTGCAACAGCATCAGCGTCGCCGAGCACGTCGTCATGATGACGCTCTCCCTGGTGCGGAACTACCTGCCCTCCCACCAGACGGTCCTGGACGGCGGCTGGAACATCGCCGACTGCGTGGCGCGCTCCTACGACCTGGAGGCCATGCACGTCGGCACGGTGGCCGCGGGCCGCATCGGGATCGCGGTGCTGCGCCGGCTCGCCCCGTTCGACGTGAAGCTGCACTACACCGACCGCCACCGCCTGCCCGAGCACGTGGAGGACGAGCTCCAGCTCACCTTCCACGAGAGCGCCGCCGACATGGTCCCGCACTGCGACGTGGTCACCATCAACGCGCCGCTGCACCCGGAGACCGAGGGGCTCTTCGACGACGAGCTCATCGCGCGGATGAAGCGGGGCGCGTACCTGATCAACACCGCCCGCGCCAAGATCTGCGACCGCGACGCCGTGGGCCGCGCGCTGCGCGACGGCCGGCTGGCGGGCTACGCGGGCGACGTCTGGTTCCCGCAGCCCGCCCCGTCCGACCACCCCTGGCGCACCATGCCGCACCACGGCATGACCCCGCACATCTCCGGCTCCTCGCTCTCGGCCCAGGCGCGTTACGCCGCGGGGACGCGGGAGATCCTGGAGTCCTGGCTCGACGGCACCCCGATCCGCGACGAGTACCTGATCGTCGACCAGGGCGGCCTCGCGGGCGCCGGGGCGCACTCCTACTCGACCTCGTCCACCGCCTCCACCGCCTCCTCCACCAAGGGCACCTGAGGCACCCGGGGCACCTGAGGCGGGACGCCCCGGAACGGCGACACCCCGTCCGCGCGGCGCGGGACCCGAGGACATCCCCGGGCCCGCGCCGCCACCGTTTCCCGGGGCGGAGGGGGCCGAGGGGGCCGTCTCAGGCGCCGTCCCCGAACCGGTCGCGCTGGATCCGGTGGGCGAGGGCGCGCCGCACGGAGGCCGACCCGGCGGTGGGGGCGGTCTTCGCGGGGAGGTCGAGGCCGCGGCTGATCTCGTCGTACGCGTCCCGGTAGCCGCGGGGCATCTCCGCCCGGTGCAGCGCCAGATCCTCTTCGACGAGCCGCCGCAGCTCGTCGACGTTCCGGGGCGTGAAGCGCTTCCTCCCCCGGGCGAGGGCGTCGACGCAACGGGTGCAGCGGGCGGTCTCGTGGAAGGTCTCGGAGATCTCCTCCGCGAGGCCCCACAGGCGCCCTTCGAGCCAGGGCACGTCGCGCTGGTCGAGGGAGAGCCGCGTCGGCGGCGGTGGGTCGCCGTTCCGGTACTTCGTCACCTGCTTGGAGACGGCGGGCTGACTCATGTCGGTGAGCCGGGCGATCCTGTCCTGGGTCCAGCCGAAGCCGGCGAACAGCGCGATCATCTCGGCGCGCAGCCTGCGCATCTCCTCGCCCGCGCGGATGACCTCGTTCATGCCGGCGAGCATCCGCGCGGCCTGCTCCTCGGTCAGCGTCTCGGGGCCGCGGTGCGCGTCCTCTTCGCCTGCCACAGCTCGTTTATACACCCGAGCGCGCGCGCCGTCATAACCGGGTTGTATAACCTGGTTATGGCTGGCAGGATCCCTCGCATGCCCACCTTCTGCGCGCCCGACGGAACCCGGCTGGCCTACCGCGTGACCGGGGACGGCGACCCGCTGCTCTGCGTCCCGGGAGGCCCCGCGGACTCCCGGTACCTCGGTGACCTCGGGGGCCTGTCCGCCCACCGCCGGCTGATCGTGCCGGACCCGCGCGGCACCGGCCGGTCCGCGATCCCCGACGACAGGTCCTCCTACCGCTGCGATCGCCTGGTCGGCGACGTCGAGGCGCTGCGTGAGCACCTCCGGCTGCCCCGGGTGGACCTGCTCGGCCACTCCGCCGGGGCGAACGTCGCGACGCAGTACGCGGCCCGGTACCCGCGGAACGTGAGCAGGCTCGCCCTGATCGGTCCCAGCACCCGGGCCATCGGCATCGCGGTCACCGCGGAGACGCGGCGCGAGCTCGCGAGGCTCCGGAGCGACGAGCCGTGGTTCCCGGCGGCGTTCGCCGCCCTGGACGCGATCGCCGCGGGCACGGGCGCCGACTGGGAGGCCATCGCCCCGTTCCTCTACGGCCGCTGGGACGCCGCGGCGCAGGAGCACCACGCGGCCGGGCGGCCGGGCAACGCGGAGGCCGCCGCCCTCTTCGCCGCCGAGGGCGCCTTCGACCCCCGGGCCACGCGTGCGGCGCTCGCCGGCTTCGAGGCTCCGGTCCTGCTGCTCACCGGGGAGTTCGACATGAACAGCCCCCCTCGGCCGACGGCCGCGTTCGCGGCGCTGTTCCCCGACGCCACGCTCGTGGTGCAGCCGGGAGCGGGCCACTACCCCTGGCTCGACCACCCCGGCCCGTTCGTGGCGACCACCGCCGCGTTCCTGGGCTCGCGCCCGCCGGATGACCGGGCGGCCGTCATCCCGGCCACCCGCACCGAAGTTGCGGATGCTGCCTGGCGTGGCGCCGAACGAGCGGATACGGTCCCGGATGGCACGGCAGAGTTCTGAACTCGACTGTACCGGGCCGGACTTCGTCACTTCCGAACCGGAACCTCCGAACCGGACGCGGCGGTTCCCGGCCAGGGTTCGCACTCCGCTCGGGCCTCCCTTCCCAGGAACCCCCTCTCCCTGGAGCCGACATGCGAAGACCACGCTGGACCACGCCCCTGCTGCTCGCCGTCACCCTCACCCTCTCCCTCCCCCTGGCC